>JBKBOE010000076.1:0-12109 GCA_046294915.1 Cyclobacteriaceae bacterium | reverse complement strand
GCCGAGTGCTATGATGTGGGCGGCAACGATAAATTTCAGTTGATGGAGCAGTTTGCCTTTTTCTGGATCAACCTGGCCATGATGCGCGGGCAGGGCAGGGACATTGGCTTTAAGTTACTGAAGCGATAGCCCTTCATTTTCCCCTAACGGTCTTTTTCTTTTAGGGGAACAATTCGAGGACAATTGTTGTATATACAACAATTGTAGATAACTTTGTTAACCGGTAATCCCAAAACATGATGAAAACCGTTCTGCACAGGGCCTATACCCGCGGCCATGCCAACCATGGGTGGCTTGATTCTTACCATACCTTCAGTTTTGCCGGTTATCACGATCCGGCCCGCATTCATTTTGGTGCCCTTCGCGTACTCAATGATGATGTCGTGAAAGGTGGGGCAGGTTTTGGACAACATCCGCATGATAATATGGAGATTGTTTCCATCCCGCTGCGCGGTGCTTTGGAAC
Source organism: Cyclobacteriaceae bacterium (assembly GCA_046294915.1). Lineage (GTDB taxonomy): Bacteria > Bacteroidota > Bacteroidia > Cytophagales > Cyclobacteriaceae > UBA2336. Next base: position 11,644 of record JBKBOE010000076.1, on the reverse strand, counting down.
ACAGCGACACCACCGGTGGTAAGGGTATTATCCAATCCGGAGAGGTGCAGATTATGAGTGCAGGGTCCGGCATTGAGCACAGCGAGAAAAATGCATCAAAAACAGAAGATGTAAATTTTCTGCAGATATGGGTTTTTCCTAAAGTACATAATATTCAGCCCCGCTATGACCAAAAACTTTTTCCTGCCAGCAATCGACAAAACAAATTTCAAACCGTGGTTTCTCCTGAAAAGGATAATGGAGCGTTGTGGATTAACCAGGATGCCTGGTTTTCGCTTGGAAAGTTAGAATCCGGAGTGTCAACAGAATACGCTATCCACAAAAGTAAAAATGGTGTGTACGCCTTTATTATTGAAGGTGATGTTACCATCGGTGATCAGAAATTAAATAAGCGCGATGGACTTGGTATTTGGGATGTGGAGAAAATTGTCATCACCGCTGATCAGGATGCCGAAGTATTGTTAATGGAAGTACCAATGAATTAATGGTTATTCGTTGTTGGTTATTCGTTCTCAGATAAATATGCGAATAACCAACAGCTATCAACGCAGAATGAAAATGAGCATTATCATCTGCAAACCGGCTGCTTTGTCTTTGCTACTCGACCTAAACCAATGGAGGAGTTTTTTGTTATAATGAAATATGAACCAACAAAGCATGGAAGCACAACTTATTAAAATGCAAACAACCTCGAATATTGAATCCCCAATCCTTGATATCATTGAAAGCCGGAGAAGTTTAAGAGCCTATTCGGTTAAGCCGGTGGAGAAAGAAAAAATTAAATCACTTTTTGAAGCGGCTCGCTGGGCGCCTTCCAGCATGAACGAACAACCGTGGACTTATATTTACGCCACCAAAGGGCAACCGGAACTATGGGCAAAAATTTTTAATACCTTGTCGGAAGGAAATAAAATATGGGCAGTTGATGCACCGTTGTTGATTGCCAGTTTTGTTCGCACCAAACACATCCGAAATGGCGTGCCCAATAGCGCAGCACGCTACGACCTTGGTGGGGCCAATGCATTTTTATCGTTACAGGCAACAGCACTCGGGTTAAATGTTCACCAAATGGGAGGCTTTGATAAAGCAGAGTTGGCTGCGAATTTAAACGTACCTTTAGAAGAGCTCGAGCCGGTGGTGGTTATGGCAATAGGATATCCGGGTGATGCGGAAAAACTTCCGGAAAACCTGAAGCAACGTGAGACTGCACCTCGCGTTCGCTATACGCAAGAAAGTTTTGTTATGAATAAAAGTTTTTAACATGCACGATGAAGGGATACAAGTAGCCGTTGCCACCATTGGCGATGATGTATACAAAACCGAACTGGTTGCACGCGACCATACCCTAATTGCTGATGAGCCACTGGATGTTGGTGGAAAAGACCTTGGCCCGCGCCCCGGAGATTTTATCCGCATGGGCCTGGCTTCATGCACGGCCATAACTCTGCGCATGTATGCCAACCGAAAGGGCTGGGATGTTCAGCAAATCCGTGTGCAGGTTTCAAATGGCCCGTTTGAAGGTAAAACTTCGTACAAGACTGAAATTGAAATAACCGGAAATGTTGACGAAGAACAACGAAAGCGATTGTTGCAGATTGCAAAACTTTGCCCGGTTCATAAAGTGCTCACCAACCCAATCGAAATCGATACCACACTTTCAATGGACTAATACCCATGTGAGACATCACTAAAAAATACACCAACGGAGAAGTAACCATTGTTTGGAAGCCCGACATGTGTATTCATTCGGCCATTTGCTTTCGCGGATTGGGTGACGTTTTTGATCCGCAAAAGCGACCGTGGGTTAACCACAAGGAGCCGATACAGAAAAAATTGTATCACAGATTAAGAAATGTCCAAGCGGTGCCCTGAGTTATTTCATGAATGAAGATGCAGAAGATGGAAAAGTTCAGGCAGAGGCAGAAACGATTGTGGAGACAGTTCCAAACGGTCCACCGATGGTGTATGGTAATGTAACCGTGAAAGATTCCAGTGGAACACTCACAAAAAAGAACAAAGCCACTGCCTTTTGCAGGTGTGGGGCGTCATCGAACTAACCGTATTGCGATGGAACGCACCAGGAAATTAATTTTCAGGGTTAATGGTCAGACTTTCAGCAGATCATAAATCTTTTCCTAACTTCGGGAAGTATGAAACAGCTTTTACTTCCTGTCTTGATTATCTTTTTACTGGCGCACTGTTCGCCAAAAGAAAACGTTTCAACTTTCGCTGAGGAAATCGACAGCCTTTTTTCAAACGAATTCAACGCAGAAGAGCCCGGTGCATGTGTGTTGATTCTAAAGGCGGACTCAACACTCTTTTTGAAATCATACGGACTTGCTGATCTGGTTACCAAAGAACCGATTACATCCGGAACACTGTTTAACCTCGGGTCCATTTCCAAAACATTTGTGGCGTATGGTATTTTGATGCTCCGCAATGAAGGTAAGCTTTCGTTGGATGATCCGATCATCAAGTATTTTCCCGATTTTACAAATAAGGCCATTGGTGAATCGGTAACGATCCGACATCTGTTAACCCACACTTCTGGTTTGCCCGACATTCGTAAAACCCGGGAGGACTCCGTTTTTTATCTCACGGCAAAAGATGCCGAAAACTGGGCACCTATCATGCAGGCAGATTCACTCGTATTTAATCCCGGAGAACAATACGAATACTCCAACCCTGCTTTTAATGCACTTGCCTTGATTATTGAGCAGGTAAGCGAAATGAAATGGCAAAAATTTATTGAAGAAAGAATTTTTATACCGGCAGGCATGGTAACCAGTACCATAACGGATGGCCCGCATCCGGAAACCGGTGTTTCGCATGGTTATGTAAAAATAAAGGATCAATGGCATGAGAAAGACTTTGGTGAAGAACCAACCTTTGCCGCTGCCGGAAACGGTGGAGTTTGGAGTTCGGTTGATGAGTTGATTTTATATGAACACGCCATGCGCCATGCCGTATTTACGTCAATGGAAACCATAACCGAATCGCACCAGGTTGTTAAACCAAAAAACTGGAAGGCCGACTATGAGCCGTTTATCGGATTATCGTGGTTTATTGAAGCCACCAATGCCGGAGATAAAATTGTTGCGCACACCGGCACGCAGGGCGGATTTTATTGCCACTATGTTTCCGTTCCTGCCAAAGGAATTTTATACGTGGTTTTGGCCAACCGGTATTATGAACGTGAAAGCTGTTTTGATCAGGTGTTTACCGCACTGGAAAAGCATGGGTTTCTCAATTAACACTAGCTTTACTTTGCGCTCTTCGCGTGAAAGTTTCAGTAGTCGATTTAGCACTATTTAATAAACTGAATTCAAACTTTCTTTGTTTTCAAAGTGTCTAATGCACGATAAAACTAACCTTTACGTTTTATAGTAAGTAGTATGAATAACAAAATCCTCTACATTATTCCATTGGCTTTGTTATTGGCGGCCTGTGAGTTACAGCCTCAATCGGGTGAACTTGCCCGCGATATGGTGGTGCAAACCCAATATGATCAAGTATCCATAGCTGCTGATATTTTCAGCACCTACAGCACATTTATTATTCGGGAAGATACCATTGGGTATGTTAAAAGGGGTATTGACCCAGATGATGCGTACTTAACGGATGCCAACTTTACAGATATTGCCGGAGGTTATGTAAAACCTATTATCGCATTAGCGAAAGAAAATCTTTCAACGCGTGGTTTCGATCAGGTAACGGAAGAAGAGGAGCCCGACTTTGCGGTTAACATTATTATTCTGGATGATTTCAGTTTCTTTCAAACTGTAAATTATCTCCCTGCCTATGGAGGGTACTATGGGTATTATGGGTACTATTTTCCTATAGTAAATACATACTATGCACAGTACGCCACCATGGTTATTGAAATTGTGGACATAAAGAATGCTACGGGAGGCAACTACAAAGTAATATGGAAAGCCTTTATCGGTGACTTGTACACTACCTTCGATTTGAAGACAAAAACCCTGGAGGCCATTGATCAGGCGTTTACTCAATCACCTTACATTTCAAAAGATTAAGTATGAGAGCTTTAGCAATAGTTTTTTTTGTTATGGTGTTTGGAGTAACGCAAGCACAAATAGCCGAATCGGGTTTTCATATTAACTGGATGATGGTAAAACCCACATACACCGATTATGTGAGCAAAACCAGTTCGCGGGGTGTACGCCTTGGCTTCACCAAGTTTATCAACGAACAATTTGGTGCCGGCATTGAAGGTGGGTTTAATGTGCTGGATGATTATGTGCCACGCCAAACCTATGAATACCCAGGCGGAGCCATTACTACAGACATATTCAATTATATGTATAACTACACGCTAACTGCAAACGGACAGTACTATTTTAAAAAGTCAGGCTTGTTTGTTCCGTATGCAGCCTTACATGCAGGTGTGATTTTTACAGAGTACACCTTGTTTTATAACGCCTACTCCGAAACTGAAAATAAAACCGGAGCCATAGTGCGACCAGAACTTGGCGCCATGTATCGGTTTCAAACCTATGGTGCACTTGGGTTAAAAGCCGCTATTGGTTATGAATACGCCACCAACAAAAGTGAAAGCTATGACATTGATAATTTCAGCGGATTGAATGTGCAGATTGGGATTGTGTTGTTTAATAATTAGCACTTCAGGCAAGAAAAGGCTATTATTTATCATTCTTCTTGTTGGGTTAATTTCATGTGAAACATGTTGATCCAGCCGCTATAACTTCACATTCAAGGAAATTGTTATTCTGGATTTAAGCGCGAACCTGAGCAGTCAAAAATTGAAATATGATTTCGAAACACCTGATCAGGGTTATTTTAACCAAACCTATCGTGGTGAACTTAATTTGAGTTTTCTCAAAAAGTATGCATACAACACCAGTTTCGATTACCTGATTTATACAAGCACTACATCCGATTTCAGGGAAACTATTCCATTCTGGAATATGTCCATCTCTCGCTTTGTACTGAAGAACAATGCCGGTGAAATTAAAGTAGGGGTGAACAACCTGTTGGATCAAAGCAACAACGTAACGCAAAGTGCGGGTGAGAACTTTGTGCAGCAACAAACCATGAATACTTTAGGTCGTTTCTACATGGTAAGCTTCACCTACGCCCTGAATAAACACCTTAATCCAATGGGCGGTCGCAGAGGCGGCCCTGGTATGATCAGGATAATGCGGTAGTGGTGGCTTTGCGAACCTCAGCCACCGTTACTGTTGCCTGAGGCTCTCGAAGGCAACTATTGCGAATCGAATCTTCCTATCTTTGGTGCATGAAGTATTTCGTGCACCTTATTTTTTTTATGGCCATAATGGAAACACAAGGTCAGTACATCCCTAAGTTTGACCTGCAGGGTCATCGCGGGGCAAGGGGGATCTATCCTGAAAACACCATTCCCGGATTTATAAAAGCACTTGATTATGGCGTGACTACCGTTGAGCTTGATCTCGCCATTACCAAAGACAAACACATAATCGTTTCGCATGAGCCGTGGATGTCGGCTGAAATTTGTTTGCAACCGGATGGAAGTGAAATTTCAAAAACAGAGCAAATGAATTTTAATATTTATCAGCTTACCTACGATGAAATAAAACAATTTGATTGCGGCTCAAATGGTAATAAGCGATTTCCCGAGCAGGAAAAAGTTAAGGCCGTTAAACCCTTGCTGAGCGATGTTATTAAAGCCGTGGAAGACCACATCAAAAGTTATTCGCTATACGAAGTGGATTATAACATAGAGATAAAGAGTAGAAAGGATGGCGATTATATTTATCACCCATCTCCCCAAGAGTTTTCTGACCGCGTATATGCTTTAGTTGACCAGTTTCTTCCCTGGGAGCGAATTGTTATTCAATCGTTTGATTTACGCGTACTGAAATACTGGAAAGAAAAATACCCGCATGTCCGGCTCGCATTGCTGATCGAGAATACGAAAACGCCTGAGAAAAATATTGAGGAACTCGGGTTCGTTCCCTCAATTTACAGCCCATACTTCAAATTGTTAAAAAAAGAGCAGGTGGATTATCTCCATACACTTTCGGTGACGAAACCCCCATCGGCAACAACAAATGGGCGTAACGGCAAGCTTCGCGTTGTTCCCTGGACGGTGAACGAAGTGGAGGACATGAAGAAGATGAAAGCCATGGGCGTTGACGGTTTGATCACCGATTATCCTAACCGTGCAGCTGAAATTGGATTGGGGCTAAAAGCAAATGGTAACGTACCATCAAACGGTTCGAATAAAAAATAATCCTATCATTGCAGAAATTTTTAAATCCCGCTTTTCAAAGAGCGTAAGGTAATTTTTATGAGTAAATATGATGTATATGGCATAGGCAATGCCATTGTGGATATTGTAACCGAGGTTGAGCATGATTTCTTTGAAACACATGGCATTGAAAAAGGCGTCATGACCTTGGTGGATGAAAAGCGCCAGCTTCAGCTTATCAAAGCCATTGATATGAAGCGAAGCAAAATGTCAGGCGGAGGCTCAGCCGGAAACACTGTGGTAGCTGTAAATCAGTTTGGCGGTAAAACTTTTTATTCCTGCCTGGTGGCTAACGATGAACTGGGCAGGTTTTTTCTGGAAGACCTTAAACGCAATGGCGTAGATACCAACCTGCGGACGGAGGATTGCCCCGAAGGTCATACCGGTAAATGCCTGGTCATGACCAGTCCCGATGCGCAACGAACCATGAACACCTTTTTGGGAGTAAGCTCCTTCCTTTCGGTTGAACACCTTGATGAAGATGCCATTAAAGATTCTCAGTACCTGTATTTGGAAGGATATCTGGTAGCTAGCCCGAAAGGACTTGAAGCCATGAAACAGGCAAAGAAAATAGCCGAACGAAACAAAGTTTCAACCGCATTAACCTTCTCCGATGCCAGCATGGTAAAATATTTTCCAAATCAGATGCAGGAAATAGTAGGTGCCAGTGTTGACTTGCTGTTTTGTAATGAGGAGGAGGCTATGATTTTTACCGGTACGGATTCGCTAACGGAGGCGCGCGAAGCACTCAAGTTGTCGGCAAAGCGGTTTGCGATAACGCTCGGTGCTAATGGGGCACTCATTTATGATGGCGATACATTCATACAAATTGAACCGTACAAAGTCAGGGCTATTGATACCAATGGTGCAGGCGATATGTTTGCCGGTGCATTTTTATACGGAATAACCCATGGACATAGTTTTGCCGAAGCCGGCAAACTGGCCTCGCTGGCATCCTCGCGGGTGGTTTCGCAATGGGGCCCCAGGCTCAGCCCGCAGGCTGCAAAAAAGGTGTTGGCCGATTTAATTGCCTGATTATGAAAACAGGTAGGCTTTTGTTGTACTTTTTATTAATGCTTTTTGCAACTCCATGGGCACTGGCTCAACCAATTAAATCTCCTGAAAAAACAATCAGCGCGTGGCAAATGATGTGGAATACCTACGACCTGTTACAGGTTGATAAGTTATTTGCAGCAGACCATTCCGTAACGTATTTCTCATCCGAGTATGCCGGGTTGATTCAGGGAATTGAAGTGCTTCGCGATCACCATGCCCGGTTTGGCTTTGTTAACGGGGGTAAATCATCTGAAAATAAACTCTGGTTAGAAGAAATACGGTATAAACCATCATCAGGTCAACACTGCCTCGTAACGGCAACCTGGTATTTTCAACGCGCAGGCTCCAATCAACTACAAGCAGGGCCGGTAACCTTTATACTTGTGAAAAATAAGGGCGGCTGGCGAATACAGCATGCGCACTTTTCAAACAACCCCTGAGGTTTTGGAAATACCGAAAATCCTGAGCACTTTTGCAGCCCTTTTAGATTAAAAACCATGAAAAGAACGTTTCAGCCCTCGAAAAGAAAGCGCAAGAATAAGCACGGCTTCCGCGAAAGAATGGCCTCTGCCAATGGCCGCAGGGTGTTGGCTTCCCGCAGGAAAAAGGGAAGAAAGAAACTCACCGTTTCGGACGAGACTACATTTAAAAAGAAATAAATAACAGCCCGGCCGGAAAAACTGCAGGCACGGCAGGGGTACACACCTTATCCCATGAGTGCAAATCGTTTTCCCAAGTCCGGCCGTCTCCGCGGTCAAAAAAAAATTCAGGAACTTTTTAAGAGGGGTTCCTCTTTTTATCTGCAGCCATTTCGGGTAGTGGTTCTGAAGGATGGTAAAGGGGTGCAGGTAGGCCATGAAGTATTGTTTTCGGTTTCAAAAAGAGATTTCAAAAAGGCCGTCAGCCGAAGCCGGATTAAACGATTGATGAAAGAGGCATACCGCCTTAATCAAAGCAAAATTAGCAACCTGCCTAAACTCCAAATCGCGTATATTTATACAGCTAAAGAATTACCCGACTTTCGGCTGGTGGAAGAGAAATTAATTGAATCGTTTGAGCGTTTAAAGCAATATGTGGAGAAAAGCTAAGTGGATAGGATTATCAGCAACAGGCATTGCCTTAATCGTTGCATTCAGTAGGCCGGCCGATTCGTATTTTGAGATCGCCAAGAACCTTGACATTTTTGCTACCCTTTTCAAGGAAGTAAATGCCTATTATGTTGATGAAGTTGATCCGAAACAACTCATCCGCAAAGGAATTGACGGGATGCTCGAGTCGCTCGATCCATACACCGATTTTATTCCCGAAGAAGAACTGGAAGGATTCCGGATTACAACTACCGGTCAGTATGCTGGTATAGGCGCACTCATCGGTGTGGTTAATAAGAAAACAGTAATAACCCATCCCTATAAAAATTTTCCGGCCTATAAGGCTGGTATCAAAGTGGGTGATGAAATTATCGCTGTAGATGGAGTTGATGTGCAAGGCAAGCCGACTTCAGAAGTCAGCAGGCTGCTCAAAGGAGCTGCAAAAACTGATGTGGAAATTAAGATCAGGCGACACGGGTTAAAAAATGACCTTGTTCTGAAAATAAAGCGTGAGCGGATTGCGATTAAAAATATTGCTTATGCCGGAATGCTCGATGATGAAATCGGCTACATTAAACTCGATGACTTTACTCCGGGTGCTGGAAAAGAGGTTAGTGATGCCACCGTAAAACTTAAGCAGCAGGGTGCCAAAAAACTGATTCTTGATTTGCGCGATAACCCCGGAGGCATGCTGCACGAAGCCGTTAATATTGTTAACCTGTTCATCCCCAAAGGCAAAGAAGTAGTGAGCATGAAAGGAAAAGTTGCAGACTGGAATAAGAGTTACACTACCCTGAATAATCCGATTGATACAGAAATTCCTTTGGTTGTATTAACCAGTGAGGGCAGTGCTTCAGCTTCTGAAATAGTTGCCGGCTCGTTGCAGGATTACGATCGGGCTGTATTGATCGGAAGGAAAACGTTTGGAAAAGGCCTCGTGCAAGCCACTCGCCCATTATCTTATAATGCTCAGCTCAAAGTAACTACTGCAAAATATTTTATACCCAGTGGGCGCTGCATACAGGAGCTTGATTACTCACACCGCAATATTGATGGAACTGTGGATAAAGTTGCTGATACATTAAAATCAGAGTTTAAAACGACCAACGGAAGAAAGGTTTTCGATGGAGGCGGTCTTGACCCGGATATTACTATTGAGGCTGAATACTTGGGTACAGTTACAACAACCTTAATCAGTACGGGAAATATTTTTGAATATGCGTCAGTGTATTGCGGAGAGCACCCTGTTCAACCCAATCTCAAATCATTCCGATTGTCGAATGCTGAGTATGATAAATTTTTAACATGGCTGAAAGAGCGTAAATTCAATTATAATACTCCTCTTGAAGCAGAAACCAAACAACTCATTGAAGCGGCAAAAGAAGAACGATATTATACGGAGTTGGCCAAAGATTTGGAAAACCTGAAGAATAAAGTAGAAGTAAATAAACAGACCGACTTTGCAAGATTTAAGAGCGAAATAACCGAAATGCTGGAACAGCAGATTGCCTTTCATTATGCCTTGAATGAAGGACAAGTTGATAATTCAATCACACGCGATAAAGCCATTGCAGAAAGCATCAGTTTGCTAAAAGATATGCAGTCTTACAGGAAGATTCTGAACCCCCAGTAATGGCATTGATTCTGAACATAGAAACCTCAGCGGAGGCGTGTTCCGTAGCACTGACTGATGGGATTTCACTTTTGGCCGAAGCCAGAGAAACTCAACCGCGTTCACATGCTTCAAAACTTGCGGTTTTAATTGATCAGGTAATGAATCAGGCAGGAATTCTGAGAAGCGATCTAAATGCGGTAGCAGTTTCGGCAGGGCCGGGTTCTTATACGGGTTTACGTATAGGCGTTGCTACAGCCAAAGGATTGTGTTATGGCCTCTCTATTCCGTTAATAGCTGTTAACACCTTGGATATTTTGATTGCTCAGGTGAATCAAAGTCAAAAAATCAATGCCCGGCTGCTTTGTCCTATGATTGATGCCAGAAGAATGGAAGTCTATTGTAAGATTGTTGATAACAAAAATATTGAAATTGAGGAAATGAAATCCATTATAGTTGATCAGTTGACATTTTCACATCACCTTCAGCAGCAAAGTATTTGTTTCTTTGGAAGTGGTGCAATGAAATGTAAATCGGTTATTCAACATCCGAATGCAATATTTGTTGATGACGTATTTCCTGATGCTTCCGGTATGCGACATCTGGCATTTGAAAAACTGGTAATCAATGAAACTGAAGATTTAATAAGTTTCGAACCGTTCTACATCAAGGAATTTCTTATTAAGAAATCCCGAAAAGAAGTAGTTTGAAGAAAGAATTCTATCTGATGCAAGAGAACAACACAATCGTTAACCGCGTGGCTTCAAGTGGTTTGATTACATTCGACTTGGAGAAATTTTATCAACCCGGACATAGGGTTGTTGTAGACATTAAAGATCAATTAGCAGAAGGACTTGTTCTGCGGGAAAAGGTTTTCAGGGAGTTCATTACTACTCACGATTGGAAGCAATACGAAGGAAAATTCGTGACGATTACTTGCTCGACCGAAGCAATAGTTCCTCTATGGGCTTTTCTTTTGGTAGCTATCTCGCTGCAGCCTTATGCACGAATTGTCGGGTTCGGAACATTAGAAGAGCTCGAAAGGCGGCTTTTTGAAGAAGCATTAGCAACAGTTGATTGGAGCAGCTATAAAGGAGCTAAAGTGGTAATAAAGGGGTGCAGCCGGTATGAGGTGCCTATCTCAGTATATGTCTATGTAGCAACTAAGCTAAGACCATTTGTTACAAGTTTAATGTACGGAGAGCCGTGCAGTACGGTACCCTTATACAAATCATTTACCAGATAGCTGAAATCAGCCTGCTATCCGTTGACTCAGAATTCTAAAGGCAAAATTCAAATCGATTTGGAAAAAGGATATATACCCCTTATCTTTGCACTCCCATTTTGAAAAAGAGCGTATAAAAGGGAAAAAAGGGGCTTAGCGAAAGGAGGACTAAGTCAGCGAAGATCCCGTTAAACGGGGTCAAAGGAGTTCATTGAAGTGATGGAGACAGTATAGCGGACCTTAAGAAAGGACTTGAGGTTAAATAAGAGAGAATCTAAGGGGCATAGGAATCAGATGATTCAATGCGTACCGGCTTAGGCTTTCAAGGGTAGACTTTTGGAGGATTAAGAAGGTATCGAATAGAGATTACAATGGAGAGTTTGATCCTG
>JBKBOE010000075.1:0-12352 GCA_046294915.1 Cyclobacteriaceae bacterium | reverse complement strand
AAGGCTGATTCATGTCAGGAAAATACATGGCAGGAAAAGTAGTTTGGTTAACCGGTGCTTCATCGGGCATTGGCGAAGCATTGGCCTACGAACTTGCCCGCAGCGGGGCAAAACTGATTTTATCATCGCGCAAAAAAGAAGCGCTTGAAAAAGTAAAGGGCAACTGTGCGGCTGAGGCACAACCCAATATCCGCATCCTACCGCTTGACCTGGCACAACCAGCTACCCTGAAACTGAGCGTTGAAGCTGCCTTACAGTTTTTCGGACAGGTAGACATCCTGATTAACAATGGCGGCATCTCCCAGCGAAGTCTGGCTAAAGAAACCACCGTTGAAGTTGACCGGCAAATTATGGAGGTTGATTACTTCGGAACCCTTGCCTTAACCAAATACCTGCTGCCGCATTTCCTGCAGCGCAAAGCAGGGCATATTGTAATTGTAAGCAGTGTAATGGGAAAAATCGGTACACCTTACCGTTCAGGCTATGCAGCCGCCAAACATGCCTTGCATGGCTTTTTCGACTCGCTTCGTGCCGAACTGTGGAGCGAAAGCAAGCACATTTATGTTACCCTGGTTTGTCCGGGTTGGATACGCACCAACATTACCTATAATGCCCTTACGGGTGATGGCACCGCATTGAATAAAATGGATACCACCACCGACAGCGGCATGAAGCCCGCTGTGTTTGCAAAAAAAATGGTGAGAGCCATTGAACAGAAAAAAGAAGAGATCTATATCGGAGGGCTGAAAGAAAAATTTGCCGTAATAGTTAAACGGTTAGCGCCCCGGCTGTTTTCAATGATCATCCGGACAGCAAAAGTGCGGTAATGGCAATGGATTACCTCACTAACCTGTTTATCATGGTAATCGGATTTATTGCCGGCTTTCTGAACACCGTGGCCGGTGGCGGATCGCTGATCAGCTTACCCATTCTCATTTTCCTCGGACTTCCCGGCTCGGTAGCCAACGCTACCAGCCGTGTAGGAATTATGGCCCAGAATATTTTTGCCGTTACCGGCTTCAACAGCAAAGGCATTAAGCTGCCTATGCCGTACAGTTTATTTCTCGGACTGGCCTCATTGATTGGCGGTGTTATTGGAGCAAAGCTGGCGGTTGACATACGCGATGCACTCTTCAATCGTATCCTTGCCGTGGTAATGATTCTGGTGGTGCTGAGCATTGCCCTCGAAAAGAAAAACAAACCACAACACGGCAATACGGAACGAATCGGGCTTACACACCAGGTTTTGGGTGTACTAGCCTTTGTTGTACTGGGTGTGTATGGCGGATTCATCCAGGCGGGAATCGGCTTTTTGGTTATTGCCGTGCTCACCAACATCAACCACCTGAGTCTTGTAAAAACAAACTATGTAAAAGTTTTTGCTGCCATTGTGTACACCGGTGTTTCGCTGCTGGTGTTCGCGCTGGAAAACAAAATTGTATGGACAACCGGGTTGGTGCTCGCTATAGGGCAGGGATTTGGCGGCTGGTACGCCAGCCGGTGGAGCGTGGAAAAAGGCGATGTGTGGATAAAGCGGGTAATGATCGTTACCGTAATCGGTCTGGCCATTAAACTCTGGTTCTTCTCATGACAGACATTACACTTCTTACAGATTTACGGTATGTCAATCCCACTGAAATAAACTGGTACAAGCAGAACATTCTGGATGATGACAACCTGGTGCGCGCAGCACTGGAAAAATATGGACTAACTGTTAAACGTACCAACTGGGATAATCCGGAGTATGATTGGACACAAACACGATATGCCGTGTTTCGCACCACATGGGATTACTTCGACAGGTTCACCGAGTTTTCATCCTGGCTTGACCTGGTAAGCACGCAGACAAAACTCATTAACCCACTAGAGCTTGTGCGCGGGAATATGGACAAGCATTATCTGTGCGACCTGCAAAACAAGGGAATAAACATACCGCCTACTGTATTCATTGAAACCGGTGACGAGCGGACACTTGCTGAATGTGTGTTCGCCACCGGATGGCGTGATTGCATCCTGAAGCCTGCGGTTTCAGGGGCAGCGCGGCATACCTACCGGCTGAATCGTGCCAACCTTGCCGAGCATGAGGCCATCTTCAGGAAATTAATTCGTACTGAATCCATGCTGATCCAGGAATTTCAGCAACAGGTAATTCATAAAGGAGAAGTGGCGTTTATGGTATTTGGCGGAAAGTACAGCCATGCCGTTTTAAAAAAAGCCAAGCCGGGCGATTTCCGGGTGCAGGATGATTTTGGCGGAACTGTTCATGATTATAAACCTTCATCACACGAAATTGAATTTGCCGAAAAGGTAGTTTCCATTTGCAGGCCCAAGCCGGTGTATGCTCGAGTGGATATGATCTGGGATAATAACAACAACGTATGTGTTTCTGAACTGGAACTCATTGAGCCAGAGCTGTGGTTCAGGAAATATCCGAAAGCCGCCAACCTGTTTGCACAAAGCCTGCTGGAGTACATGGGGTAAATAGTACAGCTTTGCCCGTTGGTAAATACTACTCCACCAGCAGGTTAAAACCGCCTTTTACCAGAAACTGCGTACCCTGTTTAAATGCAGCTGCATCCACAATCTCAGTCCATTCATCATTAAACTGTCCGACTGTTACCTCCTGCCTGCGAAAAATAAACCCCTCTTTTCGCTCTTCCTGCAACACCAGCACAACACGTTTATCATCCACAGACATCACGGCACCCGAAGGCAATACCGGGCGTTGTACACTGGCAACATGAATGGTAGCTTCAACGTACATGCCCGGAAGCAACCCTGAAACCTCATCCTCATCGCTCATGTGGCCATGAATATTTACAGTGCGGGTGTCGCCTTCAATCGTTTTTCCAACCAGGTACACATCACCCTTGTGAGTTACCGGTGAACCCATAACCCGAAACTGAATGCGCTGGCCTTTGCGGATTTCAGCAACATCTTTTTCAAACACCTGCAATTCAACATGCATGTGTTCGGTATCCACAATTTCAACGGCAACGTCAGAAGGTGCCACAAACACTCCGCGGGTTATATTCACCTTTGAAAGATAACCGCTGATTGGCGAGTACACCGTTACCACCGGCTCAATAACCCCCGCTTCCAGTTTTGGTATGTCGATGTTCAGCATTTTAATCTTCTCCCGAAGTCCTTGTGCCCTGGCGCTGGCCACCTTATAATCGGCCTCAGCCTTTAAAAAACTTTTCTGCGAAGCAATGTTTTCGCTGGCCAGCAACTTCTGGCGCTCATAGTCCGATTTCAGGTAGGTGAGTTGCGCATTAACTTCCAGGTAATCCTGCTGAAGTTGAATAAAGTCAGGGTTTTCAATGGTGAATAATACTGCGCCTTGCTTTACCCGGTCGCCAGGCAAAATTGCAAGAGATCGAACAAAACCACCCATTTTCACGCTCACCGATGCCCTGCGATCGGGGGGCAAATCAATGTACCCGTTTGCTTTGATGAGCCGGAAAAACGATTGCTCGCTGATCTGCCCCAGTTTCATACCGTCAGCCTCAAATTGCATTTTGGTAACGGTGATTTCATCCCTTTGTACATTATCTGAAATATCGAGGGCTTCTGAAATGCCGGCATTCCTGCCGCACGAAATCGGCAACACGGTAACTGCCGAAAGAAGAACTATCAAAATTGGCCTATTCATAATTCAGTTGACAGGGTGGTTTAGTTCAATGACGGTATTGTTATACTGATAGAGGTTTGTGAGGTAGTTAAGGCGGATCTGAAGGGCCTGGTCGAGCGCCTGCACATACTGAAGAAAATTGATCTCACCTCCGGCAAACGATTTTTGCGCCATCACAATGGTTTCATCAGCCAGTACTTTACCGGTAATATCATAAAACGAAAGTGCCTGATCGTATTTATCCAGTTCCCGGAGAAGCATTTCATACTGCGCGGACAACGTAATACGGTAGTTGCTCACCTCATGATTAATCCGGTTTATTTCCATTCGGGATACCTCAATGCCTGAACGTTGTGCACCAAACCAAAGTGGTATTCCCAGCCCAATCTGTATGCCCGGATAGAGTTTGTTATCCTCTGCCGGATTACGTCCCTGAAAATAGGTAATATGAATATCGGGCAGCAGTTTGTTTTTCTCCAGTTGACTTCCGGAGAGGGCCACTTGTTTCATCATTTCATAATATGCTATACCCGGGTGATTTTCCAACGCAATGGGGTTTAGTTCAATGCGGCTTAACCGGTTTTGTGAAACGATAATTTCTTCGGTGGTTTGAAGCCACCGTTGCAAGGCTGCGTAACCCGCTTCAATGGAAGCCTGTGTCTGACTGAGCTGAAGGCGGGTTTCCTGTTTTCGTGCTTCTGCGGTTAGCTTTTCGAGGTAGTTCGTTTCACCCAGTTGATACCTTCTCTCTGCAGCACGCGCAAATTCTGTATAGAGGCTGTCTTGCGAGGCGTAGTGCAGTTTCAGATTTTGGTTGTAAACAATGGTGTTATATACCTTGGAAACTTCCCGTATCAACTTGCGGTGGTCGAGTTCAAACTGTCGTTCCTGCAAATGAAAGGCACCTTGAAGCACCCTTCGCTGTTTTCCATAAATGGTCGGAAAACTCAGGGTTTGCTGCACACCCCAAACCTTAAGGGCATCGCCAACTGGTGGAAGATTAGCCTGGTCTTTGGCATAGTAAAGCACCGGTTTTTCAATGTTGTAAGCGGTGCCAATCCTTGCTTTCGATTCTTCCACGCTAAGTGCAGAAGACTTAAGGCCGGCATTATTTTGCAACGCAATTTCAATCGCCTCCTCCAGGGTGATTGGTCGTGGTGATTGCTGTGCCGCAGAGGGCAACTGCACTGCAAACAACAGAAGAACCACCAACGGGATTGACGTCTTTGGCTTGATGACCAGCCGGCTCTTCCCGGATTCTGCCATGGAATACAATATCGGAAGCACAATCAAAGTCAGTAACGTGGCCGATACCAATCCGCCAATAACTACCGTTGCGAGCGGTCGTTGTACCTCCGCACCGGCATTGGTTGAAACAGCCATTGGTAAAAATCCCAAAGCCGCTGCCGAAGCCGTGAGCAACACCGGGCGTAGCCGTTCCTTGGTTCCCCTGATGATCCGTTCTTTCATATCATGTAAACCCTGTTCTTTAAGTTCCTTGAAGTGTTCAATCAGCACAATGCCGTTGAGCACGGCTATGCCAAACAAGGCGATGAAGCCCACACCAGCAGAAATGCTGAAAGGCATATCGCGCAGCCACAAAAGCAGCACTCCCCCCACTGCCGAAAGCGGAATGGCGCTGTAGATCAGCAACGCATCTTTTATGGAATTAAATGCGAAATACAGCATAAAGAAAATCAATACCAGCGCTATGGGCACAACAATTATCAACCGATTGCGTGCGCTGCGCAGGTTCTCAAACTGACCCCCATAGGTTATGAAGTACCCGGCAGGTAGCTGAACATTCGCCTGGATCAGCGCCTGCACATCCTTCACAACTGATTCAAGATCGCGGCCGCGTACATTAATACCGACTACAATTCTTCGCCTGGTATCATCGCGTGAGATTTTTGCAGGCCCTTTCGAGTAATCAATGGCCGCCAGTTCGCGCAAGGGTACCTGGCCACCGGAAGGAAGGGGTATGTACATATTCCGCAGATCTTCGATGTCGGACCGGGCATCACGCTCAAACCGGATAACCAGGTCGAATCTTTTTTCATTTTCAAAAACACTCCCCGCGGAAAGGCCGGCAAAACCTGCCGACACCATGGTGTTCAGTTCTGAAATGTTTAGGCCATATTTGGCAATCAGTTCGCGGTTGTAGCGCACGCTCATTTGCGGCAACCCTACTACCTTTTCCACCATAATGTCGGCAGCTCCTTCAACAGGGCGTATCAGCTTTTCAATTTCGAAGGCTTTTTTACTTAATATGTCCATATCCTGTCCGAATATTTTCACGGCCAGATCAGCCCGCACCCCGGTGATCAGTTCGTTAAACCGCATTTCAATGGGCTGCGTAAATTCATATTCAATGCCGGGCAGTATGCTCAGTGCCTCCTTAAACTTATCGGCCAGTTCGTCTTTGTCGGAGGCTGTAACCCACTGCTTGCGAGGCTTGAGTTTGATGATCACATCGGTTTCTTCCATCGACATAGGATCGGTTGGAATTTCAGCGGCCCCAATCCGGGTAACCACTTTATCCACTTCAGGGAAGCGAAGCAGAATCTTCTCCATCTCCGTTATCAGTCCGATGGTTCGAGTGAGCGTTGTACCTGTTTTAAGTACAGGCTGAATAACGAAGTCGCCTTCATCGAGGGTGGGTACAAATTCACCTCCCATGCTTCTGAATAAAAGTCCGGCTCCCAGCAATAAACCTGCGGCCATACCCAACACAATCTTCCTTCTTTTTATAGCCCACAGTAGAGCAGGCTTGTGCATGTGTTCTACCCACTTCATTAATCTGCCGGATAGCGTAGTTTTATGCTCCGGTGCAGGTTTAAGGAACAGTGACGATACTACCGGGATGTAGGTAAAACACATGATGATGGCGCCCACAAGTGCAAAAGAAAACGTAAGCGCCATGGGCCTGAACATCTTTCCCTCCACACCGGTAAGCGACAGGATAGGGATGAACACGATAACGATTATGAGTTGACCAAACAATGCCGATTGCATCATTCGTGTGGCTCCATTCACTGTAATCCTGTCCCGGATGCGTTGCCTTTCATCCTTCTGTAATCCAAGAAAGCTTGCCTGTTGATTGGTCATCTGAAAGGCAACGAACTCAACGATGATCACCGCCCCGTCTATGATGATGCCAAAGTCGATAGCACCAAGACTCATCAGGTTGGCATCTACTCCAAAAAGATACATCATGGACAATGCAAACAGAAGGGACAAGGGTATGATAGACGCTACGACAAAACCGGAGCGGAAATTTCCCAGGAGTAACACCACTACAAACACCACAATCAAACATCCAAGAATCAGGTTTTCGGCAACTGTAAACGTGGTACGTCCGATTAATTCGCTCCGGTCAACAACCGGGCTGATCACAACTCCGGCAGGAAGCGACTTTTGAATCTGGGCAATGCGGTCTTTTACTTTACTGATCACCAATCCTGAGTTGGCATCCTTCAGCATCATAATCTGCCCCATCACCCGCTCACCTTTTCCATCGGAAGTAATGGCACCAAACCGGATGGCATGACCAAATCCTACGGTGGCTACATCCTTTACAAGCACAGGCACACCGTTGCGAACCTTCACCACGATGCGACTGATATCGTCAAGGGAAGAAGCCATCCCATCACCGCGGATGAAATACGATTCATTGGTTTTTTCGATGTACCCGCCCCCGGCAACACTATTGTTGGTTTGCAAAGCACGGTATACATCTTGAATGGTAAGATTCATTGAACGAAGTCGCTCCGGATTTACCGCCACTTCATATTCTTTAAGAAAGCCGCCCCAGGTATTCACCTCCACCACTCCGTAGATGCCTGACAGCTGCCTGCGTACAACCCAGTCCTGAAGGGTCCGTAAATCAGTAAGTGAATAGCTGGATTCGTAACCGGGCTCAACTTCCAGCACGTATTGGTAGATTTCCCCCAAACCGGTGGTAATGGGACCCATCGTAGGATTACCAAAGCCCTGTGGAATTTTTTCGCCAGCAGATTTAATTTTTTCCGCAATAAGTTGCCGGGGAAGGTAGGTGCCCATGTTATCATCAAATACAATGGTTACAACCGACAAACCGAACTTTGACACAGACCGAATTTCCTGAACACCCGGTAAATTGGCCATCTCCAATTCAATCGGGTAGGTTATAAATTGCTCAATCTCTTCGGTGGCCAGGTTTCGCGATACGGTAATAACCTGCACCTGATTATTCGTGATGTCAGGCACCGCTCCGATAGGAATGTTAAAGAGAGAGAACATTCCAAAACCAACCATAATGGCTGTGAACAGCAGAATAATTACCTTATTTCGAACACTGAATGCGATGATCTTCTCCACGTATCAAATTTTTACCCGCGTGAAGGTAAGATTGAAAGAATTAAGCGATAATTAGGTTTTGCTTAAGTTTGGCTTAAGAAGGATGGATTGAACCGCAGTGTGAAAACCGAACCCTTGTTAACTTCACTCTCTACTTCCAGTTCAATACCCAACGTGTCGCATGCCTTTTGCACCAGCGACAAACCCAGGCCCGTTCCTTTTACTGTTTTGTGATGAAGCGACTCAGAACGATAAAAGGGTTGAAAGATCCGGGGTAAATCTTCCTGCTTTATGCCTATGCCCTCATCCTTAATCTGCAGTTTAAGAACAGGTTCGCTTTCTACGATTATCCGAACCGGTGTATCTGGGGGAGAATATTTGAGTGCATTTGAAAGCAGGTTATCAATAATTATTTCCAGCAGGGAAACATCGGTTTTTAATGTCAAATCTTCACTACAAACGATGTCAATCACCCGTTGAGGGATTTCCTGGGACTGGTTCATCCGGTTAGCCGTTTTTTGCAGGAAGGAGTTCAGAAATATTTTTTCAAATACAGGTGAATGGGCAGGTTGATCAAAACGCGCAAGTGCAAGGAGCTGCTCCACGATCTGGTGCATGCGGTCAATCTCCCGCATGGTGAGTTCAATCTTTTCAACATATTCCCTTTCCGTGCGGGATTTTCGCAAAAGTACCTCCAGTGTTCCGCGCATCACAGATAGCGGTGTGCGCAGTTCATGCGAAGCATTGGATGTAAATTGCTTCTCCCGTTCCATGGCAGATTCGATGCGCGCCAGCAACTGATTGATTGAAATACTGAGTTGATGAAGTTCGTCCCGCTCAACCGGCACAGGCACTCGCGCTTCCAGGTTATTCCCGGTTATCCGGTTTGTGGCTTCCAGTATGGCTTTTACGGGCTTTATACTTTTGGCTGCAAGCGAACGGGTAGTTACAAACAGCGCAACCAGCACCAGCGGAAAAGTTAGGAGCAGCAATTTACGCAATGTATTTACCAGGCCAATGGCGCTCTCTGCAGAGATGGCCGTGATGATATAGCCCACCAACTGGCCACGGTCGCGCACCGGTACCTGTAACTGGAGAATGGGCTTTCCATTAAGTTCATACTGCATGCCCGTTGGGCGGTTTTCTGCCGGCCGAAAACGCAGAAATGCTTCTTTTAGGTTTGGCGAACGATCATGCACAATACCCCGCACATCGGTAAGTTGTATAAAAATCGGGTTCACTTCTGCTTCGCGGTGTTCCCGTTCTTTCATTTCATCTTTATTGATGAACCGGATCATGCCGCCTTCCACATAAATTTCACGCTGGTGCCTCATGGCTTCGTAGTTCAATGTGTATTCAAGATCGGAGAAAACACGGTTACGCACCACTACGAAGATGAGGACAAAACTGAGCGCTACCAGCAATGCCGTGGCAATAAGGTAATACAGAGCAATCCGGTTTTTTAGCGACATGTTATTCTTCCTTTGCGATAAATCCTACCCCGCGAATAGTCTGAATTAAACCGGCATCAGGCTGCAAATGCAGTTTCCTGCGCAAAGCATTCATGTGCACATCAATAACCCCGGTATCCTGAACGGCATCTGCACCCCAAATCACATCCATAATACGATCCCTTCGGCAAACTTTACCTTTGTTGCGTAGCAGATACTCAAGCAGTGCAAATTCTCTTTGGGTAAGAGCAACTTCCCGGTCGTTATAAAACACCTGGTGTTTTTCCGGATTGAGCGACACCGGCCCCAGTGCGAGCACAGTTGTATTGTCATAATGGCGAACCTGTGTACGGATTCGCTCCAGCAACTCTTCAAAATGAAAAGGCTTGCGGATGTAGTCATTTGCCCCCGCTTTTAATCCTGCAATGGCATCCTGTACCGTATCCCGTGCGGTAAGGAAAATAACCGGTGTTTTAAACCCCGCTTCGCGGTACGATTTGCATACCGCAAGGCCGGTAAGTTTAGGCAGCATCCAATCAATCAACAGCACATCGTAAGGTTGGTGCATTGCCATGTGCAATCCGGTTTGCCCGTCAAGGGCAACATCAATTTCAAAACCCTCTTCTTCAAGCCCTTGTTTGAGAAAATCAATAATGCCCGTTTCGTCTTCAATGATTAGGATTCGCATAAACAAAATTAGCGATTAAAAGCAAGACACAGCTACCCTCTCCCTGCGCTTGGTTTACGACCTGTAGTAATTTTGTATCTTGAAAATCTGAAGTAACCGGCATGGAGCTATACTATGCGTTTTCCGTACTGATTGTTTTTACTGCACTGTTCTCGTTCCTGAACAGCAGGTACCTCAACCTTCCCCCGGCCATAGGCATTACGCTGCTGGCCATCCTCACCTCCATCAGCCTGGTAGCACTCGGCAAATCTTATCCGCAGTTTTCAACCTGGATGTCTGATTTATTGGTAAGCATCGATTTCCCTTCGGTGCTCATGGGTGCTATGCTTAACTTTCTTCTATTTGCAGGGGCCATTCACATCCGTTTGGCCGACCTGGAAAAGCAAAAAATACCCATCCTTATTCTTTCCACCGTTGGCGTTATTCTTTCAACTCTTATTGTAGGTTCGTTGCTCTATGCGCTACTGTCGGCTTTACACTTAAACGTTCCGCTTATACAATGCCTGGTGTTTGGTGCGCTCATCTCACCCACCGATCCGTTGGCGGTTATTGCCATCTTAAAAAAAGCGGGGCTTAGCAAACCCATTGAAACAAAAATTTCGGGTGAATCCCTTTTCAATGACGGTGTAGCCGTATTGTTGTTTGCCATCCTGCTGCAACTGGCGCAAGGCAGCGAAGTGGATATCACGTTCAAACACATTGCCGGACTATTTGTGCAGGAAGCTGGTGGCGGATTAGCAATTGGGTTTCTGCTGGGGTACATCGGCTCGTTGGCCATTAAAAAGATCAACGAATACCAGGTAACCGTAATGATTACATTGGCGATTGTTATGGGCGGCTACCTGGTTACCCGCTACCTGCATATTTCCAGCCCCCTCACTATGGCAGCAGCCGGCCTGGTAATTGGTAATTATGGCAAAGCCAAAGCCATGTCGGCTTTGGATAAAGATTACCTTGACAAATTCTGGGAGATGATTGACGAAATCCTTAATGCCATTCTCTTTCTGATCATCGGTTTTGAAATCCTGCTCATCCCCGACTTACGCCAATACTGGCTGGTAGGTTGTTTAAGCATTGGTATTGTATTGCTGGGCCGTTTACTCTCCATTTGGTTACCTGCACGGTTAATCCCCGGCTTAAGCCGGTTTGATACCAGAACACTTACCATTTTGGTATGGGGTGGGCTGCGTGGCGGAGTTTCAGTAGCTTTGGCTTTAACGATTGACCCGCACCTTAATCAAAATCTGTTTCTCTCGGCAACCTACTATGTGGTGGTATTTTCAATCTTGGTTCAGGGGTTAAGCATCGGCAAACTCATAGGCCTGATTCAACCCAAAAAGAAAATATAAAAACGATGTGCCTGCCGAAAAGATATCGGTTTATACATTCACGGGTTCCCGATGACCAACCCAGATAAACCGTTTAATAACATATTCAGGATTGGTGAAGGAAGCATTACCGGATGGATTTCCTCCCGTAACATGGAAGTCGCTGAAGCCGGCATTCTGGTTCATGTAAATGCCACCGGTAAGGTTAAATGAAACCGGTGTAGCTGCCAGCGCCATTTCATCGGCAATCTTTTCGCGGATAGATGCATCGGTAGTATATGCCCCGCAACTGATGGCACCGTGTTGCCGCGCTAACTCCTGGGCCAGCTGTATGGAATGATTCGTGTCTTTTGTTTTAATGAGCAGCGCAATCGGCCCGAAAAGTTCCTTACCGAAAATATCCTTCTTCGAGGCATCAACTTCAACAAGTACCGGAGTGGTGGTGCGCGCATTGGCAAACTGCGGGTTGGTAAAGGTTCTGCTTTTAAGCCATACTTTACCCGGCAATTGTTCAGCTTCTGTTACCCGGTCGCAGGTTTTCTTATTCTGTACGGTTCCCAGCACAAACGGTCCGGCTTTGGGATTATCCACCAGGCTGTTGATGTTGTCCACCACTTTTTGAGCAAACTCATCAAAACTAACCACACCGTTTGGCGTTTTAATGCCTCCTTCGGGGATGAAGAAATTCTGTGGTGCCGTACACATTTGTCCGCTGTACAGCGAAACCGAAAAGGCCAGATTACCCGCTACCTTGTCGACATCCTCAGCCGAATCAATAAGTACTGAGTTAACTCCCGTCTTTTCGGTGAATGTTGTTTTACCCGGCAGGGCTTCAAGGTAATTGCCAAAGGCTGCGTTACCGGTAAAGTCGATGAGTTTCACATCCGGATGTTCAGCCATTTCTTTTGTGATC
>JBKBOE010000074.1:0-12677 GCA_046294915.1 Cyclobacteriaceae bacterium | reverse complement strand
GGTTAACACAGGAACAGCGGCTTTAACTCCTACTGTACTAATGAGTACAGGCAAAAGGATCAATGCCCCGCCAAAACCGGCTACTCCCGAAAGCGTTGCCGCCAGAAAACTGAGCACAAAGAGAAGGGCAAGTAAAGCGGCTTCGGACATAAAGGGTCAGCAGTAAATTTTCAAAGGTAAGGGTACTTACTTCATGGTGCTGATCCACTCGTGGATTAACTCCACGCCTTCTCGGTGGATCATTTTTTTTCCGAGTTCAGGCATCATGATGCCCGGGTCAACTGAATTGATGCGGTAATACAGGATGGATTGCTCAGGCTTACCCGGCACAATGTCGTAGTTCAAACCACCCGAACCACGACCGGCTGCTACAGGGGGCTTTCCTACACCCAGCACAAAAGGATTGTTCACATGGGCCAGCAAATGCAATCCGCTGGTTTTTGCCGGGCCATCCGGGCGATGACAGTGGGCACAATTTACCTCCAGCCACGCGCGTGCACGAAGGTCTAGCGGTTCGTTTTTATTGTCATAATTGGCCAGTCGCGGTACCTCCTGTAGAGGAGGAAGGTGATGCAATAAACCCCGTTCGGCCAGTTGTACGAGTTGATTTTTGGTTTGCCCCGCGATGGTTCCGTTGAGTTGCCTTGCCGTAGGCCCGATAGGCGATACCTTATCGCCCCGCAGGTGGCAGCCTTTACACTGGTTCATGTTGGGTACGGAATAGTTTACCGTTTGTACGTTTCCATCAACATACGTCCATGTTACATCAATATTTTTTCCGGCCACATCAAGGTATGCTTCGGTTTGCTCGTTATTCCAGATGTAAGGCAGGGCTTTCCAGTTTCCGTTTTCCAGGATCAGCAGGCGGGTTTCGAGTATGCGGATGTTTTCAGTTGGTTTTCTGAAATCGGCAGGGTAATAAAAATTTTTTATCAGTACGGTGCCTTCCGGAAAATCCAGAACATCGTTGGCCTGGTAGCGGGCAAAAGTACCCTGAGGAAATTTTATAAATCGCTTTTTGTGGGCGTAATCCGTGAAGAGGGGCGAATTCAGTTCATACTGGATGACGCCTTCTGCGGGCTCAAGATTTTTCAGTTCACCTCTGAAAAATCCATATTCAGATAACGTTTTTTCTCCCGGCAAGGAAAGTGCAGTACCTCCCCACGGCTGCTCTTCAGTCACAATCACCTCAGACTTTTGCCGGTTGCACGAAAGCACCAGTGTAACTGCGATTATGACGTAAATTAACCTCACCTTACTGAAGCTTTTCTATGCCTTTACACGCAAATTCTTTTACTTCCTTCGACAACCCCTTAAAATCATTGGCAGCATCCAGGTTAATGAAGGTGATTTTTCCCGCTTCATCAATACAGATGTTGCGCTCATCCCGGTTAGGATCAGCAATGCCATCATATAAAATATCAGGCGGACTGAACCATGACTTCAGGGCGAGCAGTTTGCCGATGTCGTTCTGAAACGTAGGGAACCAGTGTTTGTTGGTAAACCGGTTGCTGTGAACACGAACGTTGTACGGATAGGGATTATACAGGGAATCTTCTTTATACCGGTTGTTCACCGTTTGTACACCGCCAATTGAACCTTCCTGTTCCTGCTCGCCTTCGTTCAAGGCGGCCACCAGTTCATAGCTCACAATGGCTATGCCCACCGTTGTATTGTCTTTAAAATCATTATCATAAATTTCAATGTCGCGGGTAGCGAGAATCATCATTCCCGAGCCTGGCGGAATACTGGCTACAATGTTTCCTTTCTGCGCAAAATTTTTATAGTTGTTATTGCGCACGATGTTCTTATACACTTTCGTAGAGTGACCATAGGTAGTAAGTCCGGGTAAATCAAAAACCAGAATCCCTCCGGTGTTTTCATAGGCCTCGTTGCCATAAATTTCCACCCACTTTGAGTTTTCACTTTCAATACCGGCCACATTCCAGTAGGCTTTGTTGTTGCGGATAATTACTGAATCAGACTGACCCACATAAATTCCGGCATCGGAGGAACCCATGGCAATGCATTCTTCCATCAGCACGTTTTTGCAAAGTACCGGGTAAAGTGCGTAAGCGCCATTTTCAGTTTTAGGACCATCGGCCCATACCGAACGTATTCTTCTCAGTACAATTCCATCCGTATCATTCACTTTTAGATTGTCGCCTTTGGCATCTTCAACAGAAAAATCTTCCAGTACAATATTTTTCCCGTTACTTACCTGTAATCCCTGGGCACCTTCTGTTTGGTTTTTCCACGACAAAATGGTTTTGTTCATGCCCTTGCCGCGGATGGTGATGTTGGATTTTCCATCCATGCTCAGCGTGCGGGTGAACATGAAGTTGCCTTCGGGCAATTCAATTACATCGCCATCCTGGGCCAGAATAAATTGTGCCTGTAAATCTTTTTCGATGGATTTCCATACGATGGGTTCTTTCTTAGGCTCTGAGCAGGCTCCAAAAAGAAAGAGGGCAAATAAAGCATGTTTAATTTTTGTCATAGCAACATGAAGATATAGAATTTCCCATAAACCACATCGCGGTATTTATCAGTAGGGCTTTGATAACTTTTTTTCGACTAGCTTACTTAACCGCTTCAACAACCTGAAGAAAAATTCTCTTCCATGAATCTACTTTACCCAAACCCTTCCCCATACGTACAATAATCACACCTTCATCGGGAAAAATATACAAGTACTGCCCCAAATGGCCCCAGCCTGAAATGATGTAGGCATGCTTATGGTCTTTACTGTGCAGCCACCAAAATTTTTCGTAATGAATTTCTTCACCAAACTCAGGAACATGGTTAGCCGCGGATATGTGACTGCTTTCTTCCATCCAAGCCTGCGGAATAATTTCTTTTCCGTTCCAGTTTCCATGGTGAAGCACCAACCTCCCGATTTTTGCAAAGTCAATTGCCCGAAGGTTTAGGCCACTCTCCATCTTTGTCATGCGCGATTCGTCACTATCCAGACTCCACGAACCGGAATATTCCATGCCCAGTTTGTTCCAGATACTTTCTTCGAAGTATTGGGCTGGCGACTGACCGCAGACTTTCTCCAGAATCATACCAACCACAATGGGGTTATAGGAATTATACTGAAACGCAGCACCCGGTTCCTTCTTTACCGGTAATTCATAAATACGTTCACGAAGACGTGGATGATAATAGGCTTTAGGTTTATCGCCCCAAGGCAGATCATGATCTTTGAATTGTATGCCACTCCGCATATTAAGCAGATGAGCCAACGTAATTTTTTCATATTGCGAATCAGTCTGCTTCAAGGCAGGTAAATAATTGGTGATGGGGTCATCAATCGATTTTATCAACTCATCGCCTAATGCTCGGCCAACCATTAATGATGTTATTGACTTCCCCACAGAAAAAGTGGTATTGATGGATTCACGGGTGTAGCCATTGAAGTAACGCTCATATAACAGGGAGTCGTTTTTAATAACCAGAAATGCTGTTGCCTCCGATGATGCTAAAACTGTATTGAGGTTTTGTTTTCCCTTCTTCGTAAGGATGGTTAATGTATCCAGCCGGTAATCGCGTGCTGCGATAAAATGAAACGGTTGTGAGGATGCTTCAAAAGAATAGAAAGGGAATTTTTCGTGGTCGAGAATATCCGAAGCGCGCCATTTCATCCACCGGCCCATATAGGTTTTGGTGCTGCACGAAATAAATGCAATACCTAACACGACAATCAAAAACATCAAGGTGTATAGAAATTTCTTTTTCATGACAATCAGGGTTTAGGCAGCAATTTTTATTTCATTCATTTTACTCTCTTCCGGTTTTTGCATGGGCTTCATCCCAAACAAAAAGCGCATGACATTAAACGGCCTGATGAGCAGTAAATAAAATCCAACACAACTGATCAGTGTAAGCAGGGCAATCGACCAATACTTGGCGGCAATACTCCAATCAAGCTGACAGATGTAATACCCAATGGTAATGATTACCGTTTGGTGCAGTATGTAAAACGGATAAAGGCCTTCGTTGAGTTTGCTGATCCATGGATGGGGTTTGTTCAAATAATACTGCCCGTAGGCAATTACAGTAAGCACTGTAAACCAGCTCATGAACATCCCGGTAACATCAAACAGCGTTTGGATGGTATCCTCCGGCCAGGGAAAATTTACAATACCTCTGAAATGAAAATACAGGAGATAAAAAGGAATCATCACAAACAAGGCTGCTACCAGCAAATGCTTTCGGTTTTGCCCGATTGCCTGCCAAAGGTTTTTATCCGAATAAAATAAAACCCCGAAAAAGAAGAAGCACATGTAGAAAACAAAAAATGCCAGGTCGGTGAGGTTATGGGTTTCATCTGGAAAGTATGGGCGTAAGATGGCCTGGGTGAAAATGATGATCAGGGAGGGTATCAATAGCATGCCTGCCGGACTTGATAGCCAACGACTAACCGTTGCTCTGAATTTTTGTGAACGTTCGGAACGGATGTATCGGAAAAATGGGATAAGCATTAACGAATACAACAGCAAATACAAAATGAACCACAGGTGGTGCCAGCTAAAACTTCCTTCCGGGTAGGGAATAAAATTGAAAACGGTTTTATAGAAATCCCAATAGCTTCCATACTTCAAAATATGTTCATAGTAAATCTGTGGCGGCACCACCACAAAAATACCGAACACCAACGGTGTGAACAGTCTGCGAAATCGTTCACCGGCATATTGTTTAATGGATCGTTTGCCCAACGCCATATACGTACCTGCACCGGAAATAAACAGCAGCAACGGCATGCGCCAGAAGTGCAGCCAGATCATCCAGTACCTGAAGCTGCCGCTGAGTTCATTGTTTTTCACGTGCCAGTTCCATGGGTTAAACCACATACCGGTATGGAAAAAAAGGAGGATTAGAATAGCAATGATCCGGAGCCAGTCAAGGTCGTGCCTGCGTGAATTGGAGATGAGTGTCGTTTCCATAGTTTTTTCTTTTGTGGCCCAAAGAAAAAGGCGCCAAATCGGAAATACGACTGAATTTATAAGCTGGAAGGACGATTTTATAAAGTCGAACGAGACTAAACCCTGCTTACCGCACAATAAGTTGCATATATTCGTAACCGCTATCCTAATTCCATGGCTGATATATTGCCTGCTTTACCCGAAGATGCATACGAACTCAGCCGGCTGGTCAACTCCGCCTACCGGGGCGATACCGGCCGCCAGGGCTGGACCACCGAAGCCGATTTGATTGACGGCTCAAGAACGGATGAAGAATTACTAAAAGAAGTCATTGAAAAACCCGGAAGCATGATTTTAAAATATGTGGAGAACGGGAAGATCATTGGCTGTGTGGAATTGCGAAAGGAAAACGACAAACTCTACCTGGGCATGCTCACCGTTAATCCAACCATTCAGGGAAAAGGCATCGGCAAGGCATTGCTGAAAGCTTCAGAGGAAGAAGCCAGAAAGCAAAACTGCAAAGCCATTTTTATGAGTGTACTTACAGTACGCAAGGAACTGATTGATTGGTACGTTCGGCATGGATATTACGATACCGGTAGCCGGAAACCCTTTGCGTTTACCGATCCGCGGTTTGGGTTCCCAAAACAACCGCTGGAGTTTATGATTATGGAAAAACAAATTTCGGATACACCCTAACCCTTACCTCACATGATGCGATTAGTCGTTTTACTCCTTTTATTTTCCCTGACCTACAGCCAGGCACAGAAGCCTTCACTAACCGATAAAAAGGTTCAGGAATTTGAAGCCTACATTGTGAAAGGCATGAAGGATTGGGAAGTTCCGGGCCTGGCGGTAACCGTTGTGAAAGACGGAAAGGTACTGCTCGCCAAAGGTTACGGTGTGCGTGAACTTGGGAAAACCAATCCGGTTAACGCACAAACTCTATTTGCCTGCGCATCAACCACCAAAGCCATGGTGGCAGCGTGCATGGGCATGCTGGTTGATGAAGGCAAGGTAAACTGGGATGACCCGGTGTATAGATACCTCCCTGAATTTCAACTGTACGACCCCTATGTTACGCGTGAGCTGCGTATCCGCGATTTGTTCATTCACAATTCGGGGGTAGGCAATGCCGATTTTTTATGGAGCATTATGAACATTCCTACGGAACAAGTATTGCATAAGATGCGTAACGTTGAGCCCAGCTACAGTTTACGTTCAGGTTTTATTTACCAGAATATTTTTTACGTGGCCGCTGGCGAGGTGATAAAAAAAATAAGTGGCAAACCCTGGCATGAGTTTATTCGTGAGCGAATTTTTCGGCCGCTGGGGATGACGCGCACCGTGCCTTTATTACAAGAGGTTACCGATCCTAACCAAACTAAACCGCATTTTAAAATCGAGGGGATTACTACCGTGATTGAACACACCAGTGCTGACCAGGTTGGTGCAGCCGGCAGTGTGTGGTCGTGTGCCGAGGATATCAGCAAGTGGGTGCTCTGCATGCTCGACAGCAGCAAGTATGCAGGTGGAAGGTTATTGTTGGCTAAAACCTGGACTGAAATATTTAAACCACAAACACTTGTACCGGCCACCCAGTTTTACCCTACCGCCCGGCTTACCAAACCCAACTGGACTACTTACGGACTAGGCTGGTTTCAGCACGATTACAAAGGAAAAAAGGTAAACTTTCATACCGGCAGCCTGGCAGGAGCCATTGCCCTGCACGGGCAGTTGCCCGATGAAAAACTGGGCATTTATGTGTTTGGCAATTTTGATCATGCCGAATTGCGCCACGCATTGATGTACAAAGCCTTTGATTTGTTTGCGTTGGGCGGTACCCGCGATTGGAGTGCTGAGTTTTTGAACTTGTACCGCGGCATCCAGACAGAAGACGAAAAGAAAGAAAAGGAATTTGAAAGTAAACGCGTGGAAGGTACAAAACCCACATTACCCCTGGATGACTATACCGGAAAATACGTGAGCCCCGTTTACGGTGAACTGGTTATTACGCGCGAAGGCGATGAGCTGATTGCCCTAGCCAATAATTTTCTGAAAGCTACCTTCACACACTGGCATTTCGATACCTTCCGCGGCTGGTTTGAGAAGAAGTGGTATGGAAAAGAAAACCTTACCTACACCCTTGGCCAAACCGGTAAGATTGTTTCTGTTCAGGTTGCCGGTATGGAGTTTAACAAAGCAAACTGATTACTTTCGCTTTGCTACAAACGTTCCGTTAGGTTGGATAAACGTTGCCTCTGTTATTTTTCCGTTTGCTTCGGTAAATTTTATTTTAAAGCCATCCAGATTTTTAATCACGAAAGCGTGTTTATCGGTTGCCAGCAATTCATACTCGGGCTGGCCGGGAACAAAGAGGTATAACGTAGTGCCATCGTCCTTCAGGTAAAATTTGGCAACCACACCGGCCAGTTCATATTCACCGGCATAAGTTTGCAGCGTTTGTTTGTCAACCGCCAACGCCCGGGGTGTGCGTTTAAACTCAATGGGGTCGGTGGCGGGCTCAAGCTTGGCAGTCAGCGAAGAAATATCGCCTGTTTCGTTGGTACGGAAATTAAAATGCAGATTCGCCTGGCTGGTTGTATCAATTTTTCCGTTTTCTATCTCGTAAGGAAGGAAAATATCGTAGTGGTAATGCTTTAACCACAACTTTTGCAAAGGGGTTTTTGCAAATAACGAATCGCGTTCTACGGTTACTTCAAACTTGCCGTAACCGGGGTGGTGGTAGCTGCCCGTATAATCGTACAGCACATGCGAAGGCTTTGTGTTTTTCTTTTGCGAAGAATGCATGGCTGCCTTTGCCGAAGCCTGTTGCTTTTCGGCATCTTCAACGCGTTTGGTGTACACTTTATTCCAGTCGGTGGGCTTAACGTTCAGCAACTTATCGCTGATGGTGTTGCGGATAAGCGAGGGAAGAACCGATCCGTTTTGATTAACCAGCACCACGATGCCGATGCTGTCGGTTGGGAAGAACGAAACATTGGCCGAAAAGCCATCAATATTACCGCCATGCTCTACACGATAATGACCTTTATAGGAAGAGGTGAACCAGCCGTAGCCGTAGTTGCCCATGTGGATGTCGGGAAATTCCGGATCGGGCGGATCGCTGTTGATAATCATTTGCGAGCCTATGGCTTCCTTAACATAACTCTCCGGTAAAATTTCCTTTCCCTGAAACTTGCCCCCGTTAATCCAGGTAATAAGCCAGTTGGCCATTTCGTTTACCGAACTGTTAATGCTTCCGGCCGGGCCCATAGCGGCAATATCGTAATAGTCTATTTTGATAATCTGTGTTTTGTTTTTCACCTGGTAGCCGATAGCCGCTTCGGCTCCCTTTCGGAGGCCGTCAATAACGGTGGTTGACTGGTTCATCTGCAGGGGTTTGAAGAAATACTCGCGGATATTTTCCTCCCAGCTTTTGCCGGTAATCCGCTCGGCAATGACGCCCTGTGTCAAGAACATAAAGTTGTTGTAGTACCATTTTTCACGCACGGCTGCAAAGGGGGGTTGGTGTTCTATGCGCATCAGCAGGCTGTCG
Source organism: Cyclobacteriaceae bacterium (assembly GCA_046294915.1). Lineage (GTDB taxonomy): Bacteria > Bacteroidota > Bacteroidia > Cytophagales > Cyclobacteriaceae > UBA2336. Next base: position 4,190 of record JBKBOE010000074.1, on the reverse strand, counting down.
CGTGAATGGGTAGGAAAAAGGTACCAGCTGTAATCATGGCGGGGCAGGCCGGTGCGGTGGGTCATGATATCCTTAATCGTGATGAGGCTGTTCATCTCCGGTTTGTTAAAACGCAGTTCAGGGATATATTTAATCGGGCTGTCATCAAAGGTCAACTTCTTTTCTTGCCGTAAAATCCCCAGCAATCCGCAGGTAAAGGCTTTACTGCTGGAGCCGATGGCAAACTGGGTATTGGGTGTTACCGGAAGTTTCTTCTCATAATCGCGGTAGCCAAAGCCTTTGGCATAAATGATTTTGTTTTTTTCCACGATGGCAACCGCAAATCCGGCTGCATGCCATTTGGCAGGCAGTTGCTGCAATTCGGCATCCAAACCGGCCAGGCGTTTATCTGCTGGAGCGGATTTCTTTTGGGCAAAAACAGCTATGGAGCAAAGTGTGCAGGCGATAGAGAAGAGGTATTTCATGTCCGTAATGTTAAGTGCAACCATGTAAAGTAAAGGATTTTCCCATGTAAAACACCTTTCACCTCTGCAGGTTAAGTTGTTTATTTATCAAAAATTAGTTCACATGAAATACCGCTTCATACCCATCCTTGTACTGGCACTCGTTTCCGCGTTTGCTCAAAATCCGGATATGCCCATTGATTTCCTGAGCAAAGAGTGGCACAGGGAGCGCAGGCAAAAGCTGCGTGAAAAATTGCCGGACAATTCAGTGGCCGTTTTCTTTGGAAATGCCGTGCGTAACCGAAGCAACGATGTAGACTATGTGTATCATCAGGATCCGGATTTCTATTACCTCACCGGCTATCGCGAACCGCATGCTGTGTTGCTGATTTTTAAAGACAAGCAAAAAACACCCAGCGGCAACGTGTATGATGAAATTATTTTTGTGCAGCCACGCAATCCCGTTATGGAAATGTGGACCGGCCGCAGACTCGGAAACCTGGGTACAAAAGAACAACTGGGTTTTGAGCAAGCTTTTAACAATACGGATTTTAAAGACTACAATATCGATTTTTCATCCTTTAGCCAGGTGCTGTTTTTCGATTTTCATAATGATGTTCGGGATGATGCCCGCGATAAAGCAGACTTGTATGATTTGATAGAGCAGTTTAAAGTAAAGGTGAACTACCCGCGCAAAGATGTGCTCAGCGTTCAACGTGAACAACCGCAAAACAACCTGAACACGCGCGCGCTCATCGGAATCATGAATGATTTACGCGGCATTAAAACCAAAGAAGAAATTGAACTGCTCCGCAAAGCCGTAATGATTTCCTGCATCGGGCAGGTAGAAGTGATGAAGGCCATGAAGCCCGGCATGAGCGAACGCGAAGTGCAAGGCATACATGAATATGTGTTTAAAAAATATCAGGCCGAAGACCTCGGCTATCCATCCATTGTTGGCGGAGGACATAACGGTTGCATCCTGCACTATATCGATAACTATAAACCCTCCCTCACTAACAAAGAATTAATTCTGATGGACCTCGGTGCCGAATACCACGGTTACACAGCCGACATTACCCGCACCATACCCGTAAGTGGAAAATTTTCACCGGAACAAAAACAGATTTACGATTTGGTGTTTGCTGCCCAGGAAGAAGCTATGAAGATTTGCAAACCGGGTACATCGTTCAGCGACTTATACACGGCTACCGCTAAAGTGATCAACAAGGGATTGAAAGAGTTGAACATAATAGAAAACGAAACCGATCGTCATCTTTATTACCCGCACGGCTGCTGCCACCATATCGGGTTAGATGTACATGACCGCGGCAATTATGATGTGCTTCAGGAGAATATGGCTATTACTATTGAACCCGGCATTTACATTCAGGAGAATACCACCAAAGACCCGAAGTGGTGGGGTATTGCCGTTCGCATTGAAGATGATTACCTCATCACTAAAGATGGCTGTGAACACTTGTCAGCCTATGCACCCCGCTCTACAGAGGCCATCGAAGCGATGATGAAGCAGCCCAGCCCGCTGGATAAATTTGTATTGCCCGAACTGGATAAGGTTGTGCCCAAGAAAAATTAACTATTTTACCATTACGTTCATATGGCATTGCATGTTCCGGTAGGACCTTCCTCACAATATTGCTCAAGGTGATTTTTGCAGTTGTGGCAGGTTCGGCATGAATCCACAATTACCCCATCCGCTGCCAGATCGCCTGCTTTGAATTGTGTAACCGCTGAGCCTACCTGCACCACGCGCCCTACAATTTCATGACAGGGCACCATGGGGTACATTGATCCTCCCCGTTCATTGCGTACCTGATGCAAGTCGCTGTGACAAACGCCACAGAAAAGAATTTCTACGTGAACATCACCTGGCCGGGGTTCTCTTCGCTCGAAAGAATAAGGAGCCAGTGGACTCTCTGAATTGAAAGCCGCATAAGCTTTAGTTGTTATCATAGTATTTTAAAAATCACCATTAAAATTCATTTTACATTCATGGCTCGGTATTCCGAGGGTGTATAGCCCGTATTTTTCTTAAACACTGTATTGAAAGAAGATTTAGAATTATAGCCAACCTGCTCGGCAATTTCTTCAACTTTGATGTTAGATTTAACCGTTAATAATTGTTTGGCCTCCTCTACCCGGTAGCCGGCTACCCATTCGAAAAAGCTTTTCTCGAACCCAACATTAATAACCTGCGATAATTGATGTGTCGAAATACCGCATGTCTTGGCCAAATCGGGCAACGAAAAATCTGATCGCAAATAAGGCTTTTCAACTGTCATAATTTCTTTAAGCTTTACCAATAAGACTTCCTGTTGGTTTGCTGTAAGTGATGAGCTTTTATACTTGAGTTGTTCATTCAGTGCGGGTTGCTTAAAAAAACCCGATCCTTTCATTACCGAAAAGCTGGTGGAATAAATTATTAGAGAGCCAAAGGCTGCGAATAAATGATCGCCTGTGTCATCGACATTAAGCAACTTTACAACTACTATAAGTATGGCCAAGGCTGTCATTTGAAGTACTCCATTCCGGAGAGTCTTTAATGTGGCGGATTCCGGCTTCCAAAAGGATTCCCTTTTCTCACGAAATGATCGGGAAACTATAATACCACATAAGGCCATGTAAAAAAACAAGCTTATCAAAACCAGTTCAGTATGCCATTGAGACACTAAAAACATGCGGGGATCAAATTGCTGGGTTACTTCCCTGAAAGGTAAGCCCGGATGATAAGCACCAACCCAGGCATTAAATTTCACATCCACTGATGAAATAAAAAATGGTATCATCAGAATGGCATAAAGACCGGGAAAGATGAGGTGCGCCACGATCGATCGCTTGCTTACTTGTCCTTTTGCCAGGGCAAACACAAACAAAAACAGAAGGGGGCCGAGTGCAAGCGCGAAAGGTTCGGAAAAATCTACCAGGTGCAATACATGGATGATATACCCGGTGTACATTAAAAAAATCTCCAATAAACAAGCAACAATAGCAAGTAGCAGCAGACCATACATAACATTGAATTGCCGCATTCTGTTCTCTTTTGAGAAGAAAAACAGGGTGAGGAAAACCGCTTGTACCAAGCCTAGAAAAATAAAAACGGCAAATAAATCAATCCGGTAAGCCATGCCCGAATTTATCACTTTTTAAACCTGTACGTGTATAAATTTAGAGTTGCGCTGCAGTATCTTGCGACTTATTCTAACCTATTATGAAAAATTTTTCAACATTCCTTATCCTGTGCTTACTTGCTTCTACACTTCAGGCACAACAGTTTAATGAGGCCGCTCTTCGTACACACATTAAGATACTCGCCAGCGATTCGTTACAAGGCCGGGGAACGGGCAAAGAAGGTGAACGTATGGCGGCAGCCTACCTGCAAAGCCAGTTTAAAAAACTAAAGCTTAAACCGATGGGTGATAACAACACCTACCTACAGGCTTTTCCGTTTAAAGGGGGTGCCCATGGCGAAGGAGAGTCAGGTACGGCAAACAATGTTATTGCTTATTTGGATAACAAAGCGGTGAACACGGTTATTATCGGAGCCCATTACGACCACCTTGGCATGGGTGATCAGGGCAGTTCACTGGATGCCAACCCGCAGGATAAGATTCATAATGGAGCTGATGACAATGCTTCGGGAACGGCCGGTGCGCTGGAATTAGCCCGCTGGCTGGCAACCAATAAGAAAAAGGAAAGAAATAATTTTCTGTTCATCTTATTTTCAGG
>JBKBOE010000073.1:0-12694 GCA_046294915.1 Cyclobacteriaceae bacterium | reverse complement strand
AAAGCCGCAGGATACCCGAAGAAGAACTTGCCCCCCGGTTTAACAGCTACGCCCGGCTATTGATGCTTCGATTACTCGCCTACGGAAAAAAGGGTGATATAGACAGTGTTGATGTAGCAATGGCAGCCGGAAGACCCTGGATAGCTAAAAACATCCGGTACATGGGCGAAACCAGCCTTACCCTGATTGAACACGACTTCTACTACACCAAGATGTTCGCAGAGCACAACAATGGTATACCGCCTCCAGGCCTTACCAAAAAACAAAAGTGGGCCGACTACAGCGAACAACTCAGTGAACTTAAAAAGCGCACATCACCATCGGTCCCGCTGGCGCACGATTTGTATCTGGCCAATCTTGACCTTTTGCTGCGGCTTGGCGGCAAAAGCGCACAGTTCGCCAACCTCAAAGCGGAGTATGACCGCATGCTGGGAAAATACTTTGGCAAATCCAGCTTGCTAAACATTAACCTGAAAGCCATTGAATTCAATTCAAAACTTGAAAAAGATAAAACCCGCAATCTTGAAAACGAGGCTCAAAACGTATTAGGCTCTTCTTCCTTACCCAAGTCATACAAAACACGGGTCAGCACCTTGGAATTTCTGTTTGACCTGTCTGTTCAGCTAAGACGTTACGTCAATGCCGAATCGTATTTAAACCAGATCACCGAGCAAAAAGCCGAGCTATACGGTGATCAATCGCCTGAATATCACCTTGCACGGATTAAGCAGGCTAATTTTTATATGGACTATACCAATAAGCTGGATGAGGCCGGAAAAATTTACCTGGAGAGCTACACGGGTGTAATCGAAAAGCAAATCGCCCCCAAGCACAAGGATAATCTCGATATCCTCTATCACCTTGCTTCTTACTACGAGATTACCGACAAGTATGCAGAAGCCGCCAAAATGCTGGAGAAAGCCGGCAGCCTGGCATTGGTTAAATATGATAATGTTGACCCTGTTTATGCCATTGCCCTGAACAACCTGGCAAAACTGCGCATTAAGATTGGCGACTACGACAGGGCCGAAACCGATATCACTAATTCCCTGAAAGTTTTCGAAATGAAAGAAAACCGGGATGACAAATGGAAAGCCGACTACATAAACGCCATTGAAACCCAGGCTAAATTATTTGGTATAAAAGGATTGTTTGATGACGCCCAGGATAACCTTGACCGTACGCGAAAGATGATCCTCAAATCCAAAGTGCCCCTTACCAACGAGTTGTCAACCGCTGAGGAGTTGTCATCTTTGTTCATTCAACTGGGCAAATACTCTCAAACCGATCAACTGCTCAATCAACTTATTCCGGAATACGAAAGATTATACGGCAAAGAGTCCCTGCGCCTGATTGACCCTCTGGTAAACAAAGGCAGAATTTTGCTGGCACGGGGCGATTATACAGAGGCCGACAAGATTGCCCAACGTGCCAACCAGATTGCGGTTAAAACCTACGGAGAACTTTCCACTAAAACCGCAGCAACACAAAAGCTGATGGCCGACATTTATTACCAACTTGGTGATTATGAAAAGGCCGAGGAAAATTGTAAGAAAGCTGTTGCCAGCCAGGAAAAGCAATTTGGACGAAACCACGTGGAAGTAGCCAAATCCCTTTCGCAACTGGCCCTCATTCAGTTTCACGGAGGGGGCGACAAAAAGACTATTGAAAAAAATATGTTTGAAGCCCGCAATGTGGTTGCCGATAAATTAGGCAAAGACAACCCGCAGTATGCCGAGCAGCTTAAAAACATTGCAGTACTTTACATTTCGCAGAAGCAATATGACCTTGCCTTTAACTCATTAACCATTGCCGTAAACATCTGGCAGCAAAAAACCGGCTCCAAACGAAACATCAATGCAGCCAGCATTTATACCCTTATGGGCGATGTGTATTATCAGCAGAGAAATTACAGTAAGGCAGAAGAGTTCTACAACAAATCCAAAGACCTTTACGAGCGGTACTTCAGCGCCTCCCATCCCGAATATGTAAAACTGCTGTCAAAGCTCAGTAAGGTGCATTACATGGAGAAAGACTACAAGCGTTCGAAGCAGCGCATTGAGCAGGCTTTAACCAATTATCAGGATTTCATTAAAAAATACTTCCCTGCTTTGAGCGAGCGCGAGAAAGCCAAGTACTGGAATACCATTAAAGGCGACTTTGAGTTCTATAATACACTGGCCTTGGGCAGGCTCGAGGACTTTAAAGACCTGAGCGACCAGGTTTATAACTATCAATTACTCACCAAAGCATTACTGCTCAACTCTTCAATTAAGATTCGGGAACGCATCATGAGCAGTAATAACGAGGAGTTGATAAACAAATTCAACACCTGGGTTGAGAAAAAAGAATTGCTTACCCTGGCCTTATCCATGAGCCCGGCACAACTAGCCGAGAATGAAATTGATCCTGCCGTTTTAAGCCATGAAGTGGAACGGCTGGAGCGTAACCTGAGTCAGCAATCTGAACTCTTTGGCCAGAGTTTCGATAATCAAAAAATCACATTCGATGATGTAAAGAAATCATTAAAACCCAATGAAGTAGCCATTGAAATGGTGCGGTTCAGGTATTTCAACCACTCCTTTACCGATTCCATTATTTATGCCGCCTTATACATTAAAAGCGATATGAGTAAACCGAAGGCCATCATTAACGGTAATGGAGTAAAGATGGAAGGTCGCAGCTATCGGTTGTTTCGCAATTCCATGATTAACCAAATCGAGGATAACCAATCGTACAAAACCTATTGGGAACACATCGCTAAAGAACTGGGTCAGGTGTCAACCATATACCTTTCGGCCGATGGGGTATATAATCAAATACCGCTGGATGCCTTGTTGACCCCTGATGGAAAGTACGTGCTGGACAACTCAAATATTGTTTATGTAAGCAACACAAAAGATCTGTACCTGCGCAAGGTTAAGTCAACGGCTAAACCGGATAATAAGGCATCCATGTTCGGCAACCCCACTTTCTACCTTACCGCTTCCCGTGAAAATGCACCAATAACCCAGTTGCCAGGAACTGAGCGCGAAATCAGCCAACTCCAATACCTGTTGAAACAAAAAGGCTGGATGACCGAAGAGTACATTGAGAAAACAGCCTCCGAAGAACAGATTAAAGAACTAAGCAGCCCAAAGGTGCTTCATGTTGCCACACACGGCTTTTATAAACCAACGCCAGAAATAAGTGCCGAAGATGAGATGGAAGGAAACGAGGCTCAGCTCGCACAAAACCCGCTAATGCGAAACGGTCTTTTACTGCGCGGTGCTGGCGACATCCTGGACAACACCGATTATAACTACAACATGGAAAACGGTATCCTTACCGCATATGAGGCAATGAACCTGAACCTTGATAAAACCGACCTGGTTGTGTTGAGTGCGTGCGAAACCGGACTGGGCGAACTGCAGGCAGGGGAAGGAGTCTTCGGCCTGCAACGGGCTTTCCTGGTTGCTGGTGCGAAAGTGCTTGTTATGAGTATGTTTAAAGTAGATGACGAGGCCACCCAGCGCCTGATGCTCAAGTTCTACCAAAAGTGGCTTAATACAAACAACATGCGGCAAAGTTTTACCGAAGCCAAAAAAGAATTACGTGCTGATTACCCCGACCCGATTTATTGGGGTTCGTTCATGATGATCGGCCTTGACTGATCCCTCTAAATCAAATTACCGTGCCGGGCTTAGCTCCCGGCATTTCTTTTTTTAAACTTGTGTATGAAATCATTTGCCAGCGATAATTATTCCGGGGTACATCCCGAGATCATGGAAGCCCTGCAAAACGCCAACCAGGAGCACATGGGTTCTTATGGTAACGATATAATCACCGAAAGTGCGGTTACTGCATTTAAAAAACTTTTTGGCAATGATATTGAGGTGTTCTTCGTATATAACGGCACGGGAGCTAACACCCTTGGACTACGAGCAGCCACCCAATCATTCCACTCCATTATTTGTTCCGAACTGGCCCACATTAACGTAGATGAATCAACTGCTCCTGAGCAATTCACCGGCTGTAAACTGGTAGGTATACCCACCCGTAATGGAAAAATTACTGCAGCGCAGGTTGCCGAAAAAATTCAGCGCATGGGCGATCCACACCATCCGCAGGCGCGGGTTATCTCCATTTCTCAACTTACAGAATACGCAACAGTTTATTCCATTGATGAGATTAAGGCGTTGGCCGATGTTGCGCACCAACACGAAATGTTTTTACACATGGATGGCGCCCGCATCAGCAATGCTGCTGTAAGCCTGAATAAAGATTTCAGGGAATTCACCCGCGATGCCGGAGTTGATGTACTTTCGTTTGGAGGAACAAAAAACGGGATGATGTTTGGCGAGGCGGTTGTCTTTTTTAACAAAGAAGTTTCGCGCTCTTTTCAATACATCCGCAAGCAAGGAATGCAACTCCATTCCAAAATGCGATTTATCAGTGCACAGTTTGAAGCGCTTCTGCGTAATGATCTATGGAAGAGGAACGCACAACATGCCAATACCATGGCAAAAAAACTGGCCGCAGGCCTGCGCGAAATTCCTCAGGTTACCATTACCCAACATGTTGATGGTAATGGTGTGTTTGCCATACTTCCGAAAGAAATTATTGCGCCCTTGCAACAAGAGGTTTTCTTTTATGTGTGGAATGAGCGAAGAAATGAAGTGCGCTTGATGTGTTCATTCGATACCTCGGAAGAAGAAATACAACGGTTTCTGAAAAAAATAAAAGCGCTGGTCAGCGCTTAAGGAATTTGTAGGTGCCTCTGAATTTAGCCCCGTCCTCGCGAAGCGCAATAAGGTAGTAACCTGCCGAAAGGTCTTTAATCCGCATACGGATCTCATGCTGGTCAAGCACCTCTACTTCGGTGCGTATTTCATTCCCGATTATATTGTATAACATTACCTTAACGTTGCGCGCATCCAGGTCTTCCATCTTCACAAACACGTAATCATCGGCTGCCGGATTGGGATAAACGGACACACTTTTACCTGTATCCGAAGATGTTTCCCGGCTAAACTGGGCATGAGCTGACAGCGTAATACCAAAAAGAACAGCTACTATAGTTAAACGAACGATACGCATACCTAAACCAAATTTACGCAAAATCCTCTCCAAAAGTTCAAGCTTTTTAAGACTATCTAAGGGTATAGATTCCGGAAAGGGGCAAAAGGTTTAAAAACCGGCAAATTTTATTGGATAGCCCTGAATGAGTCTGGAAGTTTTTCAATAAGATCGGATGCCGTTAGCCCCTCCGTACCCTTTTCGGCCTCGGCCAGGTCACCCGCCAGGCCATGTATCCAACAGCCTAGTTGAGCCGCTTCAACAGAAGAATACCCACGGGCTAATAAGGCCGTTAAAATACCCGTAAGCACGTCACCACTGCCCCCTTTGGCCATTCCCGGGTTACCCGTATTATTGAAAAAAACCTCACCCGAGGGTGCAGCTATTGCTGTGTAAGCTCCTTTAACCAGTACAACCGACTTTATTCGTGTAGCGAAATCCCGTTGCTTGTTCAATCGGTCAAAGTCGTTTTCCCAATCCCCTACCAGTCTTTTGAACTCGCCAGGATGTGGCGTAAGAATGCTTCCTTCCGGCACCAGGGCCTGCAATTCCCGGTAACTGGAGAGTATGTTCAATGCATCGGCATCAATTACCATGGGCCTTCGAACCTTTTCCAGCAATGATGCAAATGCTTTTGCTACAGAGGCATTAACGCCTATACCTGGACCAATCCCAATACTACTGAAAGCGTCCAGACTGGGCACCTGTGTAAAGTAATTCTCATCGATATCCACCGAAACCATAGCCTCTGGTACAGCAGTTTGTATGATGGGGTAACCTTTTTGGGGACAATGCACCGTCAGCAGTCCGGTGCCGCTGCGCAGAGCACCCCGTGAAGCAAGAACAGCAGCCCCGATTTTTCCATAGCTGCCTGCAATAAGCAAGGCATGCCCGAATTTCCCTTTATGATCAAAAACCGACCGACCCTTCAGAATTTGTTTCAACCCCTTTTTTGAAAGAAGATAATTAGTGCATTCAGTATTCTGGATAAATTCTTTGCTCAAGCCGATGTCAACCGTTATCCATTTGCCAACAAAATCTTCATTCTCCGGCAACAGAAATGCCAACTTAGGCAACTGAAATGAAACCGTGTTATGGGCTTTAACAATTGTTCCTTTAAACGGGCAATCGGCAAACAAGCCTGAAGGAATATCAACGGCTATGCGGATACCCTCCGTTAGATTTATCTGCTCAATTACTTGTTGATAAATTCCATCAACTGGTCGGGAAAGACCCGTACCAAAAATTGCATCTATCAATACATCACATCCGGCAAACAGATCACTGCCCGGGCGCAAATTAATCTTAGCTACGTCAATTTTACCTCGAAGACGCTCAAGATTGATTTTAAAATCACCTGATTCAGCGATACCTCCATCGATAACCCAAACCTTTACCGGATAGCCCCAATCGTAAAGCAACCGGGCAATGCCCAGCCCATCACCCCCATTATTGCCGGTGCCGCAAACTATCCCGATTTTCTTTGTCTCATCAAAATGGTGCATATACCAGGCACAGAATGCCCGGCAAGCCCGTTCCATCAAATCAATTGAAGCGATGGACTCGTGCTGAATGGTGTACGCATCGAGTTGCCTAATTTGAGTTGAACTCAGGATTTTGATCATGGCCTTCGGATGCAACCCGACTTATAACATCGGGTTGCGTATTCGGAATTAGCGTTGTACACCAAAGAATTCGTAATTCTTCTGAATATAACTCTTCCATTGCTCCGGAACCTGGCTTTCCTCAAAAATGGCATCAACCGGGCAGGCCGGCACACACGCATCACAGTCAATGCACACTTCGGGGTTGATATACAACTGTTTGCCGGTTTTATCGAAGCCGGCTTCCTTTACTTCTTGTCCGCTGCCGTCCGTCTTAACAGGGCCATGAATGCAGTCTACCGGGCAAACATCCACACAGGCGGTATCGCAGGTACTTACGCAGGGTTCGCAGATAATATAGGGCATGGTGATATTTTTTAGGTTTTTACTTGATTTCCATCATAGTTAAAATTAGAGAATAAAATTAGGATCGCCCAAATATTACGTACCCATAGTTAATATGAATCGGGTGATGTAATTTAACAGACCTAAAATTATACAGCTATGGATGATACGCTGGTGAATGGTACAAAAACCACCAAAGAACTCGAGAAGGTGGTCATCCGCTTTGCCGGAGACTCCGGTGACGGTATGCAGCTTACCGGGTCGCAGTTTAGTTTTACCTCTGCATTGTGGGGTAACGACCTGGCCACCTTTCCGGATTTTCCGGCCGAAATACGGGCACCGCAGGGAACTGTGGAGGGCGTTTCGGGCTTCCAGGTGCAGATTGGAAAGATTGACATTTACACCCCGGGCGACCAGGCTGATGTACTGGTGGCCATGAACCCTGCAGCACTCAAATCAAACCTGCCCTTTGCGCGTAAAGGCGGCAATATTATTATTGACATGGATGCCTTCGTGGATCGCAACATCGAGAAGGCCGGGTTCAAAAGCAATCCGCTGGAAGACGGCACACTAAGCGACTATAATTTAGTTGAAGCACCCATTTCTTCGCTCACAAAGACTGCCCTTGAAGGGTTACAGTTGGACAACAAAAGCATCATGCGGTCTAAAAACATGTTTGCACTGGGTATGATGTACTGGCTGTTCGACAAACCGCTTAAAGAAACCGAGAAATACATCGATTCAAAATTCAAGAAAACACCGGCCCTTGCAGAAGGAAACAAACGTGCGCTCAATGCCGGTTATCATTATGCCGAAACTATTGAAGCCTTGCCGGCACGGTACAAGGTTCCTGCCGCATCTATAGAAAAAGGAATTTACCGCCATATTTCAGGAAATACCGCTACCGCATGGGGATTAATGGCGGCTGCAGAAAAAATCGGAAAACAACTTTTTCTGGGATCATATCCTATCACCCCTGCATCCGATATCCTTCACGAACTGTCACGGCACAAGAACCTTGGTGTTACCACCATGCAGGCCGAGGATGAAATTGCAGCTGTATGTTCGGCTATTGGTGCCAGCTATGCCGGACAGATTGGTGTAACCACTTCTTCAGGACCCGGCATCGCGCTTAAAGGTGAGGCCATCGGCCTTGCAATCATGGCGGAAGTTCCACTGGTTGTTGTTGATGTGCAGCGGGGTGGCCCTTCCACCGGCTTGCCAACAAAAACCGAACAAGCCGATATTAATATTGCCGTGTATGGCCGAAATAGTGAAAGCCCTGCCATTGTTTTAGCCGCAAGTACACCAAGCAACTGTTTTGAATTTGCGTACCGCGCAGTAAAGCTATCGGTCGAGCATATGACACCCGTCATCCTGCTTACAGATGGTTATCTGGCCAATGGTTCGGAACCCTGGAAATATCCAAAGCTGGCCGATATGCCACCTATACGACCGAATGAACCTAAAAAAACGAATGGCGCATATCATCCATACGAACGCAATCCGGAAACGCTTGCACGAACATGGGCCGTTCCGGGAACTGCAGGTCTTGAACACCGTATCGGAGGGCTTGAAAAGCAAGACCTTACTGGCAACGTTTCGTATGACCCCCAGAACCACGAAAAAATGGTTCGTATACGGGCCGAAAAAGTCGAACGGGTAGCCAATTACATTCCCGAACTGGAAGTAACAGGTAAGGGCGATGGAAAATTACTGGTGGTTGGCTGGGGCGGAACGTATGGCGGACTGCTCACGGCAGTGACTGAACTGCAAGGGGCTAATAAAAAAATTGATTTCGTTCACTTCAACTACATTAATCCTTTGCCAAAGAACACCCGGGCCGTGTTTGAAAAGTACGATAAGATTCTGGTATGCGAACTGAACATGGGCCAGTTTGCTTCCCTGTTACGAAGCAAATTTCCCAGGTTAAACATCCTTCAATACAATAAAATTCAGGGGCAACCCTTCCTGGTAACCGAACTGAAGGAAGTGTTTATCAATCACCTTAAAGACTGATTATGGAAAACACCGTAGATATACCGCAACAAAAACCCCTCACAAAGAAAGACTTTGAGAGCGACCAATTAGTGCGCTGGTGCCCCGGCTGTGGAGATTATTCCATTTTGTCGGCCATGACAAATGCCTTACCCCAGTTAAATATTCCACGCGAGAATTTTGTATTCATATCGGGTATCGGCTGCGCATCGCGCTTTCCATATTATATGAATACCTACGGATTTCATACCATCCACGGTCGCGGCCCGGCCGTGGCAACAGGCGTAAAACTTGCCAATCCGAAATTAAGCGTATGGGAAATACAGGGAGATGGCGATGCCATGGCAATCGGAGGCAATCATTTTATCCATGCGCTCAGAAGGAATATTGACATCAACATTATTCTTTTTAATAATGAGATCTACGGACTAACCAAAGGACAATACTCCCCCACTTCGCCTACAGGTCTTGTCACGAAGTCAACTCCTTATGGTTCTATTGAGAGGCCGTTCCAGGCCGGTGAACTTGTCATCGGAGCGCAGGGTACCTTCTATGCCCGCACCATTGACACCAACCCGAAACTGATGGCTGAGATTTTTGTTCATGCGGCCCGCCATGTCGGAACCTCGTTGGTAGAGGTTTTACAAAACTGTGTCATCTTCAACGATGATGCCCATGCGGCCGTAACTGCACGGGAAAACCGCGATGATTTTCAATTGCATGTGAAGCACGGACAACCCCTGTTGTTCGGAAAAGAAAACAAAAAAGGCATTCGCCTGAACGGGCTGAAGCTGGAAGTGGTAACGGTAGGTGAAAACGGTATCACCGAAAAAGATATTCTGGTACACGATGCCCATGCTGAAGACCCTACCCTGCACTTAATGCTTGCCCGTATGGCTCCACCGCATTTCCCTATGGCGCTTGGGGTCATCCGCGAGGTGCGCGCAAAAACTTACGATGAAGCCATTGCTGAAGAGCGCGAAAAAATAACCCGCAACGCCAAATATCACTCGGTTGATGATTTGCTGAAGAGCGGAGAGACCTGGGAAATCAAGTAACCATGGGAAGTGAAGCGCTGGTCATCTTTTTTATATGCGCCATGGTTATGGTTGGCGCAGGCATGCTCGTTTCAAACCTGCTGGCACCAAAATCAAAAAACCTGCAAAAAGATGAACCGTACGAATGCGGTGTGCCTACCCGGGGTACGTCATGGATTCAATTTCGTGTGGGGTATTACCTGTTTGCCATTGTCTTCCTGATTTTCGATGTGGAAACGGTTTTCATCTTTCCATGGGCGGTGGCCATGAAGCACGTAGGCCTTGCCGCCTTTATTGAAATTGTCATTTTCTTTCTGGTACTCGGACTGGGATTACTGTATGCCTGGAAAAAGAAAGCGTTAACATGGGAGTAAATCAAAACACCATATCGCCACAGCAGCATGAGGAACTGCTGAAAGATTTTCCGGGCCAGGTAGTTCGCGGACCGGGAAGCAACATTGTGATTACCTCGGTGGACAACGTAGTAAACTGGGCGCGCGCCAACTCCTTGTGGCCCCTGGTTTTTGGAACCAGTTGCTGCGCTATTGAAATGATGGCCACCGGGGCTAGTCGCCATGACTGGTCGCGATTTGGAACTGAAGTGGCACGCGCCACCCCGCGTCAGGCCGACCTGATTGTTATTGCCGGAACTATTGTAAATAAAATGGCACCTGTACTAAAGCGTTTGTACGATCAGATGGCCGACCCGAAATATGTTATCGCCATGGGTGCCTGTGCAACCTCAGGGGGGCCTTTTTATTATAACACCTATTCGGTTGTGAAAGGCGCAGATCATATCATTCCGGTAGATGTATATGTACCCGGATGCCCTCCCCGACCGGAAGCATTGTTATACGGAATTCTGCAACTTCAGAAAAAAATCCGCGGAGAATCGCTGAGTGATCCGCGCGACCCGATGAAAGAATTTGTTTAGACTTATGGATAACGAAGCATTGAAAGAATTTATCCTGCAACGGGTACCCGAGGCTGAAGTCAGCCAGGGCTCCCAGTATATACAAGCCATTGTTCCTTCCGAAAAAGCACATCACCTCCTCTCCGAACTTCAATCCAACCCACAAACTTCATTCGATTACCTGTTTTGCCTTACCGGAGTTGACTGGCCCCAGCACATGGAAGTGGTTTACCATTTAAAGTCCACCACACTCAACCACATGGTGGTTATTAAATCAAAAATCAACACCCGTGAAAACCCACAAACCGATACCGTGTGCAACATCTGGCGTACAGCCGAATTTCATGAGCGTGAAGTTTACGACTTATTCGGAATTGTTTTTAATGATCATCCCGATTTAAGACGCCTGCTGCTTACCGATGACTGGGTGGGATATCCGCTGCGCAAAGATTATGTTGATCAAATAAATATGATTGCCTACTGATGGACGAAGTAATCACCAAAGAGCTTGAGTCGCAGGAGTACTTCATTAATATGGGGCCGCAGCATCCGTCCACACATGGCGTGTTGCGCCTGGTGCTTTCGCTCGATGGTGAGATCATCCGAAAAGTAGAACCCCACATCGGGTACATTCACCGCTCCATCGAAAAAATGTGTGAGCACGACAGCTACCAGCAAATCGTACACCTTACCGACCGGATGGATTATCTCTCCTGCCACATCAACAACGAGGCCGTATGCCTGGCTGTTGAAATGGGGCTGCAGATAGAAGTACCCGAACGGGTAAAAGTAATCCGCACCATTATCGGAGAACTGACACGGCTTTCTTCACACCAGTTGTGGTGGGGCGTAATGGGCATGGACCTGGGCGCCATAACCACCTTCCTATACGGCTTCCGCGACCGCGAATTGATTACCGATATTTTTGAGGAAACCTGCGGAGCCCGCTTAACCATGAATTACAATGTACCGGGCGGACTGATGTTTGACATCCATCCTAACTTTCAGAAGCGCACCAAAGATTTCGTAACCCACTTTAAGAAAAAACTTCCGGAATACGATGACTTGCTTTCCAACAACATCATCTTCAGGGAGCGCACCATCGGCATCGGCAAACTTTCAAAAGAAGATGCAATCTCCTTCGGAGTTACGGGCCCCTCAGGAAGAGCTTCCGGCTTTTCCTGTGATGTACGGAAACACCATCCCTACAGCGCTTACAATAAAGTTCAATTCAACGAAATTATCCGTACCGAAGGCGACTGCTTTGCACGCTATCAATGCCGTATTGCCGAAATGTGGGAATCGCTCGCCATTATTGAGCAACTGATTGATAACATCCCGGAAGGGCCTTTCAAAGCTCCCACCAAAGCCGTCATTAAACTGCCCAAGGGCGAATGGTACCAGAAAGTGGAAACAGCCCGAGGAGAGTTTGGTGTGTACATCATCAGCGAAGGACAGAAAAGCCCATACCGGCTGAAATTCCGCTCGCCCGGCTTCAGCAACCTTTCGGCACTCGACCACATGGCACGCGGCTGCAAGATTGCCGACCTGGTGGCCATCATGTCAACCCTTGATTTAGTAATACCCGATATTGACCGATGAAAGCGCTGTACGATTTTTCCTACCTGACCCGCGCCATTCACGAGTGGCTGTCCTCTTTCCTTTCTCCTGATGCAGTTACGCTGGTTGAAATGATTTTGGTGGGCGTGGCTTTCATGTTGCTGTTTGCCGTGCTGGGA
>JBKBOE010000072.1:0-12996 GCA_046294915.1 Cyclobacteriaceae bacterium | reverse complement strand
TTTAGCAACTCGTCCCTCACTGGTAAAGTTGCCGTGGCATAAGGATTCCCAATCTCCAATTTATTATTAGGATCAACCATACGGGTGGTGATGCGATAGATTCTATCCCGGTTGGGATTATGACGATCGTACATTAGCTGATCGGCCACCAGCATCATGATGATCATACAAATGGACATAGCTACCGCCAGTCCAAAAATATTGATGAAAGAGAACACCCGATGTTTAAGAATATTCCGAATGGCAATGATGATATAGTTCTTTAGCATACTAAACTAATTAGGATATGAAACGAAATTCACAAACAGGTTTAGGAAGGTATGGCTTAGACGTACATGCTGCGTATAGGTTACAGGTTCAATGCCTGAAACTTAAATTTTACTAGCATGAGCACTACTCATCACGCAACACATTCACCGGATTCATGCGTGCGGTATTGTAGGTTTTAAAACTTACCGTTAAGGCTGAAACGGCAAGAATTAGTACAGATGACACAACCAGGGTAGTAAGCGTGGCCTTTTGGTAATAGTCCCAAATGCTGTTCATTAGCATCTCCGACATCCAGGCACCACCCCATGAACCCAACAGGCAAGCAACCAACAGAATAACCGCAAACTCCGTATTGATAACACGGGAAATATTTGCAATTGAAGCGCCCAGCATTTTGCGCACACCAATTTCCTTCATCTTCTTAATAATATTTAACGAAACGAGTGTAAACAATCCGGTGATGGAGAGGAGTACTGCCACAATACCCAGGAAGATGAACATCTTCACAATGTTGTTGTTCACCGTATTAGCCTCCACTAACTGGTCGTCCATGTAGCGACTGGAAAATTTCCGGTTTGGGAAAATTTCCTTCCACTTTTCTTCCATATAGGTGTTTACGCCAACGATCTTATCAACACTGGCAGTAAGCAACAGGTGTTTGTACTTATCCGGTGAGGTATACCGGATGACCATTGGATCAGCCTCTTCCCATAATCCATTATTATAAATTTCCTTCACTACACCTACCACATACAACTTAACAGTGTCCATCCAGAAGATTTCCTTACCCAGGGGCTTATCCCAACCAAAAAGCGAGGCTACACGCTCAGTAATAATTACCGACTCTTTCCGATCGGTTTCTGAATCTTTTATGAAATCGCGCCCCTGCAAAAGGGTAAGGCCGGCTGTGGCAAGGTAGTTGTCGCCAACGTGCATAATATCCACTTCGATTTCTCTTTCTTCATGTTTAATCGGGTCATTATACAGGCTTGAGAACAGATGATGCTCAGAACCGGCAATGGAAAGAACATCTGGGTTTTGGGCCATCACATTGCGAAGGGCATTAAATTCTGATTCGCTGTTGACCCAGGTAAACAATACCTGCTTTTGTTTAAAGCCCATATCAAATTCGCGCTGGTACTTTGCATTATCAATGAAGGCTATACTGCATACTATTCCTATCAATGAAATGGAAAACTGAAGCGCCAGAAGAACACGGGTAAAATAATTGGTACCACCAAACTTTAATTTTCCTTTCAGGATTGCCGTAGGCTGAAACTTGCTGATGTAAAAAGCCGGATAACTGCCGGCCAAAAGCCCGGTAAACAGCAACATCAAAATCATTACAATGGTAAAGTCGGGTTTACCCAAATAGTTCGTAGTTAGCTTCATGTAGGGCCATAAGGCATTGAATGCAGGGAGCAATACCCACTCAGCAATGACCATTCCCAGCAACAAAGCAACGAAGCACACCAGCATGGTTTCGCCTACAAACTGAATAATCAATTGCTGGCGCATGCCGCCCATTACTTTACGGATACCGATTTCTTTTAACCTGCGCGAGGATATGGCTATGGATGTATTGGTGAGGTTAAAACAGGCAATCAGCAATATGAAAATACCCATTACACCCACGCCAACAACAGCAGCCAACGGTGATGCACCGCGTGTCCAGGTGCCGGGACGATCGTTGTACTCATCACGAACAGCCATACCCACAAATGGGTCAAGCGTAAACCCGCTGATGACAAAATCTTCCCTAACCTTATTGTTATTGTCTTTAAATGGTTTTAGCTGATCTTCAATAGTAGTAATCCGGGTACCGTCTTTTAACTGAACAAACACCGTGTTGCGGTAATACCAGTTAGCACCTTGTTTGAATTCAGAATTAATAGCCCAATAGTTCTCATAATTTGTAAACGCATGGTCGTTAAAACTAGAGTTGGTTGGGGGTAATTTATAAACACCTCCCACTTCATACTCCTGTACACGCCCTTCGGTAAGAATATGAGTAAACGGTTTTCCTACCGCTTGCGAAGTTCCGTATAAACGAAAGGCCAGTTCCTCGCTTATTAGCACGCGGGATTTATCGTGAATGGCCTGTAACGAACCCTCTGCTATCTCCAGGGTGAACATGGTCATGAAGTCGGGATCTACGTACGCCAGACTTGCATCAAAAATCTCATCCCCGATACGCACATCGGCATAGTTACTGGAATACCGGGTTACGGCTTCAACCTCTTTAACATTCTCCCGCAATACTTCTCCTAAAGGCAATGGCACGTAACCGTATTCGGTAAGTTTTCCCTGGAACTCCCTGACGAGGTTTACCCGGTAAATCGATTCCCGGTTTTCATGGTATTCATCAAAACTTGCATTAAACTCGTAGTTATAATAACCCACAATGCAGCAGGCAATAGCAACGGCCATTCCCAGAATATTGACGAAGATGTGAACCTTGTTCTTCATCATACTTCGAAAAGTAATAAGCAGGTAGTTTTTAATCATGCCGGGTTGGTTACGGATGTAAGACGGTTAATGGAGACAACAGGTTGCGTCTTCCCAAAGAAAGTGCCAGTACATTTTACGCCCTAATCAGTTTAAAAACGGTGGATACCCTGTCGCAGATGTACAATCATGAACAGGTGACTGTCCGGTAATGGAAGGAGAATAAAAAAAGAACCCCGGCAGTTTCCCGCCAGGGTACTTAACAACCTAAACCGTAAAAATTAAATATGAAATTGTTCTTTAATGTTTTCGGTCACTACCTTTCCGTCAAACAGGTTTACAATGCGGTGTGCATAATTGGCATCGTACGGTGAGTGGGTTACCATAACAATGGTGGTGCCCTCTTCATTTAACTGTGACAGCAGTTTCATCACCTCTTCGCCATTAGCTGAATCGAGGTTACCAGTCGGTTCGTCAGCTAGAATTACTTTCGGTTTTGCTACAATAGCCCGTGATATTGCCACGCGTTGTTGCTGCCCGCCTGAAAGTTGCTGCGGGAAGTGATTTCTCCGGTGCATGATGTTCATCCGCTCCAGCACCTCCTCTACGCGCTGTTTGCGCTCGGAAGAAGGAACCTTCATGTACAATAGCGGCAACTCAACGTTTTCGAAAACCGTAAGTTCATCAATAAGGTTAAAGCTCTGGAACACAAAGCCAATGGAGCCTTTGCGCAATTGTGCGCGCTGGCGCTCAGAATATTTCGACACTTCGTGATCCCCGAAATAATACTCTCCGTTAGTTGGATTATCGAGCAAACCCAGAATATTCAGCAAAGTTGATTTACCACAACCTGAAGGTCCCATAATGGCAACAAACTCGCCACCCTTAATCTCCAGGTTAATGTTGTTTAGTGCAGTCGTTTCCACTTCTTCGGTGGTGTAGACTTTTTCAAGGTTCTTCAGTTTGATCATGGTCGTTGTATTTCGATTTACGATGGTTTATTCGTTGATTTGGTTTTAAACGTTAACTACTCTTTTTTGTTCCACAGCGGTCACCCTCAGTTCAGTAACAATACTTCATTGTTTCCAAAGTTCTCATACGAGGAGGTAATCACCCGGTCACCCGGCTTCAAGCCATCCAGTACTTCAAAATGTTCGGTGTTCTTCCGGCCCAGTTTGACGCTTCGTTTCACCGCCCGGTTACCATCACCTTCCAGCACATACACCCAATTGCCACCGGTATCCTTATAAAATCCGCCTACCGGCAACAATACTTCTTCACTCGACTTGCCCAGTTCAATGCGCAACCGCAGCGACAGGCCCCGCCTTATGCCGGGTGGTGTTTCATTCACAAAGTTCATATCCACCGGAAAGCGGCCGTTAGTAACATTCGGATAAACATAAACAATTACCAACTCATATTCCTTACCGGCATACGTGGTGGTTGCCCGCAACCCTTCAGCAATTCGCGGAAGATATAATTCATCAATTTCAACCCGTACTTTGTAGCTTCCCACCACATCCACCTGGCCTAAGCGCTGCCCGGTATTTACGCTTTGACCTACATCGAGTTGGGGGCGGGTGAGCTGGCCATCAATTGGCGCTTTAACCACCAGATTATCTAATATCTTTCCAACGTTTTCGAGGCTTTGCAGCAACTTGCGTTCGCTTTGATCCAACTGAACGATTTGTCTTAACCGATCAATTGAATCAAGTTTATATGCCTGGTACGTTATTTCTTTTCGTTTCAGGTTTGCAAAATAATCTGCTTCGGTACGTTCAAACTCCTGCTTCGGTATTAGTTTCTTTTCATACAGTTTCTTTTGGCGCTCATACTGAGGCGTAAGCGTAGCCAGTGCATTATCAATGGTAATTAAGCTCTCCTGCTGGCGCAACGCATTTTGTGTTATCTGCAAGCGTGTTTCTCGTATACGATTAATACTTTGTGTAAGGTTTGATTCCTGATCAAGGACGCTGATCTCGCGGTTAAGGTTGCTTAACTCCAAAATCACATCGCCCTTCTTCAGCATGGCCCCGCTTTCAGCAACAATTCGTTTAATGGTACCGCCCTCAACCGCATCGAGATAAACGGTGCGGCTTGGTTCAACCGTTCCGGTTTGCGGAATAAATTCCTGAAAAACACCACGCTTCACTTCGGCAATCGTGATCTTGTCCTTCTCCACTTTAAGCCGCGAACGCCTGTCGGCAAACAAGGCCTGATAACCTACAAATACTACTACAAGGCCGATACCCCCGTAGGTTGATATCCGCTTAATTGTCCATTTTTTCTTTTTAATCTGACGATCCATCACATCTGCGTTCAGGCCTTCATTGCCAACAAACGTGCCAACGGCCAGTAACAGGGTATAGAGGCTTTTATTCCACTAAAATCGAAATTATCGCGTTCAAATGCGAACGGACTTGTCCGATTACGGACGAAATAAACTAATATTACCAATCAAAACACAGCTGATGCACCAGAAACAGGCCCTGTGGCTTCGGTACCAACTTTGTAATGCGATTGTCCAAAAACGGATATAACTGAGCGGATATGGAACAGAAAAAAGGCAAACTGCTGATTGTTGACGACAACGAAGATTTACTTAAAGCAGCTAAAATGTTTCTGAAGAGGCATTTCGCCCAGGTGGACACTGAAAAGAACCCGGAGGCCATTCCTTTCCTTATGAGCAATGAATCGTATGATGTGATTCTGCTCGACATGAACTTTACCAAAGATGTAAGCAGTGGCAGCGAAGGGTATTACTGGCTCGGAAAAATTCTGGAAATTGACCCCTCGGCAGTGGTTGTTCTTATTACGGCTTATGGCGATGTACAGATGGCGGTTAAAGCCATCAAAGCCGGTGCTACCGATTTTGTACTAAAACCATGGGAAAACGAAAAACTGCTGGCTACACTGTATTCATCTATGCGCCTGCGCGAATCGCGCGATGAAGTTGAAAACCTGAAGATAAAAAACCAGGAAATCAACAAAGAACTGAATAACCGATTTAGTGAGATCATTGGCACAAGCTCAGTGATGCAGCGGATTTTTCAAACCATTGACCGGGTGGCGAAAACCGATGCGAATGTTCTTATACTTGGAGAAAATGGAACCGGAAAGGAATTGATCGCACGTGCCATTCACCGAAACTCTGTGCGCAGCCACGATAACTTTGTAAGCGTTGACCTGGGCTCTATTACCGAAACCCTGTTTGAAAGCGAACTCTTCGGACACAAAAAAGGTGCCTTTACAGATGCCAAAGAAGACCGTGCCGGCCGCTTTGAACTGGCCAATGGTGGCACCCTTTTTCTTGATGAGATCGGTAACCTCTCCATGCCCTTGCAGGCAAAGCTGCTTACGGTACTACAAAACCGAAAAGTGAGCCGCGTTGGCTCAAACAAAGAAACGCCCATCGATATCCGGTTAATCTGCGCCACCAACCTGCCCTTATACGACATGGTTAAGGAGAACAAATTCCGGCAAGACCTTCTCTACCGCATCAACACCATTGAAATAGAGTTGCCGGCCCTGCGCGACCGGCTGGAAGATATCCCCTTGCTGGCCAATCATTTCGTAAAGCACTATGCCGAAAAATACAATAAGCAGGTTTCCAAAATCAGCGATGGTGCTTTATCACGTATGCATAAACATCCGTGGCCTGGAAACATACGGGAACTCCAGCATGCCATCGAGCGGGCAGTAATCCTGAGTAATGGAACCGTATTGCAACCCGAAGATTTTACCTTTACCGTTCAACCCGTAAAAGAAGATGGCCAGCTTAATCTCGATCAGTACAACCTGGACGAAGTAGAGAAACTCCTTATCCGGAAAGTGCTGAAAAAGTTCAACGGTAACATTACACAGGCAGCTGCCGAACTAGGACTAACGCGCTCTTCGCTTTACCGAAGACTTGAAAAACATGGGCTCTAAAAATGCAATACCCGGATGAATGTGTTCAGCGACTTTCGTTCGCGGGTAATTCTGCGAATTATTTTACTGGCCCTTACCATGGGGCTTTTCACCTACATGCTTGGCCACCCAAACATGCTGTTTGCAGCACTACTTACCGGGGTGGTTATTCTGTTGCAGTTGCTGGAACTCTTTCGCTTTGTCAGTCAGACCAACCGCAAACTCACGCGTTTCCTGGAGTCGGTAAAATATTCCGATTTTATTTCAGGCTTTACTGCAGACCATAAGCTGGGAAAAAGTTTTAAAGACCTGAACATTGCTTTTAATGAAGTATTAGAAGCCTTTAGAAAAGCACGCAGTGAAAAAGAAGAACACTGGCAGTACCTGAACACCGTAGTGCAGCAGGTGCGCACCGGTATTTTATCGTTCGATGAGACCGGGGAAATCCAACTCCTGAACACCAACGCGCGGAAATT
Source organism: Cyclobacteriaceae bacterium (assembly GCA_046294915.1). Taxonomy (GTDB): domain Bacteria; phylum Bacteroidota; class Bacteroidia; order Cytophagales; family Cyclobacteriaceae; genus UBA2336. The sequence continues at coordinate 5,893 of JBKBOE010000072.1, read as the reverse complement.
TTTAGGCGTCCACTCAATGAAGAACATCCATGAACTAAAAGACAGGAACGTTAATTTATTTGAAGCCATTACCACTACGGAGTCCGGCAGAAACACCTTGTACAAAGGAGGCAATGAGCTTTACCTGACCATCCAAATGACAGAACTTCGCCTCCGCGGAAAGAACATTAAACTTCTTACGCTGCAAAATATCCAGCCCGAACTACAGCGCCAGGAACTGGAAGCCTGGCAAAATTTAACGCGTGTGCTCCGGCACGAGATCATGAACTCCATTACCCCGATTTCATCGCTAACCTCAACCCTAAAAGATGTATTGGAGTATGATCTCATAAAGACAAACAATCACTATGAACTAAAAAAAGAAAGCGCTGAAGACTTAAAAGAAGGACTTGAAACGATTGAAAACCGTAGTAAAGGTCTGATTAAGTTTATTGATGCCTACCGGGAGTACACCTCGCTTCCCAAACCCAAAATAAAATCGGTTCGGTTAAAAGACCTTATTGAGAAAGTAGCCCTGCTGATGAAGCCGGAAATCAAAGCTTGTAATATTGACTTTACCTTTGAATGTCCTTCTGAATACCTGACCATACAGGCCGATGAAGAGATGATAGAGCAGGTACTTATTAATCTGTTAAAAAATGCCATCGAAGCTGTAACAGTAACCCCATCGCCTCGGATTCAACTCATTGGTCGCTACGATGAAAATTCGGTAAAAGTGGAAGTAATTGATAACGGTTCGGGTATTATAAAAGAAGCCATTGAAAAGATTTTTGTTCCCTTTTTTACCACAAAAAAAACAGGCTCGGGCATTGGCCTGAGCCTGTCGCGGCAGATTATGCAGTTACACCACGGTTCAATCAGTGTGGAGTCGGAACCGGATATCAGAACCGTGTTTACCCTTCGGTTTTAGCCGAGATCAACCTCCGTTAACTGCCCGGAGAATGAGCCTTTAATGATAACATCGTTACCTTCGTCATCCTCCATCTGCAATTCAAATTTAATGGTCCAGGTGTTACCCGAACGGGAAATGGTTACGCTTCCATCAATGGCGTAGTATCCGGTACCAATACTCGTATCAAAGTTGCCATCGGCAGCAAAAGCATCGTAAAGCGTTGACTCAATAAACCCATCGCTGTAGTTGTAGGTGCCGGGTTTCAGTTCAATGGTACTTCCTGAGAACAGGGTCAGCACCAAAATCTGCCCCTCACCGCCCAGGTCATTCCCGGTAACCGTAACCCCGCTGGACGTCAGCAGAATATCATACAACGAGCCCTGATCTCCGTTGTCATCAACTTCAATACCGTAACCGGCTATGTAGCCTTTGGTGAGTTTAATAGAGGTACCGTCAATAATTATTCTGTTGGGTACCTTTTCATCATCGCCACAGGATGACAGTACAAAGGCAAACAACAAAAGGGAGGCAAAATACGTCAGTAGTGCTTTCATGGGTAAGGGGTTAATCTGATAAAGGTATAAAAAAACCTTTGATAAAAAATCGGTAAATTCATATCCACCAGAAAGCAGCCAAATGCAATAAGCCGTGCCTGTAAATAAGCCTTGTGTCTCATTGGTTTGGGGGTTCGATTTTCTTACGTCAACTAATTCTTACTGATAAAAACAAAGTCACTCAGTTTCTGGTCGTCACCGAATGAGCCGGTGCGGGGTACTTGTTTCAGCACATCCATGCTGGAAACCAATTCCTGTAGGGTAAGTACGCGGTCGGCACCGCCATACGTGCGCAGCGATTCAATAAACTTTGATGCAAACGGTGAGTGTTTACCCGGAATACCATCGGATACATATTCCTTACCGCCTGAGGTCAGGTACTTGCGTGTTTTCTGGCTCAGCTTGCGCACCACCATCTCGGTGGGTGTGTCTTCATACGCTTCCGCACTCCGTGAGCGTGCTATCTCCGGATCCAATGTCCCGCTTAATTCAGTTGATTAAGTTTTATCGCTTTTGGATCAAATCATTTCAAAAAGCCGGGCCCCGGTCATCTACCGGGCGCCCGGGCTTAGCCAACCTATGAAGAGTCTTTTTTGGTTATGGCATTATTACATACTCACATGCTATATCAAGAACTGCCAGAGCCTCTGCCCGTGAATACCGGTTAAGGGCCATCAGCGCCTGTACATCGGTTTCGTTATAGCAGGCATTTGGTTTTACTTCATCAACTCCTACCTTCTTCACAGGCGGCACTCCTGCTGTAATCATGGCAACGGTTAGTCCTACCAGCACCACGATAATTCTGAATTTAGCTTTCATGAGTGTCTTTTTAAGGGTTGTAATTATGTTTCGTGAGTTAGTGTCGAAATATCCTAAAGGTCTCCCCTGAGCCAGCGAAAAAAAACTATACCTTTAAACAGGGTTACTAAAAACCATTTAATACACTAAAAGCGTATGACTGATGCAGAACTCATTAATCTGATTAAAAATGACGACCCGCGGGGCCTGAGCACCGTGTATGAAACATTCCGGTCGGAATTTGTGCATTGGATTATGCGCCTGCAACGTTGCGGAAATGAGGATGCCCGTGAGTTTTACCAGGCCTCTATTATTATACTTTATGATAATACCAAAGCCGGAAAGCTGGATGGGCTCCGGAGCAGCCTGAAAACATACCTTTTTGGTATTGGGAAGAACCTGGTATGGCAGCGCTACCGTACCAACCACCGGCAACAGGTGCTGAGTGCGGAATTCTATCTTAAGAATTATTTACTGGAAGATGGCGACAGCCAGTTAGACCAGGAAATAAACCTTGAAATCATCAGCCTTACCTACGAACAGCTGGGGGAGCCTTGCCATGAACTGCTTGGCTATTATTATTTCCAGCGGAAAAATATGGAAGAAATATCAGGCCTGATGGGTTACAAGAACCCCGAAACGGCAAAGAATCAAAAGTATAAGTGTATGGAGCGGTTGCGGAAAATGGTATTTAAAACGCTTCAATCGCAACCTGCAGAATCAAACCCTGTAACAGAAGAATAACCACGATAAACAACCGTACGATGAATCCAAATTTACACGATAGCGACCTGATCCAACGGTACCTCGACCGGAGCCTTACCGACTCTGAAAAAACAAACCTGGAAGAAAGGCTAAAAAAAGAACCGGTTTTAAAAACCATGTACCTTGAACACCAACAACTGATTAAGGGCATTCGCTACAGCTACCTGCAAACCAGGTTGCAACAATTGCGTGCTTTAGAAAGCACATTACCTCAACTACAGAAAAAAGGCAAACAGGTTTGGCTGGTAGCGCATTGGAGGCAGGCCGCAGCCATTGCGGCAACCGTGGCATTTTTTACCATTGGTTATGTATTATGGAACAAGCCTGCTGCCCCGCAGGAGTTGTATGCAGAAAACTTTAAAGTTTACCCCAACGTGTTTGAACCCATAACACGCGGAGAAACGCAACAGTCGAAACGGACAGAAGCTTTTACCGCCTATGAATCCGGAAATTATGAAACTGCCGCAACCCTGTTTACCCAACTACTGGCCGAGAAAGAAGAGGCTGGCATGTTAATGCTGCTGGGCAACTGCTACCTGGTGCTGGGCAATATAGCTGAAGCCCGTAACCAGTTTATCAAGCTCATCAATGATTTTGATGACCTGGACAACCAGGCTAAGTGGTACCTGGGATTGAGTTACCTGAAAGAAGGCGATGTAAAAACCGCGCAGTTAATTTTTCAGGAACTGAGCAACAGCGAGTACTCGTATGCCGCAAGGGCAAAGAAGATGCTTAATAAGCTGGAGTAAATGCGGATTCGCTACGCCAGAAACTCATCCCATTCATTTCCATGATGGTCTGACAGTTCACGGAGGAATAAGGCATACGAAGGCTTGTGGGGTTTCCGAAGCAGAGGCATCCCTGCTTCTTCAGGAGTAAAGTCACCCTTTTTTGTATTACAACTTTTGCAGGCAGTCACCAGGTTGTGCCAGGTGTGCTGCCCGCCTCTTGAGCTGGGGATTAAATGGTCTAACGTTAAATCCTTTTTCGTACCGCAATACTGGCACTCAAAATTGTCGCGTTTAAAAATATTTTGCCGTGTGAGGGTTACGCCTTTATAGGGGGCATTTACGTATCGGTTCAGCCGGATCACCGAAGGCATAGGGAAACTGCGGGTTACGGAATGAAGTTTATAGCCGTTGGCAGGCCTAACCAATTCGCTTTTATTAAGGTACACCAGCACAAAGGCTCGCTGTACGGAGCAAACCATCAGCGGGCTAAAATCCTGGTTCAATACCAAAACACGGTTGTTCATGCAGGAAAGATAATGGCAATCCGGCAGAGAAGCAATACGGAGAATAGCCTAACCTCACTACTCGGAAAGTAAAATCCTGCGTGCGCTTGTAAAGGTGTGGGTGTAAACCCGGGTATCGGAATTTAGTATGCCCTCTTCATTAAAATGGTCAACCCTCACCTTTTCAACTACATGAATCACCTTATCATCAGCCAGCAGAATGCCCACATGCAGGCTCCGGTCCTTCAGGCTCTTAAAGAAAACAAGGTCGCCAGCGGCCATATCTCCCCACTCCTTTACCGGTCGGCCATCGTCTATTTGCTGTTGAACCGTGCGGCCAATCGGGTAACCGCTTATTTTGAACATCATTTGTGTAAATCCTGCAGGGTCAAAACCAAACGGACTTCGGCCACCCTGCATAAAGGGCGCATTAATACACTTTGAAGCAATTGCCCTCAGAAATTCAACATCGCGCTTTTGCCCCAGGTTCTTCGATTCACCGTTAAAGGCAAACTGCTCTTCCATCTTAAAAAGTTCTGCCCCTGAAATCGGAATGATACTGCCCATTAGAATCTGAAGCGGACTCTTATTGTAAAGAATACTGGTGGTAACATCGGTAGTAATTTTGAAGTTGGCTCCATTAAGGTACTCAAAATACTCCCTGGAAATCGGGTGGTGCTGGCGGGCATCGAGCCAGCCGGTAAACTGATCAAAGTAGTTCCTGACCATCAACCATTTTTTATCCGGGTTGGTTTCGATTATTTCATATTGCTCACCAAACAAAAGTTGTGACGTTTGTTCAGCTGCGTGTGATGGTTCAGCCCGTAACGAAACCAGGCTAAGCCTGCAAACCCCGTAGTCAACATCAGTAGCGTTCAAGGCTTATCGTTTAAGTCGTTCGAGTTGTCGTTTGGCATCACGCTCTTTAATGGACTCCCGTTTGTCGTACAGTTTCTTGCCACGTGCCAGCGCAATTTCCAGTTTGGCGTATCCGCGCTCATTAATAAAAAGTCTCACCGGTACAATGGTAAGGCCCTTCTCATGTTTCTGCTCCAGCTTTCGCAACTCCGATCGTTTTAATAACAATTTCCGTTCTCGCTGAGCTTCATGATTGTAGTGAGTGCCCTGAGCATATGGGGTTATACCTACCCCTTTTACAAACAACTCTCCATTGGCAAAATAGCAATATCCATCCTGAAGACTCACTTTTCCTTCGCGGATGGACTTGATTTCCGTACCCTTTAATACCATACCGGCAATATATTTATCCAGCAATTCATATTGAAACGAAGCCTGCCGGTTGCGCACATTAACCTCATCTGAAAATCGTTTACCCATAAATCCTCAGCTTTTTTTAAAAAGAATATCCAGTTTCTTTTTTGACAGAATCTTCTGACCCGTCTTTCCAATGGCAATTAACCGCGAGCCAACGGAAGCCTCGTAGCCGCAAATCAACTCGTTTCCGTTTAGTGAATCAATCCAGGCTTTAATAACCACTTCATCGCCAACAAATGCCGGGCCGCGATGATCTATACTCAGGAATGTTCCCACACCTTCTTCGTCTTCATCGCGCATCTCCAGAACAAACTGCCGGGTAGTCCATTCTATTTCCCGGGCAAGCGTAAAAGTTGAGCACACCGGATGAACTAC
>JBKBOE010000071.1:0-13456 GCA_046294915.1 Cyclobacteriaceae bacterium | reverse complement strand
TTATGAAGACCCATTACCCAGGTTTCGGTGCCATATACCTGCGGACTCGGGCTGGCATTAACGTGAACCGAAATAAACAAGTCGGCCTTGTTTTTATTGGCAAGATTAGCACGGTCATCCCAGATCACATACCGGTCGTCTTTACGGGTATAAAGAACTTTAACCCCGGGGATATTCTTTTGAATATACTCTCCCAACTTCAGGGAAATACTTAAGGCAATATCCTTCTCCTTATTATTAGCCTTGCCAATGGTACCGGGGTCCTTTCCGCCATGACCTGCATCAATCACAATGGTGCTTACTTTATACTCCCTTACCGGCAAGGTACCGGAGGAGTTTAGCAGGGTTATTGCTAAGAAGAGCACTGATATTCCTATATTCCTCACGGGGCTAACGATGTTCAACCAATTTGCAATACCTTTACGCAAAGTTGTGAATTTATACCGGATTTTCAACGTTTCGAACGTGCCTCCTGCCTGTATCCGTATCTTCATTTTTTATTTTTTAATTGCGTGTTCCGCTGCCTATGCCCAACTCCCGGCTGACAGTGTTCGAATAACCAACCCGGGCGATAGTACCAAAAACCCTGCCGATACCATACAAAAGAAAGGGGATATTGAAACGACCATCGTTTACAGTGCCCGCGACTCAATATATACCAGCATTGATGGCAAGATTATATGGCTCTATGGAAACGCCCGGATTGTTTACGGCTCTATTGAACTGGAGGCGGAGGAAATCGTTATTGACTACGCCAACAGCACGCTAACGGCAAACGGCAAACGTGATTCGCTCGGGCGCAGGGTCGGCTTTCCGATTTTTAAAAACGGGCCGGAGGTTTATGAAACCAAAGACATTATTTACAACTTCAAAACCGGACGAGCCCGGATTTCCGAAGTAGTAACCCAACAGGGCGATGGCTACCTGCATGGCGATGTGGTCTATAAAAACGAGCGCAACGAGCTGCTGAGTTTGCGCAACACGTACACCACCTGCAACCTCGAACATCCGCACTTCCGTATCCGGGCAACAAAAACCAAAGCCATCCCTGACGATAAGATTGTAGCCGGACCTTTTTATACCGAATTCAATGATGTGCCTCTTTACCCGATCGGGTTTCTCTTCGGGATGTTCCCCGCTCAGCAAAAAAGCAAATCCGGAATCATCTTTCCTTCGTTTGGCGAAGACCGCAACCTGGGCTTTAACCTGCGCGATATGGGTTATTTTTTTGATGTGAGCGAATACATGAAGCTGTCGTTGTTGTTCGATTTGTATTCCAAAGGCGGATTCATGGGGAAAGTAGCCCTGCCCTACAATAAGCGGTACTCCTACACAGGCAACCTTAATTTCAGTTACTCCAAATTTCCGTTTAATGAAAATTTTGAGACCAACTCTTCGAAAAGAGATTTCCAGATTACCTGGAGTCATGCACCGCAAAGCCGGGGCACAGGGCGCTTTTCAGCTTCTGTTTCTGCGGCAACGAACTCCTACAACCAGATTAACAACCTGAATCAGGGAATGCCGGGAAGCATCTATTCCAACAACATAAATAATACAACCCGTAAAATGAATTCAAACATTTCCTATAGTAAGCGTTTTGTCGGTACACCTTTTACCATGGGATTAAATGCAAGTCATAATCAGGATTTACAAACCAAACAGGTTGATCTCACCCTGCCAACGCTTACGCTGAACATGCAAAACCTGTATCCTTTTCAACGCAAGGACGGCAGGCCCACTGTACTCGACAATTTTTCGGTGGGCTACGGCATGACCGCATCAAACCGGATTACGAACAACCTCGGACGCATCGGCAACTCCCCCCGAGACAGCATTGCACCCTTTACTGCCGAAAACATTTCAAAGTTTATTGAAAACGGAAGGAATGGCATTCGGCATGCCATGCCTATTGGATATTCCTTTAAGGCGTTAAGGTTTTTCACGGTATCGCCACAATTTTCCTATGAAGAAAAGTGGTATTTCGAAAAATTAGGCTGGACCTACGATATTCAGAACAACCAGCCCGTACTGGTTGCTTCAGATACCATTAAAGGATTTAACCGCATTGCCAACTACACCTTATCAGCCGGGTTAAACACCCGTATTTACGGAACCTACTTTTTTAAACGGGGCAATGTGAAAGCCATCCGGCACGTAATGAACCCAACCCTTTCCTTCAGCTACGTGCCTGACTTTACCAAAAACGATAATTACTTTCAGTCCATTAATGAAAACGGAAAAATCAGGTACCAATCGCGGCATCAGGGTTTTCTTTATGGAGGCTCCACCACCGGCAACAGCGGCTCCATAGGTTTTGGTTTGGGTAATACACTCGAAATGAAAGTAAAATCACCAAAAGATACCGTAGCCCGAAAAGTTAATCTGCTCAATAACCTGTCGCTTAATACATCCTACAACCTGGTTGCCGATTCTTTCAAACTCTCCCCTATTAGCCTGGCGGCCAACACCAACATTCTTGAAAACCTGATTAACGTGAACATTAATGCCACGCTTGATCCCTACAGCATTGTTACGGTTGTTGATGAAAACGGAAAAAAAACCGAGCGAAGAATTGATGAATATGCCTGGAAAGGAGGCAGCCTGGGGCGCATCACCTCAGGTACCATTGCACTAAGCACCAACCTCAACCCGAAAGGACGCGAGCAAGACCAGAAGAGCAGGGAGAAAATTGCCAAATCGGATTTGCCCGAACAGGAAAAACAATACTACCTCAACAACCCCGATACCTACATTGATTTTGAAATCCCCTGGAGCCTTCGCCTCAACTACAGCCTGCAGTACTTCCATCCGCTTAACAGCGACATCCAGATAACCCAGGCCCTGCAATTTTCCGGAGACGTTGCCCTCTCTGAGAAATGGAAGGTAATGTTCAACTCAGGATATGATTTTATAAATAAAAAATTAACCCAAACCAACATCGGCATTACCCGCGACCTCCACTGCTGGACACTTATGTTTAACTGGGTTCCGTTCGGACGGTATACCTTCTATAATTTCCGCATTAACGTAAAAGCATCCATTCTTTCAGACCTGAAACTGGAGCGAAGAAAACCATATTACGATAACCGGTAGCTCATGCTACTTCAGCCAAGATTCCACTTCTTCTATCGTGGGATTCTTCACGTCCTCGAGTTTCATTTTTTTTCGCATGCCGCAAACATCGTTGAATAACTTCGATGCCTTCATGGATTTGAACTGCTCCACCGATTGGATACCGAGTTTTTGAAGTATTGGGAAGAGTTCTTTGCGGATGCCTAACTGCGTGGCCTCCTTTTCGCTAAATGCTGAAGCCGGTTTTTCAGGCTTCATCTGCGGGAAGAACAAAACATCCTGAATGGACGGTTGGTTAGTCATAATCATACAAAGCCTGTCAATGCCCACCCCTAAACCGGCCGTGGGCGGCATACCAAACTCCAGGGCGCGCAAAAAGTCTTCATCCAGGGTCATGGCTTCTTCATCGCCACGCTTACCCAGTTCCAGTTGCTCCTCAAAACGTTTGCGCTGATCAATGGGGTCGTTTAATTCAGAAAAGGCATTGCAAATTTCCTTGCCGTTGCAAATGGCTTCAAAGCGCTCAACCAAACCAGGTACACTGCGGTGTTTTTTAGCCAATGGCGACATTTCAATAGGGTAATCCATAATAAATGTAGGCTGAATGAGGTGCGGCTCGCACTTCTCACCAAAGATGGCGTCAATCAGTTTACCTTTACCCATTGTGTCATCAACCGGCACATGCAGCTTGCGGCAGGTGTCGCGCAAGGCTTGTTCATCCATGGAGGAGATGTCCACATTGGTAAAATGCCGGATGGCTTCAAACATGGTGAAGCGTTTCCATGGCCTGCGGAAATCAATGATGTGATCACCCACTTTCACCTCGGTTGTACCGTGCAGATCAAGGGCCACTTTTTCAATCATCTCTTCCACCAGGTCCATCATCCAGAAGTAATCTTTGTAAGCTACATACAATTCAACCTGGGTAAACTCCGGGTTATGAAAACGCGACATCCCCTCGTTGCGGAAGTCTTTGGAAAACTCGTACACCCCGTTGTAGCCGCCCACAATCAACCGTTTTAGGTACAGTTCGTTGGCTATGCGGAGGTACAGGGTCATATCCAGTGTGTGGTGATGCGTTTTAAACGGCCGGGCAGCAGCACCGCCATACAGCGGTTGCAACACAGGGGTTTCTACTTCCAGATACGCTTTGCTATTAAGAAACTCGCGCATGGAATTAACCAGTTGCGTACGCTTGATAAATACCTCACGCACCTCAGGGTTCACAATCAGGTCAACATATCGCATGCGGTAGCGTTGCTCCGGATCGCTGAAGGCATCATGCTTATGTACCTGTCCCTGGTCATCAACGGTTTCTTTAACAATGGGTAGTGGCCGTAATGATTTGGAAAGGATTTTGAAGTCCGTTACGTGAATGGAAATCTCCCCGGTTTGTGTGGTAAACCCGTAGCCCTTTACCCCGATGATATCGCCAATATCGAGGAGTTTCTTAAACACCACATTGTACAGGGTCTTGTCATCACCCGGGCAAATATCGTCCCTGCGGAAGTAGATCTGAATGCGCCCGGTCTCATCCTGCAACTCGGCAAACGAGGCCGAGCCCATAATTCTGCGGCTCATAATACGGCCGGCAATGGAGATGCTCCGGTAATCGCTTTTGTGCCGGGGATAGTTTTCCAGGATTTCTTTAGCCGATACGTTAACATCAAAACGGTCGGCCGGATACGGGTTTATACCCAACTTCTCCAACTCTTCTTTCGCCTGCCTGCGGATAATTTCCTGCTCGGATAATGACATGATAAACTGCTTTGGCGCAAAAATACGGTAATAATGCTGAGCTTAAAACCGGATGAGCTTACCCGGAGTTTTTACGCCTGCTGAGTTCTTTTTTAATCAGCATCAACTCACGGCTGCTCTGCCCGGCAACAGAGGTGTTTTCTTCGGCTCTCCGGAAAAGGTAAGGCATTACCGATTGCACCGGGCCATACGGCAGGTACTTAACCACGTTATAACCCGCTTTGGCCAGGTTAAACGAAATATGATCACTCATGCCATAGAGTTGCGCGAACCAAACCCGGCTATCATTATTGGGCATGCTGTGCTTTTCCATTAATATGGTCAGGTAATAATTGCTGTAGTCGTTGTGCGACCCGCACATAACCGAAATGCGCTGTTTATTATCAATGCAAAAGGCAAGAGCTTCATTAAAAGCATCATCGGTGGCCTGCTTATCCGGCTGGATGGGATCCGGATAGCCCATTTTAGCAGCCCGTTCCCGTTCTTTTTCCATGTATGCACCTCGTACCAGCTTGGCTCCAAAATACACCTGGTGCATTACGGCCTCATGAAAGTGGTTGCGCAAATTAGGGAGGCCGGCTGTTCGATATAACTGGTAGGTATTAAAAACGATGGCCTTCTCCTTATTATACTTCTTCATCAGGTCCAGTACGATTTGATCGATCGTATCCTGATACCATGAATCTTCCGCATCAACTAAAATGGGAATACCGTATTCATACCCTTTGGCACAAATGCGGTCCATTCGGTTTTTAACCCGTTCAAAAGCAGCCTTCTCATCGGTTGTAAGCGGTTGCTTTAACTGTACTTTTTCAAGCAACGCGGCCGGGGCCAATCCGGTAACCTTAAAAACACAAAACGGAATATTTGTTGAAACTCTGGCGTTTTCAATGGTGCGCAACGTTTCTTGCGTGGTAAGTTCAAAGCCTTCCTCGGTATGCTCTCCCTCTACCGAGTAATCCAGAATAGCACCTACATGAAACGCGGCCAGCGCCTGCATAACCTCATCGGCCTGGCTTATCGTTTCACCCCCACAAAAATGGTTGAACACCGTTTTCCGGATTAAGCCCTTAATGGGAAGCCGGAAAAACAGGCCCGCCTTTACCAGCCCAATGGCCATGGCCGATATCCACGGGTGGTTAACCAGTGAGAAAATAAAATGCGCCCTTTTTAATTCAGCATCTGATTTATAGGCAAAAGCGGTATGCGTGTCTTCAAACGAAATTTTAGGAATGGATTCCATACAAAAAAGGTGGCGCTAATATAGGTTGTGGCAGGAAGGTTTCAAGCCCGTGCCTGATTTACGGTTAAACAATTTGCTTGCTGGGAGTATTAAATAGGGTGATCTGTTGATTTTCTTAACTTTCAGCACAATGGAGCATCTTAACTGGATTTCAACGTTTACAGACGGAAATAAACCCTTTCTTATCGCGGGCCCCTGCAGCGCGGAAAGTGAGGACCAATTGCTTGCGGTAGCAAAAGCCATTAAGGAGCAGGGTATCCGGGTAATGCGGGCTGGCGTATGGAAGCCCCGCACCCGGCCGGATAGTTTTGAAGGAAAGGGATCGGAAGCATTTGCCTGGATCAAATCCGTAAAAGAAAAAACAGGCCTTTCTTTCGCCATTGAAGTAGCAACTCCCCAGCATGTGGAACTTTCCCTTGAAGCCGGCATTGAAGTATTGTGGCTGGGTGCCCGCACAACGGTAAATCCGTTTTTAGTTCAACAACTTGCCGTTGCCCTGAAGGGTGTGGATAAAATTGTTTTAGTCAAAAATCCAATTAACCCCGACCTATCGTTGTGGATTGGCGCCCTGGAGCGGCTGTACCGCGCAGGTATTAAAAAACTGGGTGCCATTCACCGCGGCTTCTCTTCCATTCAGAACAGTCGCTTCCGCAATCAGCCCCTTTGGCAGTTGCCCTTGGAACTTAAAATCCGAAATCCCGAACTGCCGCTTATTGCTGATCCCAGCCATATTGCCGGCAACCGCCAGCTGATTTTTGAAGTGTCGCAAAAAGCGCTTGATCTTGGCTACGATGGCCTGATGATCGAAACCCATCCTGACCCGGATAATGCCCTCAGCGATGCGCAACAACAAATCACCCCGCTGGCGCTGAAAGAAGGATTAGCCAACTTGCGCATAGCCGAACACTCCTCAGATAACGCCTTCTTCCTGAACCAACTGGAACACCTGCGCGAACGCATTGACCAGATGGATCAGGAACTGATTAATACGTTGGCTGCCCGGATGCGACTGGTTGAAAAAATTGGTGACTATAAAAAAGAAAATAACGTAACTGTATTTCAGTTGGAAAGATGGAATGAGATTATGAAAACCCGGCCTGAATGGGGGCAGCACGCTCAACTGGCAGCCGACTTTATTAAAGAATTGTACCGGGTTATTCACGATGAGTCCATTCGTATTCAAACCGAAATCCTGAATCAATCCGTAAGCCGGCATGATGCTCCCTGACCATATCCGGATTTCAGCCTGGCCTGAAAACGACCTGGTTGAATTCATAACGAAGAAAAGATACTCCCAAAGCTGCGTTCTGGCCGATACGAATACCGTTATTCATTGCTATCCCCGCCTGAAACCCGTGTTGCCTGCCCACAAGGTAATTCAAATACCCGCTGGTGAATCAGGCAAGACAATCGAAACCTGTACACAGGTTTGGAAAGCCCTGACCGACCAGAAACTCGACCGGCATTCGGTACTGATTATTATTGGCGGAGGTGTTGCGGGTGACCTGGGGGGATTTTGCGCTTCAACTTTTAAACGGGGTATTGATTTTATACTGGTGCCGACTACCCTGTTGGCCATGGCCGATGCCAGCATTGGCGGCAAACTGGGCGTTGATTTTGGCTTTTATAAAAATCAACTAGGTGTATTCCGCGAACCCGTGATGAATCTCATTTCGACTTCTTTCCTCAGCACGCTTCCTGCAGATGAACTGCGGTCAGGATTTGCCGAAGTTGTAAAACATGCGCTGATTTCTGATGCTGCCCTGTGGGATCTGATCCGGACAAAGCCCTGGAAAAACCACGACTGGGATAACCTGGTTAGGCATTCGGCTGCTTTAAAATATCAGGTTGTGCAACAGGACCCTCTGGAAAAAGGAATAAGGAAGATTCTCAATGCAGGCCACACCATTGGCCACGCCATAGAAACCTGGTTTCTGACAAGGCAAAAGCCGGTGCTTCATGGTGAGGCAATCGCAGCCGGCCTTATATGCGAATCCTTTATAGCATGGAAAAAGAATATGCTTTCCCAACGCGAATTGAATGAAATTACCGGCTTGCTGTTGCCTGTGTTTGGTAAACTAAACCTCCCCCGGCAATACGAAGAAATAGCTGGTCTTTGTTATCAGGATAAGAAAAATAAGGGCAATACCATTTTAATGGCCCTTCTGAATGGAATCGGGAGGGCCCGATGGGACGTTGAAGTTTCTATGGATGAGATGGTTGACTCGCTGACATACTATGGTTCGCTTCACACGTAGTGGGCTTCTGAGTCGTTAAACGAATCCCTGCCTTTACGGATGGCGCGCTTTAGGTCATCGGCTTTTTTGGTGATAAAATCCACGGTTTTCTTTTTCCGGTCGCCCGTCAGTAACCATGCGGCCAACAAAGCCCCTGAGGCAATTCCCAACCCAATCGCTAATTTTTTGGTTGTGCTCATAACTGTATAACAAATTTAACTCGTAGCGGTGAGTAAATGTTTCATACATAGTAAAAAATCTTTTACAAAATGTAATTTGTGCGACTAACACTTGTTCAGTGACCCACTTCATAACCCTTCAACACCAACCCAAAATTTCGGGAGTGATTAACCACTTACCGGCTTCGAAGAGCATCAGCAACAGAGTATTGATTATCCAGGCATTGTGCCAGGGTAAAGCAGCAATAGCAAACCTTTCAGAAGCAAACGATACACGCCTTATGCAGCAATTGATTGTCTCTTCAGATGAGGAGATCAATGCCGAGGATGCCGGCACCACCATGCGGTTCCTTACCTCCTATTTTGCCATAATGGGGTTGCCCAAACTGTTAACCGGAACATACCGTATGAAACAAAGGCCCATCCATTTGTTGGTTAATGCGCTTCAGAAAATCGGTGCCCATATCGTTTACACAGAAAAGGAAGGCTTTCCTCCTCTAAAAATTCAGGGGGGCTTCATCCAAAAAACCAACCACATTACCATTCGGGGCGATGTAAGCAGCCAGTTTATTTCTGCATTGCTGTTGGTTGCCCCTGCCTTGCCTCAGGGCCTGATACTCCAACTGGAGGGAAAAATTTCCAGCCGGCCCTACATTGACATGACCCTCTCGCTTATGCGCACCTTTGGTATTTACCCCCAAGTAACCGACACCCGGATTGAGGTGCCTTCGGGCAGGTATAAGCCGGTTGCTTATATTGTTGAACCTGACTGGTCGGCAGCCAGCTATTGGTTTGCCTTTGTAGCCCTGGCCAAAGAGGCTGAGCTTATTCTGCCCCGGGTAGCCATGAAATCGGTGCAGGGCGACCAGGTAATCATTGACATCATGGAGCAACTCGGGGTTAAGGCCGAGCCCCGCGGAAACGATTTACTGATTACCCATAAGGAGCATCGGCAATCGTTTAGCTGGGATTTTACCGATTGCCCCGATTTGGCGCAAACGGTAGCTGTGGTGTGTGCAGCCAAAGGAATTAAAGCAACCTTTACCGGCTTGGAAAGCCTTAAAATAAAAGAAACTGACCGAACAATGGCACTCACAATTGAATTGGCAAAACTTGGCGCAACCTTTAACCTCCGTGGCGATGCCTGGCATCTTACCCCCGCTCAAAAGCTGCCCGATACCCTTGCGCCCATTCACACCTACCTCGACCACCGCATGGCAATGGCGTTTGCTCCTTTATGTATGATGTGGAAAGTACAGATAGAAAACCCCGGAGTTGTTAGAAAATCGTACCCTCACTTTTGGCACGATGTGCGGTCGGTGGGGATTAATGCAGTTGAGTAATGAGGTGATTCAGGTAATCCGAAAACCGAAGGAGGCGGCTTCCGTACCATGAAAAGGCCTTTCCGTCAACCAGAACCACCCTTGAGGCTGGTGCTGTTTCGTTAAAAAGTGCCTTGTGCTTTTCTGTAAACGGATACGGTTCTGACGATAGAAAAATAAAATCCGGATTCAGTTGGCTGATCTGCGCATCGGTCAGCTCCGGGTAGCGGTTTTCCTGTATAACATTTATAAATCCTGCCAATGCAAGCATAGCGTTAATAAACGTTTTATTGCCGGCAGCCATCCATGGTTTTTTCCAGATCAGGTAGAGCACCTTAGCCCCATCAAATCGCTTGATGTATTTTAAGGAATCATCGAATTTCTGAACAAGTTCATTAGCCCGGTTTGCCGTATCGGTAATGGCTCCAACTTCGCGTATCATCAACCGGGCGTCAACCGGTGTTACCACATCACTCATCCAAACCGGGAATTCTTCTGCCAATGCGGCAATACCCTCACGCGAATTTTCCTCTTTGTTGCCCAGAATCAAATCCGGATTGAGGGAGCGGATTCTTTCAATATCAACATTCTTCGTTCCGCCAACAAGCGTTTTTGAATTTCGCCAATGTGCCGGATGACTACAGAATTTGGTGATGCCAACAACACGGCTTTCAAGACCCAGATCAGCGAGCAATTCAGTTTGTGAAGGAACAAGTGAAACAATGCGTTGGGGCGGATATGAAATGGTAACCCGGTTGTGCAGTTGATCGGTAAAAATGCGTTGGTTCATTTTAACACAAAGATAAAAGGCATCCCGCCATGGCAGGATGCCTTTGAAAAAAAGCGCACAGAGCACACGAAGAAAGACCCTCTCAATAAAAACTCCGTGACCCTGCGCGCATATCGTTAACTGGTAACTACAGGTTCAGCTACCTGGTTGGGAATATAGATTTTAAACGCAGGGAGGTCGGGTCGGCACCATACGTATTGTCACCTGAAGAAGTGTAACAGATCCATAAATCTTTATCCACTAACGTAAAGATGTCTTCGGAGCGCTCTACCATATCCTGAAAAAACCTGTTCATCCCTTCCACCCCGTTCACTTCTTGAAGTATCTGCATACAATTCACTCCTATATGAGGATTGACATGCTGCTGAGTTGACCCGACACCTTGAGGTTTGAGTTTGTAAAGGTGCCCTGGTTCAGTTCCCACTTCAACTTTCCATCGACTACCTTAAAGTTGATGCAACTTCCCTTCTGACCCAGTCCACTCCCATCGGTTACGGTCAGCACGGATTTTCCGGCTATGCTGTTTTTGATGTTTTCAAATTCCTTGCTCTTGTTCTTGCCCAGATATACTACATGGCAAGAAGAAGCTTCATCTGCTGAAGAAAGTTTTTTAATCACATACTTTTTAGCGCCTTTCGGTTTTCCATCATACCAGGCCTTCAGGGTGTTAAATACTTCATCTTCACCCATAACGCCAACCACAAAATCACCACCGCTTCCTTCATCGGGCCATTGCACATACTTGATGAAGTTAAACACCATGGCCGCATGAATTTCGTGATTAGGTCTTTCCTGCGCCCGAACGGCACCTGCCGCCAGTACGGCCACAACAAATACAACTAAATTTTTCATATCTCAGAGAGGTTTTGTTTTTACGAATTTAAAACTCTTAAATTAAAATAGCCATCGAAGTAAGCGAACCGGAAACCTTCAGGTTAGAGGCTTCAATTGCTTTCTGATTCAATTCAAATTTGAGCTTATTGTCGATGTTTTTAAAGTTAATGCCACTTCCTTTTTCGCCCAATCCGGCTTTATCGGTAATCACCAACGTTCCTTTCCCTTTCACCTTGGCATTCACTGCTTCAAACTCACCACTCTTCGATTTATCAATGAACACCACATGACAATCGGCCACATCGGCTGCCGAGTTGAATTTCTTAATAACATACGTTTTGTTGCCGCGGGGCTTGCCACCATACCACGTATTCAGGGTAGTAAACACATCGTTATTTCCGATTACGCCAATAACGAATTCACCGTTTTCGGTGTGGTCGGGCCATTGAACATACTTTACAAAGTTGTACACCATCATGGAGTAAACCTCATGCATGGGGCGTTCCTGGGCAAATACGGTAGTTCCTGTTGCCACCATCAGGATGAAGAGGATTTTTCTTGTCAGTTTCATATCGGTTAAATCTGTTTTTTGATTTTTAACGATACAAAAATAGGCCCCTCTTTTTTGCTTGAGAGGCCTATCAAGACCCTATTCTTATGGATGTAAGGTTTTTTCGGATTACTTAATGTAGCGGAAGTCGTGCCCGGGTTTAACCTGCAATAAAACCTCAAAAATGAGCTTTATTACATTCTCTACATCGTTTTTGTGAACGGTTTCTACTGTTGTATGCATGTACTTAAGAGGTAAGGATATGAGGGCCGAAGCCACCCCCTCGGCCGAGTAGGCAAACGAATCGGTATCGGTGCCGGTAGAGCGGCTCACGGCCTGCCGCTGGAAAGGAATTTTCCGTTTCTGGGCTGTTTCAATTACCATTTTGAGAACGTTGTTCTGCACAGCCGGGCCATAACAGAGTACCGGACCGCTACCGCATTTTATGTGGCCGGTTTCCTTTTTACTGTACATGGGTGAACAGGTGTCGTGTGTTACATCCGTGCAAATGGCCAAATCGGGCTTCAGCCTGCGCGAAATCATTTCGGCACCACGCAAACCAATTTCTTCCTGCACGGAATTAACAATGTACAGGCCGAACGGCAGTTTCTTCTTGCCCTCTTTGAGCCTGCGCGCTACTTCGGCTATCATAAACCCGCCCATCCGGTTATCTAATGCCCGACCAACCAGAAAATTTTTGTTCATTTCCATGAGCTCATCTTCAAAGGTAATGACGCAACCTACGTGCACGCCCAGGGCTTCTACTTCCTTTTTGTTTTCGCAGCCGATATCAATAAAAATATTTTTAAGTGATGGAGGTTCCTCTTTGGCTGCATCGCGCACGTGAATAGCCGGCCAGCCAAACACGCCTTTTACAATTCCTTTTTCTGTATGGATGTTTACCCGCTTGGAGGGTGCTATCTGGTGATCAGACCCGCCATTGCGTTTCACGTAGATGTAGCCCTCATCGGTAATGTAGCCAACGAACCACGAAATTTCATCGGCATGTGCCTCGATAACTACTTTGTATCTTTCTTTCGGGTTGATAACACCCACCACCGTACCGTACACATCTACCAGGTAATCGTCAATGTAAGGCTTCAGGTAATTCAGCCATATCTGCTGGCCGGGATATTCAAAGCCGGTAGGTGAGGCGTTGTTCAGGTAATCGAATAAGAAGGTTTTGCTCTTTTTGTCCATAGTAGTAGGTAAAAATTATGTATGCTGATCCATTTTTCAGAGTGGAATATTACCGTGTTTCTTCTTCGGCAGTTTGTCTGCCTTATTCTCCAGCATGGCAAAGGCACGGATTAATTTTTCGCGGGTTTGGTCGGGGTAAATGACTTCGTCAACATATCCGCGGTGTGCTGCCCGGTAAGGGGTAGCAAACTTGCGGGTGTATTCTTCGACTTTCTCATTCAGTTTGGCTGTGGGATCGGGTGCTTCGGAAATCTCTTTTTTGAAAATAATT
>JBKBOE010000070.1:0-13533 GCA_046294915.1 Cyclobacteriaceae bacterium | reverse complement strand
CGGTCAACGCTGGGGTCTAAAAACTGGATAGTGCTGGTAGAAAAATCATAAACACCAATAAACGAATGGTCGGCACGGCTGCTTACAAAAGCCAGCTTGCTGCCATCGGGCGACCAGCGCATGTTGCTTTGCGATCCGCGCGAATGAAAAAGTTTTTTGCCTCTCCCGGCAGAATCCAGCTTAACCAGCCACACCTGCCCGCTGCTTAAATAAGCTACCGATTTACCATCGGGTGAAAGTTTAGGATAAAATCCGGCAGCTAATTTTTGGAGATTGCTCCCATCGGCATTCATCACCCAAATGGCACGGTCAACACCGGGCTGCAAGGCAATTGGATTGGGGAGCTCATTCGCACTGTTAGGCGCGCCTCCGCGTATGAAAATAATTTTGGTATTATCGTTTGTGAACTGCAGGGATGAAATTTCCTGACCGTCATCCCGATTGTAATTGGTAATTTTTCGGGGGGTAAACTCAGGAGCATCGGCTACATAAATATTCCGTACACCCTTATCGTTAAACACCCAGGCAATGCGTTTACCGTCTGGGCTTGACGTGAGCGCGGTTGGGAAGGGGACGTTAAGAAGGTTATCGATGGAAACCTGAGAAAAGGCTGATGTGGCAATTATCAGCAGGATGACGATGGGAAACAATTTTTTCATGTGTTCTTTGTCTGATAAAGTTCTTACTCCAGAAAACAATTTGCGCTTGGGCCGCATGGCTGATACATTCAGCTTCAATTAAGATCTTTCAGTAGCTGTTCATAAAACCATAATGCCGTTTTAAAGCTCTCCAAACTTACACGTTCATCAATGCCGTGAAAGCCAATGGGGTCAATCATAGGACTGAACTTAATGATGTTGGACGATACTTCAGAAAAATGCCGCGAATCGGTTGCTCCGATAACCAGAAATGGAGATGTGATTAATTGCGGATAACTCTTTTGAATAGCCGTTGCTATTTTTTGATACCCAAAACTTTTAACAGGAGTAACAGGAGATGCTTCTGATAAGGTGCTGAGGGGTTCGATAACAACACGCTCATCGTTGATTTTTTTCTTCACATCATTTATAACCTGATCGGAAGAATGCCCGGGCAACAAGCGGAAATTCACCACAGCTGAGGCTACGGTGGGTACCACATTGTCTTTTATGCCGGCTTCAACAATGGTGGGGACAATCGTAGTTCTGATCATGGCATCGCCTGTGTTACTTTCAGAGTAGGTTCCAAGAATCAATTTCTTAAATAACCATGGGTTGGCAAAGGCCATGCGTTGTACAAAAGGCATTTCCGGGCCAAGGCTTTCCATTAGGCCGCGCATGGGTTCGCTAAAATCAGCCTCAAACGGATTGCTGCGTAAATTGTAAAGGGCTTTCGATAAAATATCAATGGAGGTTTCTTTTTCCGGCATGGAGGAGTGGCCACCCTGAGCTGTAACGGTTAACTTCAATGACATATACCCTTTTTCAGAAGTGCCCAACAGAGCTACCGGTTTTGTAACGCCCGGTATTTTATCGGCTGTAATAATGCCGCCTTCATCGAGCACAAACTCCGCGGCAATGTTCCGCTCCTTCAATAAACGTGCAATGGCTATGGCGCCTTTACCGCCAATTTCTTCATCGTGACCGAAAGCAAGATAGACCGTTCGCTCCGGCTGGAAGTTTTCAATCACCAACTTTTCAACGGTTTCAAGAATAGCGATCACATTGATTTTATCATCGGTAGTGCCGCGGCCCCAGATAAAATTATCTTTAATCACACCGCCAAACGGATCCACCGTCCACATGGATTTTGTGGCCTCTTCAATGGGCACTACATCCTGGTGAGCCATGAGCACTACGGGTTTCAATTCAGCATTTTTTCCTTGCCATTTGTAAAGCAGACTATAACCTTCCACTATTTCGCGAGAAAGCACTTCATGTGCTTTTGGATAGGTTGCTTCCAAAAAATTTCTGAAGGCAATAAACTGTGTTGAGTCAAACAAGGACGGATCGCCATACGAAATGGTTTTGTAAGAAAGCGCTTGTTGAAAATGCTGAAGTGAGGCATCTGTTATTGCTGGTGCTGATACGGCCGTAAGTGGTTGTTGATTTGATTTAAAGGTGAACGTATTGAATAATACAATGCCCGCCAATACGAGCAACACAATCAATAGAAATAGAAAAACTTTTTTAATCATAGCGTATGTTTAATTTATTCAAACTCGAATGATGTCGGTGTCCGGTGGGGTATAACCCATTCCTCTGGCTAACATCAAAATTTGTCCTTTGTGATGAAATTCATGCGTGATCACGTGTGTGAAAATTTCTGCTCTGTTCAGCACTACAGATTTGTCTGGAAAATCGCCATGGATTTCTTCCATCCAGTTATGCCGGCTCTCCAAAATAAAATCGGCAACCAGTGCATCCACCGATGCAAATAATTTTCGTACCGATTCAACGGTTGGATAGTTTTGTTCATCAAAATCAGTTGCTTCCTGCTTTTGCGCGAAGGTCATGATCCAACCCTGATACGTATTGGCTGCATGAACCTGAATACGCCTGATGCTTTTGCTATCAAACGTTACTCCCTTTGTGTAATCCCCGGGCTTAAAGGTGTCACAAAAATCCAGCAATACCTTCCGGGAAGCTTTTACGAGTTGGTACTGATAAGCGAAAGGTTCTGTCATCATTCAATTTAATCAAGACATCCTCTGGTCTCTATCGACCCAGACCATGAAAATTTATTTATACCGCTTCCCTTTCTTAATCACCACATCCACACGCTGAAGCAAGGCAATATGCCTTAGCACATCGCCTTTCACTGCTATAATATCGGCAAACTTACCTTCGCTGATCGTTCCAAAATCTTTTTCAACACCCATCGCCACCGCGGGCCAGTACGTTGCCGCGCGAATGGTGTACATGGGGTCGAACCCAAATTTGTTTACCCACACATCCAGTTCGTTCCACGTGCTTTGACTGTGAAACTTCATGGGTATGCCGCTGTCGGTACCAATCAGCAACACCACACCTGCATTTTTAAGTTGATTGATTTTTGTTTCCAGTGTTGGCTTACGCAACGGGTTCAATCCGAAGTAAGAAAGCCTGCCCGGGTATTTGATGGATTGTTTGATGTCGGTAATGATGGAATCGGGTAAACCCAAATGCCATGAAGTATTGTCGAGGTGTTCAGGATTATCGCGCACATATTCATAATTATAAAGTCCTTCAACGGTGGGCGTCCAAAACAGCGGACCTAAACTCATCTTTGCAGTGCGTTCTTTAATCATCGCGATGATGTCAGCCGGATATTCAGGCGCAGCCGCAAGACCCGTATGTTCAAAACAATCCACACCGGCTTTGAGTCCCCTTCGTATTTCATCGGGGCGGTGTGCATGAGCTACTACTTTTAAGTTATTCTTGTGCGCTTCATCCACCACAGCCAGGTATTCCGCATCGGTCATTTCATCCTGATCGATGAGTTTAATGCAGTCAACACCGGCTTTGGCTAATTGCTGTACTTTCAGTCGTGCGTCCTTATCTCCGTTCACGCCCCAGCGAAAAGCTTCGGTGCCGGGGTAAGGCTTCTTCTGAATGAAGGGTCCGCTCATGTACATGGTTGGCCCGGGAATTTCTCCATTGTTAATGCGATTGCGAACACTAATGCTCGCCTGCAGCGGAGCGCCCAGGTCGCGCGCACTGGTTATGCCGGCCAGCAACAATTGTTGTGCTGAAGCGGGCATGATTACTCTTTCAAACAGGTTAATGTAGGTTTTATCCCAATGGGTGTAATCGCTGTGCCCGTTAATCATCAGGTGCACGTGCATGTCCCATAAGCCGGGCAATACACTCATGCCTTCGGTTGAAATGACTTCGGCATTTTTCGGAATGTCCATGGAGCCAACTTGCCCAATGGCTTTTATGCGTTCACCCTCAATGATGATAACTGAATTTTGCAACGGTTTACCGCCATAGCCATCAATGAGTGTTCCCCCTACCAATGCTTTTACCTGAGCCCAGGCGGGTATCTGGATGGCGATTACTAGAAAAAGTGATATGCGTTTTCTCATGTAGAAAAGTACGGAATTCCCGAGTGGTATTGCAAGGCAGTAGCATTACACCTTTGGTATTATACTAAAAGTATAATACTTTTGGTATAAATATTCTATGCATGAATCCTTTTGTTGTTATTGGTTACCGGGGAGCCGACACCTTTTGTAACCGCGAAAAAGAAACCCAAACCCTCATCAGTAACCTGAAAAACGGGCGGAATACCTGTATTATATCGCCACGAAGGTTAGGAAAAACCGCCCTCATTCATCATGTTTTTGCCCACTTAAAAGATTGGGTTTGTGTTTATGTTGACCTGAATCTTTGCCATAATCTCGATGATTTTTTGAAAAGCCTTGCTTCGGCTCTGGCCAACATTCCGCAAAGCCGTAAACTTTCGTTCATGGAGTTACTCACATCACTTAAATTCAGTGTTGAACTGGATGCAGTTACCGGGCAATACAGTGTTGGTTTCAATCTAGTTAAACCGGGAGATAACAGAAAATCTGTTTCTGAACTGCTGAAAATTATTGCCAAACAAAAAAAAGTGGTTATTGCTCTTGATGAATTTCAGCAGATACTTTCATTTAAAGAAACACAGGTTGAAGGCTGGCTCAGGGCAGAAGCCCAGCAACACAACTCCATCCGATTTGTTTATTCCGGTAGTCAGCAGCGGGTACTGCATGAAATGTTTGGATCTCACAAACGCCCCTTTTACCACAGTGCTGAATTGCTGACGCTTAACTGCATCCACAAGGATTTATATACCGACTTCATTGTTCACCAATTCGCTAAAGGAAAAAAAACAATATCAAAAGATGTGGCTGAATTTATATACGATTACTGCCTGGGTTTTACGGCTTATATACAATTGATTTGTAACCATTTGTATGATGAGGGTGATCGGATAATAAATGAGGGGCTGGTTTTGTCAACTGTCGGTCAGTTATTAAAGCAGTATGAGCCTTTTTATTTAAAATTGAAAAAACCGTTAACCGATATCCAGTTTATGGCCCTTCATGCCATTGCAAAATTAAACAGAGTCTATGCTATTACCGGTAATGAATTTATGCGTTGTGCAGGAATAACCAACCCATCATCGGCAAGCAAGGCTGTAGTGGCTTTACTGAAATACGATCTTATTTATACCGATACGGACGAAAACGGGAATGAATTCTACAGTATTGATGATGTGCTTTTCTTGCGCTGGCTTGAAAGGCAAGGTATATAGATTTTATTAGTTGCCCATTAAAAAGTTGATCCTATGCCGCATGTTAGCTGTAACAATGCCAGTTTATTTTATCTCGATGAAGGAACAGGAGCGGAAACCATTGTTTTCGCACACGGTCTGCTCTTTTCGCACGAAATGTTCCGTGCTCAAATCGATCATTTTAAAAACCGTTATCGCTGTATAGCTTACGATCATCGCGGACAAGGGCAAAGTGAAGTAACTGAATCCGGCTATGATATGGATAATCAATTTCTGGATGCTGCCGCCCTGATTGAAAATCTTCAGCTTGGTGCTGTACATTTTGTGGGCTTAAGCATGGGTGGTTTTGTGGGTATGCGATTGGCGGCTCGTAAACCGCATCTGGTAAAAAGTCTTACCTTAATGGAAACCTCTGCCGATGAAGAGTCGAATAAATTAAAGTATCGTGTACTGAATGTGATTTTCAACGTTGCGGGCAGTAAACCCATCTACAAAAAAATTATGAACATCCTTTTTGGGAAATCGTTTTTGAATGATCCGGATAGAGCGGATGAAAGATCCTACTGGGAAAATAAAATGATGACTTTACCAAAAACAGTAACGCGTGCTGTGAGTGGTGTGATTAACCGTACGAGTGTATTTGAGGAAATCAAATCAATAGAAAAACCAACATTGATTATTGTAGGCGATGAAGATGTGGCCACAACACCCGAAAAGGCACAGCGCATTCATAAACAAATCAATGGTTCGGTGTTGGAAATCATTCCGGGGGTTGGTCACAGTTCACCCATTGAACAGCCAAAGTTTATAAACACAGTTCTTGAAAAGTTCTTACGCCATGTAAAAGTTGATGATAATTCTTCTGTAAGTCCCTAAACTTACTACCGCTATGAAAATGAAATATTCCTTATCGCTTGGTCGCGTAGCCGGCATCCAGATTTTTGTTCACTGGACTTTTCTTATCCTCATCGGGTGGATTGTGTACATCAACCTGAAACAGGGCATGGGCACGGTGGATATTATCTGGAGTGTGCTTTTCATCCTCACTTTATTTGCCTGTGTTACCGCTCATGAACTTGGGCATGCGCTGGCCGCTAAACGCTACAACATCAAAACACGAAACATTACGCTGCTGCCTATTGGCGGATTAGCCCAGCTCGAATCCATGCCTGAAAAACCGAAAGAAGAACTCGTGGTGGCTTTGGCCGGGCCGTTGGTAAACATAATCATTGCATTGGCTTTGTTACCCCTCGTAAAAGTCAGCCCGAGTGTTATTGAAGAAATGGATTTATCCAGGCTAAGCCATCACAACTTTTTGTTTTCGTTAATGGTAGTGAACATCTGGCTTGCCGTTTTCAATATGATTCCCGCTTTTCCCATGGATGGGGGGCGTGTCTTCAGGGCATTGCTTTCGTTTAAGTTCGAGCGAAACGTAGCCACCCGCATTGCCGCATCGGTTGGCCAATTGCTGGCTGTGGGCTTTGTGTTTATCGGATTTTTCTACAATCCGTTTTTAATATTTATTGGGGTATTCATTTTTCTCGGAGCACAGGCCGAAGCACAATTTGCCGAGGCAAAATCGCTCTTGGGAGGTTTTACTGTTGCCGATGCATTGATGAGCGATGTCCCGATGCTCCATCCGAACGATTCCATCGAATTCAGTTCTGACAAACTGTTATCTTCTCAAAACAAAAACTTCATGATTGTTGATGAGGGCCGTGTGGTCGGTACGTTAAACCGCGATCAGATCATTCGTGCCTTACGCGAAGGAAAAGCGCATAACGCTGTGATTGAGGCCATGGACACGAAGTTTATAGAACTGGCAACCGATATGCCGCTGGAGCAGGCATGGGTAAACTTACGAACGGCTAAAAAATCGGCCGCTCCGGTGTTAAAAAACGGAACTCTTATAGGTATGCTGGATACCGAAAATGTAGCGGAGTTTTTAATGGTACGTGAAGCAAAAAACAAACTTTAACGTTACCCGTACATTAATTCTTTCACTTTTTCTTTATCTTCTTTTTCGTTCTTTAAATCAAACATAGTTCCGAACACATGATCCCACAACGTTGAACTGACACCAAAACCCATGTGTTCATTTTTATAATGGTGCAAATGATGATTTCTCCACAGTCCCTTCATCCATTTAAAAGGTGGATTCCACGCATGAATGGCGTAATGCATGCTTCCGTAAAGCAGATAGCCGAGTAAAAATCCTGGAAAAAACATAAACGCATAACCCTTCATCACCAGGTACATTAGTCCGAAGAGGGTGGAGGCAATAATTAAACTTGGAAGCGGGGGCATAAACAGGCGCTGCTTGTCGCGCGGATATTCATGATGGTTGCCGTGCAGAATATAAACCACTCTTCGCGCAATTTCTGAGGTTGGCGCCAAATGAAAGACAAACCGGTGTGCCAGGTATTCAAAAAAGGTCCAAAAAAACATACCGGCAAAAAAGATTATTGCTATTCTGATTACGGTAAAATTGAGGTGCACGCTGCTGTAGTACAGCAGGTATGAAATAATGGGGATATACATTGCCCATATTACCAGGGGGTGTGCCTTGGTAAGCATTTCCAGAAAAGGATTTTCAAATAACCGCGCCTGTCCCTTGTTGTGAATCTTCTCGAATTTCATAACCTCAGCAGCTTTTCAGGGATGGAATTTTACAACCGGTTTACAAAAAAAACCCTGATGTAAATCAGTATGGATATAAAATTAGGTTAATCAGGGACTCCGCAGCCGGCAAACAGCAGTCTTCTTCACTAGTGAGATTGTTGGCAAATACACTGGATACGATGTTTTGAATAGGCATGGAGTTGCGCAAGATAAGTTTGTTTTCAAAACCGCGGCTCTTCAAAACTTTCGCAAGCCACAATAAAACAGGCTAGTAAAATAACAAACCTGCTGCTTTTTAAGGTTTTATTAACTTTCTAAACTAAGTTAAAATATAAATAATCAAGTTAATTCAGAAACAACTCGATGTATTAACGCAGAATTTAAGGATTTATAATCTGCGGATTGGCGAAATCCCCCCTTAATATCCGGTACCTCATCCGGGCTTCAGCAGCATAAACACTGCCGGGATAACGATTTAAAAATTCACGGTACATTTCAAGTGCTTTGTCCTTATCACCAAGCTGCCGGTCATAAATTTCGGCCTGGAGAAAATACGCGTCATCTGCAAGGATATCATCGGAATAGTCCTCTAAAATTTTTTGAAGCAACCCCAGTGCGACATTAAACTCACCTCGTTGCATTCTGAGATTTGCTTCCAGCCAGTACACGTCATCCAGAATGGCATGGTTAGAAAAGGCAACCCAAACAAAGTCGTCCGTTGTTTGCGGAAAAGTAATGTTGCGAAGAAATGCTTCCTCTTTGGAAATTTTAATTCTTCCCTCTTTTAAGGAGTTAATCCGATCTAACGCCTGATCGGTTTTATTCTGGTACAGTAATAATTCAACGGATGCGTATGCCTGTAGAGCCTGCCCAGCAGAATCAACCGCTATGTTTTCCTTGATACGCATGCTCAGTTCCATGGCATCGTTAGCTATTTCGCGGGTGGTTGCTTCTTTTAATATATCGAGGTGCTCCTGTGCTAAACGGAAATCGCCTTTAAAGTAGGATAGCTTTGCATTTTTAAGTTTCGCTTCATAACCCAAGGGGTTTTCCTTCAACGCTTTTTCAACCTGAGAATACAACAATGCCGATTCCCAAGGTTCTCCATTCAACAAATAAATATCGCCCAAGTCCAGTTTGGCTTTCGATTTCAGTTGCAGAGACGCTCTTGGATTCGCTATTAATGTATTGAGCAGTTCAATTGCTTTGCTTTTTTCATCCAGATAATTTGCCCACAACAGGGCCTGGCTGCGTTGCGCTTCAAGGGCATTGGTATTATCAGCATGTTCAAGAATGAATTTATCATACTCCGCTATCAATGCCCGTACCGAATCTCCCTGAACCGGATACGTATTGCGAATGCGTGTTTCACGTGTACGGATTTGTCCCAGGCGTGCCTGCAGATAAAAAGGACCGCCCGGATATTCTTTAACCACGTAACTGTAACTTGCCCATGCATTATCATAATCTTCATTATCCAGCGCTACCCGCGCAACTTCCATACACTTCTCTCCCAGTTTTTTGTTGCGCCTGTCATAGGCACGTGCCTGCGTAAAGGCTGCATAAAAATTTTTTTGCTGCATGGTAACCCATACCAGCAGGTCAGAATACACCTCCGTATCGGGATATTTCTGCACCCGCTCGTAAAGAATCTCTTCCAGGCTCTCCAACTCTTCGGGTTGAGTAAGCAGTACCTGCATTACGTTTTTTACATACTGCGTATTGGCAGAACTTTGCATTACATAGGTTAAATATTCCTGTACCATCTTATCCTTCTGTCCTTTTATACGGTAAAGGGAAGCAAGTTCCAGACAGAATAAATATGGGTTACCTAAAGTTTGGCGGCCTTCGGTAAGTGCAAGGATTGAATACTCTGCGAGCGAGCGACTGGCCAGGTAATCTGATAGAATTTTAATTCTCGAAACGTTGCCCTTATTCTCTGTAATCAATTCTTTAAAAACTTTGTCGGCTTTAACCAGATCGCCCGACCGAACGTAAACAATTCCAACATCGGCCCGGAATTGAATATTATCGGCATCTCTCCGCAGAACCCGTTTCAGGTAAGTTTGTGCTTCATCAACGAGGTTCGCGTCAAGCAACAAATTGAGATAATTATTATGAATAAAGGCAATGTTATTATCGCTCCTTGCAAGGTCTCTATAAAGTTCAAGCGCTTTTGTTTTATCGCCTTTTAATAAGTACTCGTTGGCTAATTGAATTTCATTATTATTCTGAGCTTTACTTTGAATAAGAAAGCATAAACAGCTAAAAAGACTTATAATAAATGTATATCTATATATATTGTTGTTATAATTATTCATGTGTACATGTGGATA
Organism: Cyclobacteriaceae bacterium; assembly: GCA_046294915.1. Taxonomy (GTDB): domain Bacteria; phylum Bacteroidota; class Bacteroidia; order Cytophagales; family Cyclobacteriaceae; genus UBA2336. Next base: position 3,337 of record JBKBOE010000070.1, on the reverse strand, counting down.
TCTCTTATTGTAGTTAATGTATGTATTTAATGTGAATGGTAGTGTGAACTCCTATTAGCTGATAGTTAATATGTTGGTGAGTTATTAACAACTTTTTTTTATTAACAAGGTTCTATAGTGTTAATTAAACGGATTGTTAATGGATGTGGTTAAAGCTAAAATAGTAAACATGCGATAAGGCAAGAGAGCTATTATGGAGGTATTTGGCATGATTGAGTTAAACATAAGGAGTTTTTCCACAGATTATCAATACTCAATTAACAATGGTCCAATTTCCCAGTTTGCTTTCAGGTTGATCCTGCTATTTCCGGTATCGTCCTTGTAGAACTTAATTTTTTCCGGTTCCTTATTCAGATAATAGTTACCCGGATCCCATCGCTCATTGCTGTTGCTGTCAACTATAACCCGAACGTAATACTCACCCGGAATAAGGTTTTCAAACCGTACTTTTTTTGATGTTGAAGCGGTAATGACCTTATAGTCTTTATCCAGTAACTGAGTGATGGTGCTGCCAGTTCCCTTCAACTCAATTAATAGTAGAGCCGTGGTTTCTGGTCTTACAACGGTAAAGGGTATATTTTCAAATGTTGAAGAATCACCTTCGGCTGATAGTATGGCTGCTTTTGCCAGAATAAGTTGGTTCAACATATTTTTTGAATCGGGCTTTTGGGTTTGGGCTGGCGTTGAGCGAGGTTGTCTTGCATCCTGACCTGGAAGGCGTTGCTGTGGTGTGGCCGAAGAGGCTCGTGGCCGGGTAGTATTCAGGTCAAGTGCGTTTGGCAATTGCTTTGTAAAATATGCATGGGTAAATGACTGGTCCCAGGTGAAATCATTTTCTTTAAAGGTTAACACTGTAACGGAGTCGAGACGAATATAGATGCTGTCATAAGAAATTGAACGCGCAGGTTTACTCAGCACCAGCTCGCCATTAACCATTTGTTTATGATCAAGGTAAATTATGTTCCGGGTTTTTATTGTAAACCGCTCTTTCTGCAGATTTATTTTATTAAATTTAATATACACCAGGGTATCGAGCGTGTTGTTGATGCTGTCGGTAATATTAAAGTGCACGGAAATACTGTCAAAATCAACTGTCGGTTTGTAAAACCGAATGCTTGAATAGTCAGGATAGTCAAATGAAATGGAATCATTTGGCAAAGCACATTTAAATGAGTTGTTGATATATCCTTTTATCAGGCGAACTAAAAAATGATTGCCTACCGGCCTGGCAGAAAGAATTTTTAATGGTCGCATGTCAAGCGCAACAGCATACAACTGAATGCCTTTTACAGATTGATAAAGTCTTAACGTATCGGATTGAAATGCGAATGGCTCGCTTCGGCTGTCAACCTTCAGGTTTTTATTTTTGTCCTGAAAGGCATAAATTCTGTACGCACCGGGTTTTAGATTTTCGATAATGAATTGGCCTTTTTTGTCGGTGAGCGTGAAGAATTGTGCTGTATGGTTAAAAATGTTGAAGGTGTCGTTTAAGGGCACAACGGCAACGGTAAAATTTTCGGCTGGTTGATTTTTAAGCAGAAGTTGAACAGTTCCTTCAACGGATAAGGAGTCAATGTAGGTTCCGGTACTGAAGGCGATCTTTAAGTTTTTTGTCGGGTTTTTCTCAGTCAGGTCCTGAATCGCTTCTCGGAAATTTATTGTATACGTGGTGTTGTCAAGAAGTTTGTTGTTGAATTTTAGTGTCACTTTATTTTTTCTTGCAACAACCTCAAATTTTTTTCCGATGGTTGGTACAATTATCAACTGTTCACGCGCATTGTTAACCTGTACATATTCATTAAAGATTAATTCAACTTGCGTTGAATTAAAATTAGTTTGTCTGTTTTCAGGCCGTGAACGCAAAAGCTCTGGCGGATCGGCATCCTTCGGCCCTCCTGTGGGATTAGTTTGTTTTGCACAGCTCCAAAAAAGCTGAGACAAAAGAAGTAGCCGCACAATTTGCTTCATCATTCCTATCGCTGGTTCACTTTTGCCATGAAGATAAGACTCGAGTAGTTAAGTTTTTTCCTGGCTTTGAGATTAGACAGAATGCCCGTGCAAAATGCATTCAGATAATTTTTTAGTGGTTTATCCGGACTAATGTATTGTTCGCTCAAAAGGCTTACATAGTAAGCATCGAGTTTCATTGGTAATATACGGGTAAGCGTCAGGTTATTCCTTTTCAGGAGAGCTGTCATGCTGGTAGTGTTGAAATGCCAAAGATGTCGAGGCACGTCATAACCCGCCCAATCGGCCTCATACTTTTGTGCATCAAATGCCTGATGATTTGGTACAGCGATGAGAAGTAGCCCGCCTGGATTAAGGCGTTTTTTTAACTGTTCAAGGGTATTGTTTAAGTCATAAACGTGTTCCAGTACATGCCAAAGGGTTATCACATCAAACCGGTTAGTTGGCAGGTCTTTAATGGAATGATAAACAGACTGATTCAATAGGCCCTCGGCCTTTTTCCGGGCAACAGCCGTGGGTTCTATCCCTTCAATTTCCCAACCGCTTTGCCTCATAATATTTAAGAATTCACCTGTGCCACAGCCCACATCAAGAATCCGGCCGGTTGTAAATTCTCGCTTGATTATAGCTCTTTTCCATTTCAGAGTAAATGACCGGGCAATGTTGTATAGGATAGTCAGGAAGCCTGAGGTGGTTTTTCCTGAATGTGATATATAATCATTAAATCGATAATACCTGGGTAGCTCATCCTCGCTCGGCCGGGGCGAAGTAACGACTAATGAGCATGTAGTGCACTTTCTAAGGGTAAAGACCTCCTTACTGAGTGCATGATCAGCAGGTGTTAAATAGGTAGTTGAAATGGATGAGCCGCATACCGGGCAAATGGGTACTTCATTCATCTATTTGCCCATATAAACCGTTAAAATAGATACATCGGCAGGGCTTACACCGCTTATACGCGATGCCTGGCCGATAGACTGGGGACGCAAGCGCTTAAGTTTTTCTCGGCCTTCTGCTGACAGCGCTTTTACACGATCGTAGTCAAAGTCGGGCCGAATGGTAAAATTCTCAAGCCCCGAAATTTTTTCTACCAGCTTTTCTTCTCTTTCAATATACGTTTTGTATTTCAAGGTTATTTCAACTTGTTCCTGAACGTCCAACGGGTAGCTGTTAATAAGCCGCTTGATATCGTTGCTTAATGCTGTCAGCAGGTTCAGATTAACCTCTGGTCTTTTCAATAAAGTGCTTAGCGGTACCTTTTCCCTTATAATGGATGTATTCAGGTTTACAAGTACTGCGTTTACCAAGTCGGGCTCAACTTTAATCGTATCAAGAGCAAAAGAAAGTTCTTCAATGGATTTCTTCTTCT
>JBKBOE010000069.1:0-13669 GCA_046294915.1 Cyclobacteriaceae bacterium | reverse complement strand
AAAGGTACTAAATGACGTTTTATGGGCTCTCTCGTACACCACAAAATCAAAAGCAAAGGCGTGGCGGGCATCAGCCGGATGGTGCCTGCGGGCTGTTTCCGTCCATTGTTTTTTATCGAATACGGGAAAAAAGGTATCGCCCTCAAGGGTTGCATCGATTTCGGTAAGGTATAGCCTGTTGGCATAGCCAAAGCCTTCGCGATAAATTTCGGCTCCTCCAATTATAAAAACTTCAGTTTCGTGGTTGCTTTGTGCAAGCGCCAATGCCTGTTCAACAGAATGAACCACGCTGCAGCCGGGCGCGGTAAAAGCAGCCTGACGGGTAACCACCACGTTGGTGCGATTGGGGAGCGGCCTGAATTTTTCGGGTATGCTTTGGTAATTTTTGCGGCCCATAATAACGTGGTGCCCTTTGGTGGTTTGCATAAAGTATTTCATGTCATCGGGCAGATGCCAGGGCAGGTCGTTGTTTTTGCCGATGACACGGTTTTTGGTGAGCGCGGCTATTAGCGAAATGGTCATAGCAGTTACTGATTCAGTTACCGGTAGTGTACGGTAATCTATAGTTTATTGCCCCTGAAGAATTCGGTGATATTCATTTTTCTTTTTCCTTCGGGCTGAAGTTCAATAACTGAAATACAACCGCTTGAAGTATGGACATAAAGATAAGTTTTATTGTCGGTTTGAACGGAACCCGCTTCAGCCTGCGGCTGGTTTGACAAAACTTCTGTTTTGAAAATTTTGTATGGTTTATTGTTAAACAGCGTCCATGCTCCGGGGTATGGACTTAACCCCCGAACCAAATTGTAAACCTGTTCGGCCGGCTGGTTCCAGTTTATCCGGCAGGTTTCTTTAAAAATTTTCGGAGCCGGTTTCAGGTCTGTTGATTCACGTTGAGGCAGCAAAGGGTAATGGCCCGATTGAATCGCCTGAACGGTTTTTAAAACGAGCGATGCTCCTTTATGCATAAGCCTGGTATACAAGGTGCCGGCATCATCGGTAGCATCTATGGGTTCTTTTTCCTGGAAGATGATGCTGCCCGTGTCGATTTCCTGTTTGAGGAAAAAGGTGGTTACACCGGTTTCTTTTTCTCCGTTAATAATAGCCCAGTTTATAGGTGCAGCTCCACGATACTGCGGCAGGAGGGAAGCATGTAAATTAAATGTTCCGAATTCCGGCATAGACCAAACAGTTTCAGGCAGCATCCGAAAGGCTACCACTACCTGAAGGTTGGCGTTATAGCTTTTTAATTCTTCTGTAAAGGCGGCTGCTTTTAAGTTCGTGGGTTGAAGAACCGGTATGCTGTATTTCAAAGCGCATTCCTTTACCGGTGAAGCGGCAAGTTTTTGTCCGCGGCCCTGAGGCTTATCGGGTGCGGTAATTACGGCTACCACGTTGAAGTTATGCTCAACCAGTATTTCCAGGCTGGGCACAGCAAATTGGGGGGTGCCCATAAATATGATGCGCAGGTCGTTCATGGTAGGCGCAAAAATAATGAACCCATTTAGTCACGAAGTTCTTTGCGCAGGTATTTTGAGCATACCGGGCATTCCCTCCACTTGTGCCCGCGTGCAGGGCAGTACTTTCTTCCGAAATAAATGATTTGAAGGTGGGTTCTATTCCATTTTTCCTGCGGAATCAGCCGCTTTAGGTCGCGTTCGGTTTGTTCCACGCTTTTTCCAGCCGATAAGCCCCAGCGGTAAGCCAGCCGGTGAATATGTGTATCTACCGGGAAGGCTGGTTTGCCAAACCATTGGGTCATTACCACCGAAGCGGTTTTGTGGCCCACCCCCGGCAGCGCCTCCAGTTCTTCAAAGGTATCGGGTACGCGACCGTTGTATTTTTCGACCAGTATTTTTGAAAGGCCGGCAATACCTTTTGATTTCATAGGCGACAGCCCGCAGGGTTTAATGATTTCCCGGATTTCGTCCACCGACAGTTTTATCATATCATAGGGATTATCAGCCAGCTTGAAGAGATGGGGTGTTGTTTTATTTACCCGTTCATCGGTGCACTGAGCTGAGAGCAAAACAGAAATCAATAAGGTGTAGGCATCTTTGTGCTGCAGCGGTATGGGAACGTCCGGAACGTGCTTATTCAGCAACCCTAGAATGTCCTTCACTTTTTCGCTTTTAGTCATTGGTGTGCTTAAGCTGTGAGTTGCAAGCTTTGAGCATAAGTTGATAGCTCATGGCTTGCGGCTCACAAGCTACTTCATGGATACAAGAGATATTTCTTTCTGATTTCCTTATACCTAGTCAATTCATCCTGCCAGCTCTCCCGGATGGTAGCTTCATCAAGCCCCTGTTTAATTTGCTCGCGCAGCGTACCTGTACCTGCTAATTTTTCGAAATAACTAATGAAGAATTTTTCCTTGTCGGGAAAGGCCTGGTACATGCGGATGAGGTAACTCAAATCCAGTTGTCGCTTAACGGGCACCTTTCTCAGGTCAATGCCGTAACAGGGTGTATTTTCATAGGGTGGATTTTTTGACATGCCGTCAATACGTACCGGGGTGAATTGAAAGGGCATATCTTTTAAATCCGGATGGCCGATAACCTGGAAGGGAGTTGGTGTTCCGCGGCCCACACTCAGTACGGTTCCTTCAAACAAACAGGTGGATGGGTACAGTTTTATGGATTGGTCATCGGGTAAATTGGGCGAAGGCCGTACCGGCACCGAATAGAAATCATCGTGTGTCCAGTTTTTTACCGGGATCACTTCCAGGCTGCATTTTTTATTTTCACCAAGCCACCCTTCGCCATTAATCATAAGGGCCAGTTCGCCTACGGTAAGGCCGTGTACAATGGGCACCGGGTGCATACCCACAAACGATTTGAATTCGGGCTGCAGTACGGGACCGTCCACATACCCGTTGGGGTTCGGCCGATCGAGAATAATTAATTTCGTATTGTTTTCAGCGCAGGCCTCCATCATATAATGCATGGAACTGACATAGGTAAAAAAACGGGCACCTACATCCTGAATATCGAATATCACAACATCCACATCGGCCAGTTGCTGAGGAGTTGCTTTTTTATTTGCCCCGTAAAGTGAAATCAACGGCAGGCCTGTTTTGGCGTCTGTTCCGTCTTTTATTTCTTCACCGGCATCGGCAGTTCCGCGAAACCCATGTTCGGGCACAAATATTTTTACCAGGTTTACGTTGCGTTTTAGCAAGGTGTCGGCCAGGTGGGTTTTACCAACCAGCGAAGTATGGTTTACCAGCAGGGCTACCCGTTGTGAAGCAAGTTTCGGCAGAAGTTCATTCAGTTGCCGGGCGCCTACAAGGGGCTCATCCGGTTGGTTTTTCCGGCTTTGCTGGTAAGCAACAGGTTGCTTAGGATTGTTAGAACAGCTTATTGCCAGTATAAGCAGTAGAGCGCGAAACATATCTTCATTATCTTGCTCCTAAATATAAATGAACCTTTCCTATTTCATATCGAGGCGGATAAGTCGTGAGGTTGGCGAGAGTTTTTCCTCCACTATACATAAAATAGCCGTGGCCAGCATCGGCATCGGGCTGGCAGCGGCCATCATTTCGTTTTTGATTATGCGGGGCTTTCAGGATACCGTTAAAAACAAGATTTACAGCTTCAGCGGGCATTTGCTCATCAACAAGTTTACCATGAACAATTCGGTGGAAGAATCTCCGATGAACATTAATGTTGATTTATACAAAAATTATAACCGGTCAGGTTTAGTCCGGCATATGCAGGAGTATGCCCACAAAGCCGGGCTGATTAAAACCGATGAAGACGTGCTGGGCATTGTACTGAAAGGCGTAGGCAGGAGTTTCGATACGCTTTCATTTCAAACTAACATGGTTGAGGGCAGGTTTATCCACTTTCCGGACTCCGGGTATTCGAATGAAGTGGTCATCAGTAAGGTTATTGCCCATAAACTTAACCTTGCCGTGGGCGATCAGGTGATCATTCATTTTTTTCAGAACCCTCCGCGTTTCAGGCGACTTATTATAACCGGCATTTATGAAACGAATCTCTCCGAGTATTTTGATGGTAAAATTATTATTGGCGATATCCGGCTAATTGCCCGGTTAAACGATTGGGCCGACAGTGTGGCCGGTGGCATTGAAGTATTTGTAAACGATGTAAACCGGATTGATGAAGCCGGCTATGCGCTGGGCGAGCAAATTGATTTTGACCTGAATGTGTTTGCCGTTAAAGACAAGTATATACAGGTTTTTGAGTGGCTGCACCTGCTTAGCCGGCAGGTCAACATTTTGCTGGTTATTATTCTTTCGGTGGTGTGTGTTAATATGATTTCCATTATTCTTATTCTGGTAATGGAGCGAACCCAAATGATCGGCATGCTGAAAGCGCTGGGCGCTACCGACAGATTGATCCGGTGGGTGTTTGTTCATAGCGGCATTCAATTGATTGTGAAAGGCCTGGCTATCGGAAATCTTATCGGCCTGGGTTTTTGTTTTTTGCAGTACAAATTTAAAATCATACCGCTTGACCCGAAGGATTATTATATGAGTTTTGTGCCGGTAAGCTGGGACTGGCCCCTGGTACTTTCGCTCAACATTCTCACGTTTGTTGTAGTGGCAGTTGTATTGTTGTTGCCAACCGCTATCGTAACGCGCATCAGCCCCATAAAGTCTATTCGGTTTGATTAGTTGGGCACTGACGTTCTGGCCATATTCACCAGTTGCCAGTACGGTGGGCGGTATTTTTTCTCAGCGATAAACCGATTTGCTTTTTCGTATGCATCTGCCCTTGTTTTCTGATAGAGTCTGGTAAAGGTATTGTTCTTTAAAGCCTGCGCTGCATTCATGCCTTCGGGAATAATACCCGGGTAGCCCAGCTTGTTTTGAATGAACGAATATCCTTTGATTACCCTAGCTACCGGAAGCAGCCATGTGTTGTAAGAAATTTTCAAACCCTTGTCAGCCTGTTCATACAATGCATCCATCACTGCATTATCCAGATGGTCTTTGAAAAGTGCTTCCGGATCATACCATTCAGCTACAATGGAAAGTTGGGGGTCATACTCCAGGTCGGAGGGCATCTGGGTCACAAAATTTTCAACACCAAAAGCGCTAAGCCAGTTTGCCATGCCCGTTGAGGAAATCGTAGAAACGGCCTGCCATAATTGAATGCCGTTTTTGCGGTAGGCGTACGACCCTACTTCAGAGCAAAACATAGCTGATGAATCGTAAAAATTCATTTTGAAATCGTAAGGAATATGCCTGCGTTTACTTTCTTCAAAAGCGGTTTGTGCGGCCTGGTGAGGAAGTTGTGGGTTCCGGATAAGTTGTGGCAGGTCGGCCCGCGGGCGCAACACCATAAAGCGCAGTTTTTTGTCTTCAAGGTATTCATCCACCGTGGCAAGGGCAACCCCTTTTTCAATGTGTGCTTCAATCAGGCTGGCATTGCCAGCTTCATCCACATGGAGCAAAGCGACATGCGAAAAATTTCCGGGAAAGTCATTACCGCGCGATATAAAGGCCGAAACTTCAGCACCGCCCCGTGAAACCAGCAAGTCGCCACTGTGAACGGTAATTCCACGGATGACGGCCGAAGGTGTGGCTGAAGGTTCGTGGGTTACGTGCTGAACCGGGTTAAAAATTATGGAGTCCTGCTGCAAGAGCACTTCTTCGGTTGCCGCGCGAAGTCCGTAAAGTAAAGAATACACCAGTGACCGGTTGTGGGCATCGTTCATGTTCAGTTTCCGGGACTTATGTTTGATGTGAGCCCGGCCTGCATTGTATAAGCCATTGAACCATTCGGTATCGCCTGCTGAAGCCACAACAGGGGCGGCATCAAAAAATGCATTGAGGAATTCCGTAGCGGTCGTGCTAAACGAAGCGGAGTCGGATTGCAACAGCCGATTGTAGCGTTCACCAAGGCGTGCCTGGTGTATTTTGAGTATGGAATCTTTTTCGTTGGAGGGTAACAAGCGGGTAAATTCAAATTGTGCCTGAAGGTTTTGCCATCGTTGGTCTTTATTCCAGGCAAAGGGTGTTGATGAAGCTGGTGCAAAAGGAAGGGAGGTGTTATCCGGGATAAGCAGGAGCAAATATACCACAGCTGTTGAACCAAGAAGCGTGATGAGGCGGGTACGCATGGCTTATCTGCAGAGTTCTGCTGGCGATGCTTATTTCACCCTATTGAAAATCAAATCAGCATGTTGAGCCTGAAGGATGCTGCTGAACATATTTTTGAGAGATTGATACTCCTGCGAGTTGTAAACGGTTTTATTGAGAAATAGTGAGTAGTTTACTGAGAATTGATGGGTACCTGTTCCCTTTACTTCATATAAAAACCGTCCACCTCCGCCCGGAAGGCTAATGGTTAACGGATCCAGACGTTGATCAAGCTCAAACCCCGGGGGTATGGTAAGTGTCAGCACGGATGTACGCTCCATTGGAACACCAAAGTCAACCGGGTATAGGCGTTGGGTTGAACGGAATGGATTTTGGGTAACGATCCGATTACTGAAGAAGGGGTTAATGAATAGGGTTTCGGTGTTCAGATCCTGGGATCCGTCAATGGTAACCTGAAACTTTTCAATAACCGGTGCGTCAAAATCATCAAGCCCTGTTATTTCGTGGCTTATAAAAGTTACTGAGCCTGATGCTCGCTGAAGGTCGCTGACATAATCGTGGGTGTTATTGAATGCCAGAATTTTTTTGTGTTGGTTTACAGAAGCGTATCCGTAATAGTTATGTTGAATAGTTCCTGTAAAAACTCCGCGGGGGTCAAGTTCTAAATTATATACACTTACTTTTTTATCCTTTTCGATGGGTTTTAAGTCAAACCAGTAAGAACCTTTTTCTGCAAAAACCCTGCCCTTGCTGTTCCAGCATCGTTCAGGCAGCATACCAAAGGGCATGTATGGATCGGTAGCATCGAGCAGATAAACTGTGTTGTTAATGGTTAACAGGGCTACTACGTAATTGAACTCGCTTAAAACAGGGTGTACCTCTGTTACCAAGCCATTGGCACGGGTTGATAGTAGCATAGGTGAAACCTGAAGACCGGCATAATCCAGCGCAGCAATAAGCGTAAGGTTGATATCGGCCACGCTGCCTGTGCGTGTATCGTAAGCTTTTTTAACGCCCAGGTCGCTCAAAAAACCAAAGACCTCATTCCATGTAAAATGGGTTTTGATTTGCTTGTATATTCTTTTAGCCCGTTCCAATGGATCGCTTTCAGTGCTCATTGCCTGATCAATTTGTTTTCCGATTTCCCTGCCGCGTTTCAATTGTTTTCCGAAGCGTGATTCAAGGCTAAGCTCCTTTTCGGCATCTTTCCATTGTTTAGTAACCTTATCCACCCGGCCATCGAGATACCGAATTTCAGAAAGTTCAAAGGTGATTGCAGAAACAAAATTCTTTTTTGCGGTCATATACTCCTCTTCGACAAAAGCCGGAATATTTTTCATGCCGTACTTATTCACCGCACAGTCAACAGTCGCTACACCCGCAACCATTTGATTACCCATGCAGTTCTTTTCGATGACACTTTCGTTTTTTGACAGATTCAGAAATCCTTTTAACTGGATGTTATAAATATATTTTCCCGGAATTTTAACCCAATATTCACTTTGTATTTTTGGAATCTCAGCCTGGAAAGTCCAGTCATGAAAATTGTAAATGAACGGAGAACTGGTTTGATAAATCACTTCGATAATACTGCCTACGCGCACATTGGGCAACGCAAATTTTTTAACCGTGTAATTTCTGCTGGCTGATTCTGTCATGATGTTGCGTTGTTCAAGCCTGCTTTCAATTATCTGATTATTTTCCAGATTAAAAACAGAAGCCTGAACAGCTATTAAGGTTTCTTTTCCATCTGATATGGTGGATTTGTAAAGCGGTATTTCAAAATTTCCAAACTTTAATCCGTCTGGTTTAAGAATTTTGATTTTGCAGTGATAATCAAAAATTATCTGGTTGTCGTTTGGGTCGAAATACGCTTCTCCAAATTCATTTAGATAGACTGCCACAGCAGACGTGTCCCGGCTATAGGAGGGCATGCGCAACTCGTCTACCGTAATTTTACCAAAAGGAAAGCCAATATCTTTTTGGGCTGTACAATCCAGGTAAGCCATTACAAATGCCGAGGTAATAAAAAGTTTCATCAATGAAATGCAGGTTAAGCCTTACGTTTGTATTTTGAAAACCAACTCTTTACTTCCAACTGCATTACTCCGAAGAACGCTTCTTTGAAAATGCCGGCTGAAAGTTTGGATTGCCCCCGTACCCTCTCGGTAAAAATAATGGGCACCTCCGTAAGTTTAAAACCGTATTTCCAGGCTTTAAACTTCAGTTCAATCTGAAAAGCATATCCGACAAATTTCACAGTACTCAGGGGTATGGTTTGAAGAACTTCTCGTTTGTAACAAATAAACCCGGCTGTGGTATCGCGAATGGGCATGCCGGTAATCAGCCGAACGTAGGAACTGGCGAAATAAGAGAGCAGCACGCGGCCGATAGGCCAGTTTACCACGTTAACTCCGGTGGCGTAGCGTGAGCCAATGGCCATATCAAACCCTTTATCTCTGCAGGCTTCCAGTAACCGGGGTAAATCAGCCGGGTTGTGCGAGAAGTCGGCATCCATCTCCATAATATAGAGGTAGCCTTTATCCAGGCAGTAATGAAATCCGGCAATGTATGCGGTGCCCAGTCCTTGTTTTTCTTTGCGCCTGAGCAGGTGCAGGCGTGTGCCCGTGGTGTTGTATTGTAACTGAAGGGATTCTACAATATCGCCTGTGTTGTCGGGCGAATTATCATCCACTACCAGAATGTGAATAGGAGTAGGTAAAGAAAATACGGCAGCAATAATTGCTTCAATATTTTCCTTTTCGTTATAGGTGGGTATGATAACGATAGAATCGCTCACAGTGGGGCTGGTTGCGGGCAAAACTACTAATTTTTATCGCCCGGTTTCGTTAACCCGGGTTCCATTTTAAACCAGTTCGGCTTCCTGTGTTTGCTTGGCTAATTTTTGCTGCAGTTCAAACGGCACCTGAACGTATTCGGCAAATTTCTGGGTGAAACTGGCCCTGCCCTGTGAGAGCGACCGCAGTGTAGTGGAATACCGGTCCAATTCTGCCAGCGGAGTGCGCGCCTTCACCACCTGGAAGTTTCCTTTGGAATCAATACCCATAATCATTGACCTGCGGGTCTGCAAGTCGCCCATAACATCGCCCATGATTTCTTCGGGCACCATAACTTCAATGTCGTAAATGGGTTCCAGCAGAGTAGGCTCGGCATTCATAAAGGCTTCTTTAAAGGCCATCATGCCGGCTATTTTAAATGAGATGTCGTTGGAATCAACCGGGTGCATCTTTCCATCGTACACACAAACGCGCACATCGCGGACGTACGATCCGGTTATGGGTCCTTCTTCCATTTTTTCCATCACGCCTTTTAATATAGAGGGGATAAACCGTGCATCAATTACACCGCCCACAATGCAGTTATAAAAGGCAAGTTTACCACCCCACTCCAGGTCAATAAATTCTTTGCCCCGAACGGAATACTCGGTTGGTTCGGGCATGCCTTCATAATACGGCTCAATTTTCAGATGCACTTCGCCAAACTGGCCTGCACCGCCTGATTGCTTTTTATGCCTGTACATGGCTGTAGCGGGCTTACGAATGGTTTCGCGGTAGGAGATACGCGGTGTTTTATACTCTACATGCAGTTTGTACATCTGTTCCAAAAACCATTTGCAAACGGCCAGGTGCATTTCGCCCTGCCCGGAGATAATCAGTTGCTTCAGTTCGCGTGAATAGCCGACTTCGAGGGTGGGATCTTCCTGATGGATTTTTTGAAGTACTTCACCGATTTTTTCATCATCGCCTTTGCTTTGGGCAACAATGGCAGTGCGTATGCGCGGCTCAGGGTAAACAATGGGTTGGATGGTTACATCAAAGCCTTTGGCGTGAAGGGTTTGGTTGGTGTAGGTGTCTTTCAGCTTGAGCGTTGCACCGATGTCACCCGCAACCAGTTTATCTACAGGGTTTCTTGTTTTTCCATCCATAATAAATAACTGGTGGAATTTTTCAGTAGCACCGGTTTGGCTGTTAATGAGTTCGGAGTTGGAGGTAACCTCACCGGAAATGACTTTGAAAAACGACAGTTTTCCGAGGTTGGGCTCCAGGTGGGATTTGAAAACGAAAAGGGCAGTTGGTTTAGCGGGATCGTATGGAATTTCTTTTCCATCAATGCTGATTTCGGGTTTCGCTTCGCGTGGAGAGGGTGCCACATTATCAATGAAGCCCATCATGCGGCCGCTGCCCATATTTTTCTTGGCCGACATAACGAATACCGGAAATACATCGTGATGGATCATGCCTTGTTTCAGCCCTTCGCGCATTTCATCTTCATCCAATGTGCCTTTCTCAAAGTATTTTTCCATCAGTTTCTCATCGTTCTCGGCTGCTTTTTCTACCAGTTCGTTGTGCAGTTGGCTGGCTTTTTCTTTTTCGCTGTCGGGTATAGGAAGTTTTTGCGGCTTGCCCCCTTCGGCCGGGAATTTATACATCACCATTTTGAGCAGGTCAATGATCGAATCAAAGCCATCACCCTGGTTTACGGGGTACTGCATTTGGGTTACAGCTTTTCCAAAGGTCTTCTTCAGAGATTCCAGCGCATTGTCAAAATCAGCTTTAGGATGATCAATCTGGTTAACGGCAAAAATTACCGGCTTGTTAAATTCATCCACATATTTCCAAATGAGTTCGGTGCCTACTTCCACCCCATGCTGGGCGTTAATTACCAGTACACAGGTATCGGCAACGCGAATAGCTGAAATCATTTCGCCAATAAAATCGTCAAAGCCAGGCGTGTCGATAATGTTAATCTTGTAATCACGCCATTCGGTGTGTAATACGGTGGCAAAGATGGAGTTGCCGCGTTCCTGTTCTATTTCGTGGTAGTCGGATACGGTATTCTTTCCTTCGATGGTACCCCTTCGGTGAGTAATACCGGCCTCAAACAGCATATCTTCGGCAAGCAACGTCTTGCCGCTTTTCGGGGCTCCCAGTAAAACGATGTTTTTCAGGTGTTTTTCATCATAAACTTTCATAGGCGCGCGGGTTAAAAGGTTGACGACTTTATAAGCCGAAACAGGATTTGAATATACTGAATATTGGAAAAACGCTGCAAGTAAAAGCTCTGTTGATTTGTTTAATCTTTTACCACTTTTTTTACAAAACCTAATACTACCCCGGTTTAATACCAGGTTGGTACGCTATAGCATTAGCGTGACATTTATCATCAATTGTACTGATGAAGGTCAGTTGCGTGTTTTTCTTTTCAGACTACTTTTAGTCAGGTAAGAGTTCGATAATTAAACACCATTAAATATGAAAAAGTCAGGTAAAATATTTACATCGCTGCTATCGCTTGGGATAGTTAGTATTTTGGTCAATGTATCGGGTTGTACGCAGGATAACGAAAATCCACCGCCACAACTTGATCCGCTCACCAAACAGGTAAGAGTACAGGTGGCCTATGATGCCAATGAGGTTGCTTTTAAGTTTGTGTGGAAAAGCCAGCCCAAGTTATATCCGGCAGGCAAAGCCAACGTTGGTCAACGGTATCCCGGCCATTTCCATGATCTTCTAAAGCATAACGGAACAAAATTCGACAGGCTGGCTTCAGGAACCCGAATGGATGAAGACCGGGTTACCTTTTTTATTGACAAGTTTGATGGCGGTATAGCCAATTTTGCTGCAGCCGGATGTGCTATTACATGCCATGTTGGTATGACGGATAAACACCTGCTTACAGCCGATGTACTCGATCATTGGCATTGGCGTGGTGGGCGCAGTGGCCCGATGGATTATGCCGAAGATGCGAATGTGGATAACGTGGCCCGCCAACGGGATGATCAGGGAACCCCTCCTTCAAAATTTATGCGTGCAGCCGGAGACCGGTTCCGTGAAGATCAGGCAGCCCTTACGGGAACCAGCACAAACGATGTGGTAGTTAAAGGTTTTCCGCGCTTTGTCTTTAACAAGGGTAAAGTGGTGAACGGATATACCATTCCAAAATATTTCATAGCAAACGAAACCGGAGCGGTAATAACTGATCCTTACACCGGTCTTCCTCAGTTAAAAGATCTCTCCAAAAACCGCAGCCTTCTGGTGGTTTATCAGGATAATTCCTTTGACCCGGTGGATAAAGTGAATGCCCTTGACCTGGCATATCTGGTTTACATTGCCGATGGCAGTACCGATCAACTTCCGGCACACTTGCGCGATGGCAACCCGGCTTATGATGCAGCTGCATTTACTACATGGAAAAACTTCTGGGATAACCAAACCGGTAACATTTCTGCAGCTAATGCTTTGGCAAAACTTGCGGAAATTCATCAGGAATGGGTTGACGCTGGAAATAATGCCATGATTGCACGGAGTGTCGGATTTATTTATAACTCCGATCAGCATGACATACGGAGTGAAAGGTCGTACGATGCTTCGCGTAATGAATGGACGGTGATTTTGTATCGGAACTTGAGCACCGGATCTACCAAGGATACCGACCTGAGCGGTCTGCCAACAGGTACAAAATATGCCTTTAGCTTTGCTATGCATGATTCAGGAGGTGGCTCTGAAACCCACGATATTTCCCTGCCGCTATCCATTTCCAACGCGGAGGGTTCAGATATTAAGGCAGTCTCCGTTACGGATGTTAAAACGGTAAACTGGAACACCGTTCCGAACTACGATACGCATTGGGTTAAACAGGCACTGATGCCGCAATACAACTGGGACTTCCTGAAACTGGGTGCTCACCCGGGCGCCAGTTCAGTAGGAACTACCAATTGTGCAACCTGCCATACTGGTACTGTAGCACCTGTTCTAACCAATTCTACACCACTTTAACAGCTCTTAAACAGCATTGTTAAGAAATAAGAACAAAAGCGCTTATGTAAAATCCGCAAGATTCTTCATGAGCGCTTGTTCTGATAACTATAAACTACGTAATACTACGAATTATGAATCGCGTCACTAAGCTATTAGCCCTGCTGGCAGGGTTGTCATTACTGATAAGTGTTTCTGCCTGCGTTTACGATCAGGTAGTGCCTCAACAGCCCGATGTAGGGACCGTATCATTCAGTAATGATATCATCCCGATTTTTAACAGCAGTTGCAATGTTACCGGTTGCCATAATGGCACGCAGGTTCCTGACTTGCGACCGGCCAATGCGTACAACTCGCTTACCGCAGGTGGGTATGTTAACACGGGCAACCCCGAAGCCAGTGAACTCTATCAATGGATGAGCGGAAACCGCGGACTTCCCATGCCTCCCGGAGGCAGTAACAACACGTACAATGCCTATGTTTTGGCATGGATTCAACAAGGCGCACTTGACAATTAACCCAAACCCCAATGAAAGCATTATTAAAAATTTCGTTGACTTTATTACTCACCACAGGATTGCTGGTTTGTTATCAGCCCGTAGTAGCACAAGATGATGAGGCTGAAGCTACCGGGCAGGCAAATGCTAAGCCTGTTAAAAGCACATTTGAAAGCACCTGGCTTATCGACAATCAAAGTGTAATGGTTCCCGCTAAGGGCACGCTTCAAATGGATATCATGCACCGGTTTGGCACTGTTAATAACGGGTACGATGACTTCTGGGGAATTTATGCCCCCTCCAACATCCGCATAGGCATGAGC
>JBKBOE010000068.1:0-14602 GCA_046294915.1 Cyclobacteriaceae bacterium | reverse complement strand
AGCTTCTTTTCGAAGCCCCCTATGTTCACGGTTTATTATTACCAACAACACAGTAGAACTATCTACTTCTTCCGGTAGTCAAGACATCAGAGCAGAATATGCTCACCAATCTTAAGGTGATCCTGACGAGCCGTTGGCTGTCAGGACGGGCTACCTGACGAGCTGTTGGCTGTCAGGATGAGAAGAATAGCTCAATCGCCAAAGATCTTAAGGTGACTATAGCGGTGGGGATCACCTCTTCCCATTCCGAACAGAGCAGTTAAGCCCACCCGCGCTGATGGTACTGGGATAATACCCGGGAGAGTAAGTCGTTGCCTGATTTTTTTAACCCTACCTGAGTAAATCGGGTAGGGTTTCTTTTTTTTTGGGAGAGCCCTGACGAGCCGTTGGCTGTCAGGGTGCTGACCTTGCGTCAGCATAAGTCGTTGCCTGATTTTTTTAACCCTACCTGAGTAAATCGGGTAGGGTTTCTTTTTTTTGGGAGAGCCCTGACGAGCCGTTGGCTGTCAGGGTGCTGACCTTGCGTCAGCATAAGTCGTTGCCTATTTTTTATGCCTTTTGCCTTAGGGAAAGGTGGGTAAATGCAATTATCCTGCAGAGACGGTAAGCAGATTTTCTTCATGGAGATGGGTATCTGCTGTTTCGATTACTTTAGCAGCAGTCATACCCTGAATTTGTTCAATTAGGTTTTGATAATACCCTATATCAAGATTATTCAGATAAATATTCTTTAACTTCTCAGTATGCGCAAATGGTGTACTTACTTCGGTGAATAAGCTACCCAAGAAATGGTTTTTTACAAGTTGGAGCTCTTCACTCTTCATGGGTAGTGTTCTCAATTTTCTGAGTTCTGCTTTGACCTCCTCAATTGCAAAGTCGATATGTTCTTTATTGATATCCGTGCTGATAACAATATAAGTCTCGTATCGTAATGAGTGAATAGTTGAATAAATTCCATAAGTCAACCCCTTGTCTTCACGAAGGCTTTGCATCAAACGAGAGCCGAAATAACCGCCTAATGCATGATTTGCGAATATTAAATTCGGGTAATCCGGATGACTTCTTGAAATAACCCGTTTACCCATTCGCAGGGAAATTTGAATGCTACCGGGCTTTTCTACTTTAAATAAATTATGATCTAGTTTACTGCTTTGTACAGCACGAATCTCAATCGAATGGAAGGGGATATTGCTTAGGGTGTTTGTTATGCTTTCTTTTAATGCATTGGATATTTTTCCGGTAACGAAGCATGTAAAATGCTTAAAGTATGATTTATGGAATGTATGGAGGGTTTCCGGTTGTATTTTTTGTATATCACCGTGAGTAATTTCATTTCCATAGGGATGATTTTTTCCAAAAAGATGTTCCCGAAAGGCAGTAGTTGCCAGGTAACTGGTCTTTTCTCGGTTGATTTTCAGGTTTTGAAGCAGGATGTTTTTAGCTCTTGTTAATTCATTATCTGAATAAGCGGGTGAAGAACAGATCTCATACAGGATAGCCAGCGCTTCAATAATCCTTTTCGTTAAGCCAAACAGGTTAACGGATACAAAGTCAAAGCCCGGGATTATTTCAAGATGAATCCCCAGAGATTCCAGGGTTTGCGCAATTTCATTGCTGGTTTTTGCGGTGGTACCCTTTGAGAGTAAGTGAGACGCAAGGTAAGATACTCCCGGGATCGATTCAAACCATCGGCCAGCTGAAAAGATCAACTCCAGTTTAACTACGTCCTGGTCTCCTCCCTGAATGAAGAAAATGTTTGCTCCTGTAGCCAGAACAACCTGTTCCGGCTGCAAAAGGTTAAGTGTTTTATTCAGCGAATAAGGTGGCGGAGTTTTTCGATCAAGCATCGGTTTTAGTCTCTAACCGATTCTTCTTTGTCCTGTGCTTTTACCTGGAAAAGGAGTGAAAACCGAATCGTTTCAGCCAACGGATTTTCCCTACCGTTTGTGGGGACAAGATAAGCCACATCAATTCCAAAAGACTTTTGATTTCTAAATCCGACTCCAAGCGTAAGGTATTGGCGGTTTCCTTTGTCTCTGGATTCGAGAAAATAACCCATACGGCCGGCAAATGTGTTATTATACCAATACTCAATACCCATATTAAGAATAATCTCTTTTAGTTCTTCAGAAAATCCATCTGGGGCATCTGAAAAAGAACTGAACATTCCGCTCAATACTGATTGGCCTTTATCGACAGTTGGTACAAGAAGTTTGTTTAAATCAAGTGCAAAACTTAACGAGTTGAATGGATCTAATTCGGTAGTATATACTCCTCCAATTTTCAGATTGGTAGGAATGAAGTTTTTGTTTGCATCGTCCGTATACGAAACTTTAGGGCCAATGTTTGAAATCAAAGCTCCTAACGAGAGTGAAGAGTTTTTTGTACCCTTCATTGGCTTTGAATAAAAAACACCTAAATCAACGGCAGCCGAATTAATAGGTCGTGTATCCGTGCCTGTTGGGAATGCCCCCGTTAAGTTGGAATAAATGTACCGGCCGGTTAACCCAACACTAAATTCTTCGGTGAGCATCCTTGAATAGGTTAAGTCCAACGCCAGTTCCCGCGGATTAAAGTCACCCAGGGGTTCATTGCCGGTACCCCTGAAACTGATGTCGCCCAGATCAAAGTACTTCATGGAAAGCGCCACCGCTTGTTCGCGTGTGATCTTATAGAATCCGGTGAGGTAGGAGATCCACATATCGTTGATAATCTTACCGAGCCATGGAGTGTAAGAGATTGCCCCGCCATACGCCTTATCTATAAAAACAAGTTTGGCAGGATTCCAATACGCTGAGTTGGCATCCGGTGATGTAGCAACCCCTACATCGCCCATCGCTGCATTGCGAGCATCGGGGCTAATGGTTAGAAAGGGCACTGCTGTTGTAATGACCCGAAAGGTTGTATCGGCACCTGTTACAACTCCAGATTGCTGAGCGTGTGTAACCGAAATAACAAGGCTTACAGAAAGAAGCGATAGTATGGAAAAAACCTTCATCTTTTAGGTTTCAAAGGTTCAAAGATAGTTAATTCAGGACAATAAATTTTGTAACCCGCTCATTTTTAGAGCCATTGGTAAGGGAACGAACGGCCAGCCGCGCAAAGTATAAACCGGCTGAAAGATTTTTTATAGGCTCCTCATTCCGGGTTAACTCAAGAAGGTCAATCTGATACGTGCTTTCAGGCACCCGGAAATCGATTCGTTTGATCTCCCGTCCGGTATGATCATAGATGCCCAGGGTTCCATCCAGATCATCACCGCTTCGGTTGTGGGTAAAGTACAGTTTTGTGAATTCCCTGAACGGATTGGGATAATTACCGAATGATTCAATAACAAGTTCATCGCCACGAATCACAAAATCAACTGAGGCTTGCGATGGATTGTTGTAAACATCCCATGCTTTGAGTGTGAGAGTATGTTTGCCGGGCTTCAGATCAGTTAACGGAAAATCGACAGTGCCCTTTGTATAATCGTTTTCATCGGCTACGAAATAATCATTAAGGATAAAAGTTTGACTATCATTTAGCGTAGCCACAATGCTGTTACCGATTCCATAAGCTGAAATATTAATTCCACTTTCATCGCTAAGCCTGGCGATTAATTTGGTTGTGGATGAGGCAATGCCTCCGTTAATGAATGTTGTGTCACCGACAAACAACCGGATAACAGGAGGAATGTTATCATCCGGGGCACCCGGCTCGCTTAACCCGATCTTAAAATCTTTTGAGTAACCCGATGCATCGGTAAGCTGATTATCGTGCTGAGCATATACACTTAGTTTGCCAATGCCTACGGTATAGGCGATATTTTTTGGCATAACAAACTGAAAGCTGAAAAGGCCATTTTCAACACGCGCATGTCCGCGAAATAATGTGTTATACCATTGTGTATAAGTAAATGGTGAATTTTCGTTGCCCAGTGTGATAAAGGTGGTTTCTTTATCAAAAAGTGTTGCATGAAGTGTTCCGTTAAATGAGGAGCTTAGGGTGTTGGTGTGGTCTGTAATTTTTCCGGAAACGGTTACCAGCGAGAGTGCTCTCAACGTATCACTATCAAATTGTGTTTTTATTTCCTCAACCTGAATTTGAAGTTCAGGCATTGCCAGGTGCATGGATGGATCACCGATGAGCGAAAAATTGCGGTTGCTTACTCCGCTCAGGCTATTATTTTTTGTTCTGCGGAAAACATCCCCGATTTCAGGATAGGCACCACCAACCTGCTGGAACAGCGCTTCATAAAATGCCTGGTTCAATGCAAAATTGGTGCTGGAACTCACGGGGCGGGCTGTTGTCACTAATGCTATGGCTCCTCCATTCTTTTGGAGGATGCACAGTTCTCCACCAGAAAGAAACAGCGGGTCATCCTGGCGGCCAAACTCGCAGGTTGCTGTAAGCAACAGAGGAAGCCGTTTGTTTTGAAGAGAAACGATCAGCGGGTCGTCAAAAATTCTTTCCTGTGCCCATTGTCGCTCACCGCCATGCCCTGTATAATTAATAATGAGTGCGCCATCGTAAAATGCTTTTTCAACAGCAGCCCTGGTTTCAGGCGATGTTTGCCCTGAGGCCCCGGCAGGTTGGGGATAAGCATCGAGGTAAATTTTTCGCGGATTGATAAATGCAAAATTGTTTTCAATTTCTTCGGCAAGCTGATCGGCTTGGTTGTTGTGAATGTTGAAATCACCGTCATCGGCTACAAATACAATGTTTTTACGCCAGGGTCCAGCTTGTTTCAGATCGGTATCATAACCGATTATTTTGTCAACCATAGTTTTGGCTTCGGCAAGGCTTTTTGCAGGCAACCGCCCAACACCAATATCCATGCTGTGGTTCACCGGAGGATCTTCAGACCACTCGCCTTCATGGTTTTCAAGAAAAGTAAAATAATCATCCGAAGAATAGGTGAGTAACGGGTGGAGCGAATTCCGCGATTCATAAGTGGGTACGAAGTTCTTGTTATTGGCTAAAATGTTTTTATAATCGTATGAACACTTACCAAAAAGAAGCAAAGCCTTTAATGAGCCGGGTGTTTTATCGTTTAAGTGTTTGGCAAAGTCGCGTATTGCGGTAACATCCTGCCTGCCACCTGAAAATTCATTAAAGATTTCATGGGTAGTTACTACCTGTGTTGACCAGCCGTTAACGGTCATCCGATGGTTAGCCAGTCGTTGTGCTTCGGGTCTGAAATCAGGGTGAGTAACAATTAAGAGATTCGGGGTTGTTGACTCTCGCAGGTTTTGATTGGCGACTATACCCAGCAGTTCCGGAGCGGGAGCATTCGGCAAAAAAACCACGTAATGCATCAGGCTGGTAGAAGGAGCAGAGAAGGATGTTTTGTTCGATTGGAATGCAGCTGTTTGAAGTACCGGGTTTACCGGATCGGTAATGTTCCAGATGCGGGCTGCTGCCGTGGTGTTACTGATTTCGTAGTGTGAAACAGGCTGCTGTAAACTTGCCAGCGAACGAAAGGAAGTTTGCTGCCCCGTTAACCTGAGTTGTTGCGTGGCCTGTACCAGGCAGAAATCAAGATACCCGATGGAACGCACCGTGGGGCTTTTGATGTACTGATACCGCAATTCCTGTTTTTGTTTTCCGGTGGCTAATGCCGCTGAGGAATTCACGGTTAATGTATCACGGCTATGCCGGCCTTTTATTCCATATTGAGTATTGGGAATTGCGGCAACCGGTTGCTGCCCGATTTGTACACCGTTCAAAAACAGATTGAACGAAGTGTTATCGAAGGATTGAGCCATTACATCCGATACGATTTTTATAGGTGTGTCGGGAACTACATCGGGCAAACTTATGGATAGGGTTACTTCCGTACTCAGATCAAACCGCTCACCAAACCATTCGCGGCCTGATTTCAGTTCGTTATGCTGATTAATTTCATGGTACACAAAATTTTCGAACGTAGTAACTGCCGGAAAACCTGTTCCGGAATTACTAACGGTTTGAATACGTTTACCATTAGCCTGACCAATGGTGATGAAATAGAAATTCTGGTCGGCATATATATTTTTTTCGTATTGAAAAATTTCTTTTTGCAGGTTAAAGTCAATTTTGTCTGGACCTTCGGCATAAAACAGGATGAAATCCTGCGAATTAAAAATTCCGTCCTCTTCACCCTGAATAAATAGGGCGAGCTCGGTCAAATCAACAGGTCGGGGGGCGTTATTTGCCTGCGGCAGCATGCCACTGCCGCTGCCGTACATCCTGATTTTGCGCGGGTCGGTTTTAGGGTCGAACCCCATTTTCCTGAACAAATTGAAATCGATGCGATAAACCCCGTGTTGCTTTACAGCCAGTTTATACCATTTACCCGAATGCAATACAGAGGGCTGGCCGGCCGATAAAAGCACCAGTGCCAGAAGGGTTAAAGTTGCAATACCCTTTCTGGAAAGGAATGGAATGAAAGAGAAAATCTCCGGCACTGCGAGTCGATTCTACTTTAAAACGAACCTTGATAATAACGAAAGGGCAATATACAGTAGTATAATAAGCGGAATGGCCACTACTTTAATCCATGCCAGAAGTAATACGGCCATCAGCAGAAAAGTAAACCGAACTTCGTTGCCTTTCCAGGCAAATGACTTGAATTTCAATGCAAACAGTTCAATAGGGGATACCAGCAGCCATGAAGAAACAGCCGTAATGGCAAGTAGTGGAACCGGTTGTTGCAGGTTTGCCAGAATAGAATCGGGCAACAGTGGAATAGAAGTGAGCAATATTGCGTTGGCCGGTGTGGGTAATCCGCGGAATGATTCTTTCTGAGTTTCATCTACATTGAAAATGGCGAGCCTGAGCGCTGAGCATGCAGTTACAGCAAAGGCAAAGCAGGCCGTCCATTCCGGTAAAGAAGCAGGCCATAATTTAACGAGAACCAATGCGGGCAATACGCCAAAACTCACCACATCGGCCAGTGAATCAAGTTCTTTGCCAATAGGTGAATGCGTTTTAAGCAGTCGTGCGCTAAATCCGTCAAGGAAGTCGAACAGGCATGCGGCCCATACCAGGTAGGCGATTGGCGTTGGGTTATTTTTGAGGATAAACACTATGCCGATGCATCCGCAAAGGAGGTTACACAGCGTTAACAGGTTTGGGATATGTCGCTTCATGTGAGGTTATCCGGCCAGAGCACAAAATGGATTGTTTCTTTTTTCATACCCGATGGTGGTTGCAGGCCCATGCCCGCAGTACACCGTTACTTCATCAGGCAGGGTGAAGAGTTTAGTATGGATACTTTCGATGAGCGTATCGTAGTCGCCTCCGGGTAAATCGGTTCTTCCGATGCTGTTTTGAAAGAGCACATCACCACCAATGAGAGCTTTGTAGTCCGGGTTATATAATGCAATGTGACCGGGGCTGTGACCGGGAACAAACCGTATTTGAAATTGATTGCTGCCTGCTGTAATGAAATCCCCATCGGCAAGAAAACCATCGGGCAATATTTCGTGGTATTGCGGAAATCCATAATTCGGGGCATAGGCTTTCACCGCTTTAAGCACGGGTTCTTCGTATGAATGGATAAGATAAGGAACGTTGTAGGCAGACTTTACAAAGGCATTGCCTAAAACATGATCGATATGACAGTGGGTGCTAATCAGCTTAGTAACTGTTAATGCGTTCTCTTTGATATAGTTTGCCAGCAACTCTTCTTCACTCCGGTTGCAGCAACCGGGGTCAATAATGATTGCGGCATTCGTTTCATCATAAACCACAAATGTGTTTTCGGCAAACGGGTTGAAAGTGAAGCTTTTGATGTGAAGCATAATCCAAAAATAATCCGGATTTTTGGCATTTGGGATTTCCGGCTCGGATTAATCATGAATGCGAAAGTAGTTGATTATATTCTTGTTGGCCAGGGATTGGCCGGTTCCTGCCTGGCTGTGCACCTGTTGCAGCGCAAGAAAAGTATAGCCGTATTTTCGGCACCGGCACTCGAGTCGGCATCGCGTGTAGCGGCCGGGCTTTTTAATCCGGTAACCGGAAAAAAACTTTCCTTAACGTGGCAGGCCGATACATTATTTCCTTACCTCCATACCTTCTATAAGGAGGTTGAGCGCCTGACCAAAGACCAGTTTTTCTTTCCAATGCCTGTCTATCGCCCGTTTATTTCGGCTGGTGAACAAAATGAATGGATAAGTAAAAGCACCGAAAGCCCCTTTGCATCGCATGTGGAAGTTTTTAATTCACCCACTTTTGAGGAGCAGGTAGCTAATCCATTTGGCGGTTTGCTGGTGAAGCAGAGCGGATACCTTGACACTTCCCGGTTTTTGTCGGCTGTGCGTGCATTCATTCAAAGCCAGGGAACTTTCATTGAAGAAAATTTATATGGTAACGAATTGATGGTTGATCGTGATGGTGTGGAATACCGTGGACTTAAGGCTAACAAAATTATTTTTTGCGAAGGTACATCTGCCAATTTTAACAAATTTTTCTCTTGGCTTCCTGTAGAGCCGTTAAAAGGCGAAGTGCTTCAATTGAAGACGGATGCGGTTGTGCCCCGAATTTATAACCGGGGTGTGTATGTTGTTCCGGGCGTATGGAAAGCGGGTGCTACCTACAACCGATTTGATAAAACGGCCGGTCCAACACTGGCGGCCTGGCAGGAGTTGACAGCCGGGCTTGAATCCCTGATCCGGTTTCCTTACCAGGTGGTGGAACAATTATGGGGATTTCGCCCAACGGTACCCGACCGCAGGCCGATCCTGGGCGCCCATCCGGAGCTTAGCAGATTGGTTATTTTTAACGGCTTTGGGACTAAAGGAGTAAGCCTTGCACCGTATTTTGCAAACCATTTGGTTTGCTGGCTTGAAAATGGCCAACCATTGAACAATGAGGTGGATATTCAACGTTATAAATCAGTATATTGGAAGTCTGCCAGGAATGTGATATGACGAAAGTTATTGCGATTTGCTTTGTGTGGGTACTTGCAGTGGGATTTCAAAGCCGGGCACAGCAGGCCCGTGAGGTTTTTGGCAAGAACCGCATTCAATACCGGAGTTTTGATTGGCAATTCCTAACCGGTGAAAATTTTGATATATACTATTACGATGGCCGCAGGGACATCGCTACGCAGGCTCTGCAATACCTGGAATCAGAATTCGACCGGGTTACTGACCTGATTGGCTATGCTCCTTATTATAAAGCCAAAGTTTTTATATACAACTCCATGGCCGATTTACGGCAGAGTAATGTAGGGCTAAACCACACCTTCTATAATATTAATGGTGAGATTGATTTCATTAAGCCATACGTTGAAGTAGCCCACTTGGGTACAGCTCAGGAATTTAAAGACGAGCTACTCTTTAGCATAACTTCAATGCTGGTGAATGAAATGATGTATGGCGGCAGCCTGAGGGACATTTTTCAGAGCGCCATCCTTATGAACCTGCCCGAATGGTTTGTGAGTGGAGTAGCTATGTACGTGGCAAGAGGTTGGACGGTTGAGATGGATGACTATGTCAGGCAAATTGTGGCTACAAAAAATGTGAGGAAACTAAGTAAGTTTTCTGATAAAGAAGCTGCCCTTATTGGCCAAGCTGCCTGGAATTTTATTGTAGAGCGCTATGGGAAAAGCAGTATTGCCAATATTCTGAATTATACGCGGATAACCCGAAATGAAGAAAAGAGCATTTTGATTACCCTTGGTGTGCCGTATACCCGGCTGGTAGAGGAGTGGTACCAGTACTATGCACAGATGGAAAGTTCGGTAAGCAAGTCCTACGTAAAGCAGGCCGACTCCACAAAATTCCGTGCACCGCACAACCGGTACACAGAATTCACCACGCTAAAAATTAGTCCGGATGGCCGTTATCTGGCTTATGCCGAGAATGACCGCGGCTCGTATTCGGTAAAAGTGCGTTCGCTGGAAAGCGGCAGGGAAACGACCATCTTAACCGGAGGAAGCCGGGTTATCGGGCAGCGTGTTGATAACCGGTTGCCCATCATGAGCTGGGCCGATGCAAATACGTTGGGCGTGGTTGCCGTGAAGCGCGGAGAATACACTTTTTGGCTTTACGATTTGAATACACGCACTAAACTTCCACGCGAGTTAGACCGGTTCAATAATATACGCAGCATAAACTTTTCTGGAAACGGAAGGCTGGCTATTCTCAGTGCTGATTTCGAAGGCCAGAATGATTTGTTTTTACTGAGCACACGCAGAGACCGTATTCGGAGGTTAACAAATGACTTGTATGACGACCTGGATCCCAGTTTTATACCGGGCACAAACCGTATTGTATGGAGTTCAAACCGCGTAAGTGATACACTCCGCATCCGGACGAGACCAACGCTGGGCGACCTGACAGATAATTACAACCTTTTTGTATTTGACCTGGACACTACCAATCAGGTGGTGGCCAGGGTTACCAACACGTTAAGTAAGGATTATGCGCCTTTTGCCATCAACGATGACATCTATTATTACCTTAGCGATCAGCGCGGCATTATAAACCTGTTTAAGTTCGAAAGAAGCACCGGCATTTATACCCAGGTTACCAACTATTCGTCAAGTATAAAAGACTATGATTTTAATGTAGAGCGCAATATGCTCGCCATGGTAACACAAAAGCGGCTGCGTGATGACATTTTTATTGAGCCTAATTTTAATTTGAATCGAAACGTATTTACGCCCGCCACACGAAGGAAGGAGTTGCAACAGGCACGTGTTATTCGTGAACGGAAACGACAAGAGGAGAATACAAACATGACGATTAAAGACCTGTTGAATGCACGTTTGAAAGAGGCCCAGGTCAAAGACGATACAACTTTGGTGAAGGATTCTGCCACCGTAATACGCGACACGGCAAAAATAACCCTTGACTCGGCCATGTTAGCAAAGGCCGATACGGTTAAGGTGAAGCAGGACCCGGTGATCAATACTGACAATTATGTATTTGAAGATGACGTAAGCAAACAACCGCAGCCCTCTGAAAATTTTCTTAACCGGTACATGAAGGCCCGCGATAGGAACCGGATTATGGGACCATTTCCATACGAAAGCAAGTTTGGCAGGGAAAGCATGGTAACCTCAGCAGTGATTGACCCGCTGCGCGGCTTTGGTTTGCTCATGGAAATTCAGATGAATGATATGCTGGAGAATTACCGCATTTATGGCGGCTTAATGACCAGCTTTGATCTGCGAAATGGCGATGTGTACGGTGAGTTTCAATATCTGCCGGCCTTTATTGACCTCAGTGCGCGGTTCGACCGGAAAGGCATACGCTGGGAACCGTATTCCGGAGAAAATATATACCATTATTCACTGAATAAACTGGAAGTGGGTGCTGCTATGCCGGTGTCTGACCGGATCCGGTTAACCCTAAAGCCCTTTGGCGCGCTAACTACGGCTGTTGATTTGGGCGAAACCAATTTTCCAACAGCACCCCCTTCGGCCACTCCAACATCGGAGTTGTTTGCCGGTGTAAAGTCTGAACTTGTTTATGATAACTCGGTTTCAGTTGCCATCAATATTATTGAAGGTACCCGGGGTAAAGTTACCTATACCCATTGGGAAGCACTCGATAACAGCAATAACAGCTTTAGCCAGGTGTCGGCCGATATCCGTCATTATCAAAAAATCTATAAAGAAATTGTATTGGCAGTGCGCGGCTTTGGCGGAACGTTTTACGGCAAGAAACCTAAGCACTACCTGCTGGGAGGAATGGATAACTGGGCGTTTAACCGGATTTATCTGGACGGCTCAACCAGTACTGGCGAACAAAATCCTCTAGGGTCACAGTCACAGAACACCGACCTGTTGTTTGCAGAGTTTGCCACCAACCTGCGCGGATTCGACTATGCCACACTGTTTGGTAATAATGTGTTGCTGCTGAATGCTGAGCTAAGAGTGCCTCTTTTTCGGGTGCTGTCATCTGCACCCATCAGTTCCAAATTTTTCAGCAACATGCAGTTCATCGGGTTTTATGATATCGGCAGCAGTTGGTCGGGCAAACCCCCGTTCAACTCCAACAACAGTGTAAGCTTCAGGCGTATTAAAGACGGCAGCTTTGACATTGATATTAAGAATTACCTTAATCCGTGGTTATACAGTTACGGTTTTGGGATGCGCACCGTGATGCTGGGGTATTATATGAAATTTGACCTTGCCTGGCCGGTGGAGAACTACCGGGTGGGTAACCCGCGGTTTATGCTTACCCTCGGATTCGATTTCTAAACGGTATTTCGTGTATCTTGTTTCGTAAATCTTTCCGTCATGATCAAATCAATGACCGGCTACGGAAGCGTTAGCCATGATGATGGCCGCGTGCAGGTACAGGCCGAAGTGAAAAGCCTGAATTCAAAATTTCTTGACATGAGCATCCGTTTGCCAAAATCCTTTTCTGAAAAGGAACTGGAAATCAGAAACCTGATAAGTGAAAAACTCGAGCGGGGGAAAGTGAGCCTTTCCGTAGAGTTTCAGCAGACAGGCGCAACAGAAATAAGGCAGACCTATAACGAAGCCTTGTTTATGCACTATTATACCCAGTTAAAGAAACTGGCCGATCGGGCAATGGCCTCCTATGAAAACCTGTTTCAACTGGCGCTTTCTTCGCCCGATGTTATGCAGAATAAGCAGGCAGAGGGCGCCAGTGAAGACGACTGGCGAATAGTAAGGAAGTCGATTGAAGACGCTTTGGATCGCTGCGATAAGTTTCGGATAACCGAAGGAAAAGTACTGGAAACTCACCTGAGTCAATACTGCAAAGCCATTGCTGCAGCACTTAACCGGGTTGAAGAGCTTGACCGCAAACGGATTGAGAAGATCAGGGAGAAGTTAAAAGCTAACATTGTGAGTTATTTTGGCGAGGAAGGATACGATGTAAACCGGCTGGAGCAGGAGATTATTTATTATGCCGAGAAATTTGATATTCACGAAGAACGTGTACGGTTGGTCACTCACCTTAATTATTTTCTGCAGGTTTTAGCTGAGAAACCATCGAGCGGTAAGAAACTTGGGTTTATTGCGCAGGAAATCGGCAGGGAGATTAACACCATTGGCAGCAAAGCCAATGATGCAGAAATACAAAAGCATGTGGTGGCGATGAAAGAGGAGCTGGAAAAAATTAAGGAGCAGTTGAACAATGTGTTGTAGCAGCAAGCACAAGCCGATAAGGTAATGCGCCCGCCATCCAGAATTTCCAGTGTCATTCTTTACTCAGTAATATCGGCTGCATTTATCGGGCCCGGAACCATTACCACGGCCATTTCGGCAGGGGCCACACATCAACTCAGGTTATTGTGGGCGGTAGCGTTAGGTACATTGGGTTGTTTGGTGCTGCAGGAAGTTTCGGCCCGCATCGTTATCAGCAGCGGGTTAAATCTCGGAGAGGCCTCTCAAAAATGTTTTGGCAGCCGGTGGGGCAAAGCCTTGATGGTGTTGGTGGGTGTAACGGTTATGTTGGGTTGTGCGGCTTATGAAGCCGGCAATATGCTGGGCGCTGTGGCCGGCCTAAACCTTCTCAGCAAGGTAAACACCAACATACTCACCGTTTTAATTGCTGCAGTGGCCTTTGTTGTGCTGTACACCAACAAACGCGAGGTGATTTCATGGCTCATGACGGCCCTGGTTGGATTAATGGGCGTTGCATTTTTTATGCTCGCCCTGCAACAACCGTTTTCAGTCAGTGATGTACTTAAACAGGCGGTTGTGCCAACGTTTCCATCCGGAAGTGCCTTGCTCATACTCGGTTTGGTAGGAACGACCATTGTGCCGTACAATATTTTTTTGGGTACGGGCATCAGCAAAGGCAAAACCATTCCGCTGATGCGCACAGGGCTAACCGTGTCGGTTCTTGTTGGCGGAATGATTACGGCAGCTATTTTGGTTGCAGGTACATCCGTGCAGGCGTTCTCTTCTTTTCCGGAATTGGCAGAATCACTTCGCGATAAACTCGGACCGGTAGGGTCGTTGGCTTTGGGAGTAGGCTTGTTTGCAGCCGGCTTTTCTTCATCCATCACCGCACCGTATGCCTCCTCCCTTATTGCTTCAACTATTTTTGACTGGGACGATCAGCGCAAACTGCGGTGGGTGTGGGGTATCGTGTTGCTCGTAGGGTTTTCATTCGGCATTAGTGGCGTAAAGCCGATACCGGTAATTTTGGCGGTGCAGGCACTCAACGGATTGATCTTACCGTTGCTGGTAGCGTTGCTCATCCGGTTAAGCAACCACCGGGCGTTAATGGCTTCTGCGCACCGGCATGGATGGCTTTATAATATCGTACTGCTATTGATTTTCGGTAGTGTGGTGATTATCGGATTTAACCAGGTTGATAAGGCGTTTATTTCGTTTGGGTTGTTTGCGGAAAGTCATTTCACCAGTATGGTTTGGATCAGTGCAGTTTTGGTGGTGGTTATGGGCGGATGGGTGTTTGGAAAACAACGCTGATGTTTTTTGCTTGAATTATTGAGATAGGAGGAATATATTTAATGGATGAGGTTAATTGTTGGCAGCAATAGCAAATGAGACTATCAATAGTAGTAATCGTAGTATTCGCCACCATTAGTTGTGACGAACCAAAATTCAAAGTTGGACAGGAATATGAAGGGGGTATTATATTCTTTGTTGACAAGTCAGGAGAGCATGGACTAATTGCCG
>JBKBOE010000067.1:0-14774 GCA_046294915.1 Cyclobacteriaceae bacterium | reverse complement strand
GAACATATCAATTTCAATCCTTCGGGTGGTTAATCCGTCCATCAGCGACATCAGGATTTGCTCAGGGTCTGAAATAAAAGAACACCCGTAAATCATGTTTACGCCAACAATGCCCAAAGCAGCCTGTTGCTGCAACGGGTCATTGTCATGCATTTTTACATGAATAATGCAATCGTTAGGTTCAGCTTCAGGGCGCAATTGAAACCGGAAGCCAATCCAGCCGTGCGCCTGGTTGGTACGCTCAAAATTCAAAACCTCAACCGTATCGGCAAAGGCAAAGAAACGTGTATCATTAATACGATGCGGAAGGCGCTCGCCAAGCAAATCATACTCATGATCCAGCATTTTAAAAAGGCGCTCTTCACACACATAGCGCTCACAATACCCGTAAATGGCATCGCTAAACTTCATGTCGTATGCCGAGATGGTTTTGGCAATGGTGCCCGATGCACCCCCGGCTTTAAAAAAGTTGGCTGCTACTTCCTGCCCTGCCCCGATCTCGGCAAAAGCACCATAGATATCTTTTCTGAGGTTAATGCGGAGAGCCTTCTCCTGCGTGGTTAGTTTCCTGAATTCATCCATATCCAACTGCGGCAGTAAAAGTAATTTAATTTAAGCAGGTCGTCAAAGTCAATTCAAACTTAACTGCACTGGTAACCCATTTTTGATAATTAAGGTTTAAGGTCTATTTTTCGAAATTCAACCATACCCAACCCATGGAGTTAAGAGGCAATTTCTCAAGCCGTATTGGATTCATTTTAGCCGCAGCCGGATCAGCCGTAGGCCTGGGTAACATCTGGAGATTCCCTTACCTGGCCGGCCAGAATGGCGGTGCAGCGTTTCTGATCATATACCTGATCTTCATCTTTTTACTGTGTTTCCCGGTAATGGTAGGTGAAATTGCTATCGGCCGTTCGGCTGGCCGCGATGCCTATGGCTCGTATACTCAACTGGGTGGCAGGCGGTGGGGCTACCTTGGCCTGTTCGGTATACTGGCGGGTGTTTTTATCCTCTCCTTTTATAATGTGGTTGCCGGCTGGGCTTTTGGCTATTTTCTGGAAATTTCTTTCGGGGACTTGCTTGGCGAAGCCGACTTCGGGAAATTTTTCGGAAACTACGTAAACGACATCAGCGATAACATCTGGTTCTCACTGGGCTTTATGGTCATTACAGCCATTATTGTTTCGCGGGGTATCCAAAAGGGTGTTGAGGCGGCAAATAAGATCATGATGCCTGCGCTTTATACTATCCTCATTTTACTGATCATATACAGCCTTACTTTACCCAATGCGTGGAAGGGTGTGCAGTTCTACCTGGTACCTGAACTGGATGAGATTAGCGCTCAAACCATTTACGATGGCCTCAAACAGGCCTTCTTTTCGCTTTCGTTAGGAATGGGCTGCCTGATTACTTATGGCTCATACGTGGGCAAAACCCAAAACGTTATCAAGTCGGCAGCCATCATTTCGTTTGCCGATGCTATGGTTGCTTTTCTGGCAGGCTTTATGATTTTCCCAATGGTGTTCTCCCAGAATATTTCACCTACGGAAGGACCCGCGCTGGTGTTTATTGTTTTACCTGATGTATTCCGGGATATGGGCCCCATTCTTGGACGCGTTATTGGAGGATCGTTTTTCCTGTTGTTGTGCTTTGCGGCTCTTACTTCAACCATTTCACTTCTGGAGGTTCCCACTACCTACCTGGTTGATCAGCAAAAATTCAAACGAAAGCGCGTGGTCTGGTTCCTCGCATTACTGATTTTTGTTCTGGGGTTACCCACCATGCTGAGCCAGGGGATGGTTCCGGCCTTGAACAAACTCCCGTTTTACCTTAACCGGGATTGGCTGACGTTTGTATCGGATATGTGCGATATCAGTTTAACCCTTGGTGGCTGCCTGATGTGCCTTTTCATCACCTACAAATGGAAAATCCATAACATGGATGCCGAGTTGGTGAACGGTAACCCGGGCTACATGAATTCCTTCTTCCGAAAGTATCTGACCATTATGATAACCTGGGTTTGCCCTATTTTGCTTGGCGGATTGTCGGTGTTGATCGTTGACCGCTATTTTGGGCTGGGGATCTTTTTTTAAGTTCAGCCTTTCTATTTTACAAGGTATTTCTCCTGCGCTTCTTTTTTTATTTCTGACCACTCGTCAGGAGGTGGAGGCGCACCATTTTCAAATACCTGAAGCAACCAGGGAACAATTTCCTTTTTCATTCCAAAGCGTTTGGCAACATCCTGGCAAAATTCAATCTCACGCTTCTCAACCTTTTCATCGGCATACACCATCAAAATAAGATCATACAAAAGGTTCATCCGGTCGTTGAAGTTATCAGGCACGTTCAGTTCAAATTTTTCTTTGCTCTCAACCAGGTTTTTTACCTGCCAGTCTTTGAGTCCGTATCGCTGGCCAATCTTGTACAGCAGTTCTACCTCCTTCGTGTGCATGTGTCCATCGGCATTGGCAAGAGCAAGCAGGTTACGGATATGATTTTTC
The DNA here is from genome assembly GCA_046294915.1 of Cyclobacteriaceae bacterium. Taxonomy (GTDB): domain Bacteria; phylum Bacteroidota; class Bacteroidia; order Cytophagales; family Cyclobacteriaceae; genus UBA2336. The sequence goes on along the minus strand of JBKBOE010000067.1, from coordinate 12,273 downwards.
TTGTAGGATAAATACTGGTGTTCAAAAAAACCAATCATAGCAAATCAGAAATTAAGGAACTTATAGAAATCGCATATCAAAAGTAGTAAACTAAATCCCACCACCCAACTAATCAACCCACTCGGCCACAAACAGGTTAGTATCGCGGGTTCCATTGTTATTGCGATTACTTGAAAAAACCAGGCGCTTGCCATCGGGCGAAAACATAGGGAAAGAATCAAAAACCTTGTCGTAGGTAATTTGCTCAAGGCCTGTACCATCTTCATTAATCATAAACAAATTGAATTGGAAGCCGCGCTGGCTGTGGTGGTTAGAGCTGAAAATAATTTTCTTGCCGGAAGGGTGGTAAAAGGGAGCCCAGTTAGCTTTGCCCAGGTTGGTAACCTGCTTTAGGTCTGAACCATCGGCATTGCACACAAAAATTTCCATTGCTGTAGGTGCTACAAGGCCCTGTTTCAGGTACGTAATGTATTCTTGCTTTTCTTCGTCTGTTTTCGGACGTGAAGCCCGAAAAACAATTTTAGAACCATCGGGCGAGAAGAAAGCTCCTCCGTCATAGCCCAATTCGGTGGTGATTTGTTTTACACCCGAACCGTCAATATTCATAACATACAAATCAAGATCACCATTACGGGTTGAGGTAAAAACAATCTTATCGCCTTTTGGGGAAACCGTGGCTTCGGCATCGTAGCCGGGTGAATTCGTTAATTGTTTCCTTATTTTTCCTTTCAGGTCTGCAACAAACACATCATAGCTGTCATAAATCGGCCACAAATATTTACCACCCGGTGTTCGACCCGGATCAGGCGGGCATTCGGTGCCACCCAGGTGGGTAGAGGCATAAAGAATCCGCTTATCGCCCGGAAGAAAATACGAGCAGGTGGTGCGGCCAAATCCCGTACTGATCAGCTGTGGTTTTTTGCCCGGCTTTAACACGGGGCCGTCAACATTCAGGTAAAAAATCTGATCGCACGATAAACCCCAGGCTTTATTGTTCGATTGAAAGGAAAGCATCTTACCGTTGAAACTCCAGTACGCCTCGGCATTATCACCACCGAAGGTAAGTTGCCGGAGATTTTTAAAATGTTTCTCCTGCGGGTATTGAAGTGAATCTGTTGGCTTAAGGTAAGCTGGGTGTCGTTCAGAGAAGGATAATCCAAACACAAAGACCAAACTAAGAAAGGTAAAGGGTGTAATATGTTTCATATAAAAAAAATGATGGCAAAAATAGCCTTATGGATTGCAAAAAAATAACCGTGCAGGAACTAATTATGCCGCCTTAGCGGAATCTTCCTCTCTGAGCAACCTTCGCATGATTTTACCAACATTTGATTTTGGTAATTCAGAACGAAAAACAAAGTAGCGTGGTATTTTGTAATTCGTAAGGTTTTTATGGCAGTAGTCCTTTAATTCTTCTTCGGTAAGACTTGGGTCACGCTTAACCACAAAAGCTTTGATTACTTCGCCCGACCGCTCATCGGGCACACCAATGGCAGCCACTTCAAGTACTTTCGGGTGGGCTGCAATAACATTTTCAATTTCGTTCGGGTAAACATTAAAGCCCGAAACTTTGATCATATCCTTTTTACGGTCAACAATTTTGAAAAATCCCTGCTCATCCATCAATCCAATATCCCCGGTTTTAAACCAGCCACCCGGATAAAACACATCGGAGTTATCCTTCTCCCAGTATCCTGAAAATACCTGCGGGCCCCGCGCACATATTTCACCGGTTTGCCCCTGTGGCAACGGATTGCCCGCATCATCAAAAATAGCTACTTCGGTGCTGGGCATGGGCAGTCCGATTGTTCCAAGCCGGTGTGAACCGTCCAACGGATTGCAACAAAGTACGGGTGACGTTTCGCTAAGACCATACCCTTCTACCAGTGGCTTGCCGGTAACCTCTTGCCACTTTTTTGCCACAACATCCTGCACGGCCATGCCGCCACCCACAGCTCCTTTAAGTTTGGAAAAGTCAAGATTTTTAAAATCAGGATTGTTCAGCAGCCCGTTGAATAATGTGTTAACACCCGTAATGATGGTGAATTTGTGCTTTTTAAGTTCCTTAACAAATCCGGGTATATCACGCGGATTAGTAATTAAAACATTCTTAGCGCCTACACTGAGTTTGAGAATACCATTCACAGTAAGGGCAAAAATATGGTACATGGGTATTGCTGTGATGATAATATCCTGCTCGGCCGATTGCTCATGATAGGGCTTAAACCATGCGGTGATCATACTGTTATGAGCCACCAGGTTGGCGTGCGTTAACGCGGCCCCTTTAGAGAGGCCGGTTGTGCCACCGGTGTATTGCAGCACAGCTACATCGGTTAATGAGAATGAAACTTTATTCAGCATGAGCAAAGCGCCTTGTTTTAGTGCATGGTTAAAAGATACTGCACCGGGCAGATGATAAGCGGGTACCATTTTCTTTATCCGCTTTACAACAAAGTTTACAAGAGGTCCCTTTATTCCGCCCAGCATATCGCCAAGCTGAGTAACGATAACATGCTTAATTTGAGTGTTCTTGATAATTTGCTCCAGGTTGTTGGCAAAGTTCGCCACAATAACAATGGCTTTAGCACCGGCATCTTTAAACTGATGTTCCATTTCCCGGGGTGTGTACAAAGGGTTGGTGTTTACTACAATGAGACCTGCCCGCAAGGCCCCGATAAAGGCTACAGGAAATTGAAGAAGGTTAGGCATTTGAATGGCTATGCGATCCCCCTTTTGCAAACCAAGGGATTGGAGATAGGCTGCAAAATGCTTTGACAGTTCATCAACCTGGGCGTAGGTTAATTGCTTGCCCATATTTTCATAGGCTACCCGGTTGGCATACTTAGTAAACGAGTCTTCAAACAACTCAACAACCGAGTTATAATCGTATAAGTTAATTTCAGCAGGAATGCCTTTAGGGTAGCTTTTGATCCAGGGAAAATCCTTCATGGTTTCGTGGTTTATCCGAACAATTGTTTGTTTTCAAATATAGGAATCCCTGTAAAAAGTTCGGAGAAGATAGGTAGTAACTCGTTTGCCGGTTAATAAGCCGATATTTTGATTATCCAAGGGCAAGAGAAAACATCGGTAAAATAGGATGGATTAGCTTGTATCTTCCTGAAAAAGAGGTTTTTAAGCGCAAAAGCGAATCAAAATCTCAAGACTAAAAAGCTATGAGGTCAAGTGAGGTGGCCAAAAAGAACCTAATTCCCCTAATTCTGTTATATCTTTGGACATTATTTGAAATCAGTCTAAATAATAAGGTATCCGCCATGAGTAAAGACAACCAAGTCCTTGAAGAGCTCACCTCCAGGGAGTACGAGCATGGTTGGTCCTCCAATATAGAAATGGAGGCTGCTCCTAAGGGACTAAACGAGGAAATTGTAAGGTTTATAAGTTCAAAAAAGAATGAACCTGAATGGCTGCTGGAGTGGCGATTGAAAGCTTTCCGGCAATGGATAAAGATGACTGAGCCAAAATGGTCCAATGTTACCTACCCGGAAATAAACTACCAGGATATTATTTACTACGCTGCGCCAAAGCAAAAAGTAATGCCAAAAAGCCTGGAAGACGTTGACCCGGAGTTACTAAAGACTTTCGAAAAGCTGGGAATTTCATTAACTGAACAAAAACGCCTTACCGGTGTAGCGGTTGATGCTGTGTTAGACAGTGTTTCGGTAGCAACCACATTTAAAGAGAAGCTTGCCGAACTGGGCATAATCTTTTGTTCGTTCAGCGAAGCCGTACGCGAACATCCGGAACTGGTAAAAAAATACCTCGGCTCCGTTGTGCCCATGAACGACAATTATTTTGCCGCCCTGAATTCAGCAGTATTCAGCGATGGATCGTTTTGCTATATCCCGAAAGGCGTTCGATGCCCGATGGAGCTATCCACATATTTCAGAATCAACGCTGCCAATACCGGCCAGTTTGAACGCACCCTTATCGTTGCCGATGAGGGTTCGTATGTGAGTTATCTGGAAGGCTGCACCGCACCGCAGCGAGACGAAAACCAGCTACATGCAGCCGTGGTTGAGATTTATGCCATGAAAAACGCCCATGTTAAATATTCCACCGTTCAGAATTGGTATCCGGGCGATAAGGAGGGTAAAGGGGGGATTTACAATTTCGTTACTAAAAGAGCTTTGTGCGCAGGTGAACATTCAAAGGTATCGTGGACCCAGGTGGAAACCGGTTCGGCCATTACCTGGAAATACCCTTCATGTGTATTACGAGGCGATAACTCAAGTGGTGAATTCTATTCTGTTGCCGTAACCAATAATTATCAGCAAGCCGATACCGGCACAAAAATGATTCACATCGGGCGAAACACAAAATCAAGGATCGTTTCAAAAGGCATTTCGGCAGGTCATTCGCAAAACAGCTATCGCGGACAGGTGCATGTGTTAAAACGTGCGGAAAATGCCCGTAATTTTTCGCAGTGCGATTCGCTACTCATGGGAAACAAATGTGGCGCGCACACCTTCCCGTACATTGATGTGGAGAACAACACCGCGAAGGTTGAGCACGAAGCAACCACTTCAAAAATTGGTGAAGATCAGATTTTTTATTGCCTCCAACGGGGTATTGATGAAGAATCAGCCGTAGCACTTATTGTAAACGGCTATGCAAAAGAAGTGTTGAACCAATTGCCCATGGAGTTTGCCGTTGAAGCACAGAAGTTACTTGCACTAACACTTGAGGGCAGTGTTGGCTAACTGAACATAATTTTAATGAATTGAAAAGTAAACAGCATGTTATCGATAAAAGATTTAAGTGCATGTATTGATGGAAAACAAATCCTGAATGGGATTAGCCTGGATATAAAGGCGGGTGAAGTGCATGCTATAATGGGCCCCAATGGATCAGGCAAAAGCACCCTGGCATCGGTATTGGCAGGACGTGAAGAATTTGAAGTTACCGGAGGCACAATTGACTACCTGGGCAAGAACCTGCTTGACCTGGAGCCCGATGAGCGCGCCCGCGAAGGAATATTCCTCGCTTTTCAATATCCGGTTGAAATTCCGGGAATCAGTACCATCAATTTTATGAAAACGGCTGTAAACCAGGTGCGTGAACACCGTGGCCAGGAAACACTCGATGCCGTTTCCTTTCTCACCCAGATGAAGGAGAAAATGAAACTGGTAGAGATTGATCAATCCCTGCTAAACCGATCACTTAATGAAGGCTTTTCGGGTGGCGAAAAAAAACGCAACGAAATTTTTCAGATGGCCATGCTGGAACCCAGGCTGGCAATTCTTGATGAAACCGATTCAGGCCTTGACATTGATGCATTAAAAATCGTAGCCAACGGGGTGAATAAACTTCGTTCGAAAAATAACGCCATAATTGTGGTTACACACTACCAGCGATTGCTGGATTATATTATACCTGATTTCGTTCATGTTCTGTATAAAGGAAAAATTGTAAAATCAGGCGGAAAAGAACTGGCGCTTGAGCTTGAGGCTAAGGGTTATGATTGGATAAAAAGTGACGTTGAATTGGCACAATAGCAATGAACTCACAGGTATCTTCAGCAACAATTTCCTCGGTCATATCCAATGCTTGGCTTGCCTCGCGCATCGTGAACCCCACAGCGGCTGAGGCTTTCACGCACATGGGACTTCCCCATGCAAAACACGAGGAGTACAGGCACACACCCATTACCCGTATTCTTGAAAAGACTTTCGATTTTTCGATCATTACCAATCCTCCCTCTGCCGTTAACGACCTCACTCCTTTCTCGATTCAGGGAGTTGATACCAATCGCCTTGTATTGATTAACGGTCAGTTTTCAGAAAAACATTCTTCGGTTACGAACACATCGGTTGAAGTTAAATCCATGCTTCGTGCATGGGTTGAAAACAAGCAGGACATTGTAAAACATCTGAGTCAGTATGCCGACTTCCGCCAGGATGCATTGGTTGCCTGGAATACAGCCGGTTGGATGGACGGTATTTTTATTAAAGTACCTGACCACACTGAAATGGCCGACCCTATTGTTATTCATCACATACACGATGCATCGGCAGGTGAAGTAAAAACGGTTTCAAGAAACCTGATTCTGGTTGGCTCTTCCTCAAAAATTTCCGTCATTGAAAAATTTGATTCAACCGGGGCACACCCGCATTTCTCCAATGTGGTTACCGAAGCACTTGTTGAAAAACATGCAACATTGGATTTCTTTAGCTTGCAGGCCGATACAGGCGCACGGTATCACTTCGGGCACACGCAATTCTGGCAACATCAGGCCAGTAAAATAAACAATTATGTATTTGCCTTGGATGGCAGGTTTATCCGCAACAATACCCAAATGGCAATTGACGGAGAGAACTGCGATAGTCATTTATATGGACTTTACCTCCTCTGCAATTCTACGTTGGTCGATAATCATACTGTGGTTGATCACCGCAAGCCGAATTCATTTAGTAATGAGTTGTATAAGGGTATTCTGGAAGACCAGGCCAAAGGGGTATTCAATGGCAAGATTTTCGTACGGCCAGATGCACAAAAGACAAATGCTTTCCAGTCGAACCGAAACATCCTGCTTTCCGATAAGGCCACCATCAACACCAAGCCCCAGCTTGAAATCTGGGCCGATGATGTGAAGTGCTCACACGGATGCACCACCGGCCAATTGGATGAAGAGGCCATCTTCTACCTCCGCTCAAGGGGCATCAGTAAAGAAACCGCACGGGCTATGGTGCTTTATGCATTTGCCAGCGAATTGCTGGAAACCATTACTAACCCGGTATTAAGAAACTATATCGACTGCCTGATCAGCGAACGGCTGCACAAAACCTTCTGAGTATGAATAGCCCGGTAGCAACAGCTTTCAACATAGCAGAAATCCGGAAGCAGTTTCCGATACTTCAGCAGCAGGTAAATGGCCTCGATCTGATCTATTTTGATAATGCCGCCACCAGCCAGAAGCCGCTGCGGGTGATTAACGCTATAACAGAGTACTACCTCAGCTACAACGCCAACATACACCGGGGCATACACACCCTGGCAGAGCAAGCAACAAAAGCGTATGAAGAAACCCGCCAAACTGTTGCCGCGTTCATCAATGCTGCCTCAACTGAAGAAATTATTTTTGTTCGCGGGGTAACAGAGGCCATTAACCTGGTGGCTTCGTCCTATGGAAGAACATTTTTAAAAGAAGGCGATGAGGTCATTATCTCCGGGCTTGAGCACCATTCTAATATTGTGCCCTGGCAACTGGTTTGTGAAGAAAAGGAAGCCATTCTTAAAATTATTCCGGTATCAGTTAGTGGTGAACTTGACCTGGAGGCCTATCGTAAAATGCTTTCATCAAAAACCAAACTGGTAGCTGTTAATCATGCATCCAATAGCTTGGGCACCATTAATCCGGTAAAAGAAATAACAGACCTTGCTCATGCTGTTGGTGCCGTTGTGTTAATTGACGGAGCCCAGGCGGGCGCACATTTACCCATTGATGTTCAATACCTTAATTGCGATTTCTACTGCCTCTCATCGCACAAAATGTACGGCCCCACAGGAACAGGTGTACTTTACGGCAAAAAAGAATTGCTTCAAAAAATGCCGCCCTATCAGGGTGGAGGTGAAATGATCAAAGAAGTTACCTTCAAAAAAACAACCTATAACGACCTGCCCTACAAATTCGAAGCCGGTACCCCCAACATTGCCGATACGATTGCTTTGAAAAGCGCCATTAACTTTATCAACGAAACCGGAAAAGAAAACATTGCCGCTCACGAAAACGAATTGCTTGAATACGCAACCCAAAAAGTGCAGGCGCTTGCCGGAGTGAAAGTCATCGGTACAGCACCTCATAAGGTTAGTGTGCTGTCTTTTGTTATCGATGGAATACATCCCTTCGATATCGGCCAGATGCTCGATGCCAAAGGCATAGCTGTTCGAACAGGACACCATTGCACCCAACCGCTTATGGACCGTTTCGGTATTGAAGGAACCGTGCGCGCTTCGTTTGCTGTTTATAATACAAAAAATGAAATTGACCAACTGGCAGGCGCTTTGCATCGTATTATCAACTTTATGAAATGAAATCCATCGCTGACATACAAAACGAGATCATACAGGAATTCTCGCTATTGGATGGCGATATGGAGATGACCTTGTTCTACATTATGGAGTTGGGCCAAAAGCTGGCGGTTATGAACGAACAATATAAAACCGATGATAACCTGGTGAAAGGTTGCCAGTCGAAAGTTTGGCTTACCGCCCGGTTAAAGGATGATAAAATTTTTTTTGAAGCCGACAGCAATACTGCCATTACCAAAGGCCTGGTTAGTTTGCTGATACGGATATTCAACGGTCAAACTCCTGAAGCGATTATAAATGCTGACTTATACTTTATGCGTAAAATCGGGATGGACCGGTTTATCGGCACACAGCGCTCCAATGGCTTTGCTGCCATGATTAAACAAATGAAGTTTTACGCACTGGCTTTTAAAACCAGACAGGAAGCATGAAGGAAGAAAATCAAACAGACGTCCAGCAAACCGAAATATCCAATCTTCGGGAGAAGGTTATAAACGCCATTAAAAGCGTGTATGATCCGGAAATACCGGTTGATATTTATGAACTCGGGCTGATTTACGAAATCAATGTATACCCCATCAACAATGTTTACGTACTGATGACCCTCACTTCACCCTCCTGCCCCTCGGCTGAAGTTATTCCCGGTGAAGTAGAGCAGAAAATTAAAGCCATCGAAGGCGTTAACGATGTGAAGGTGGAGATTACCTTTGACCCGCCCTATTCGCAGGATATGATGAGCGAGGCCGCAAAACTGGAACTTGGTTTTCTTTAAAAATGTTAACAGCAGTATCCGTAAATAAACGAATCACTAAATCAATAACGAACCTATGTACCCCGAACCATTAGTAGCCCCGATGCGCCAAGATCTGACCAGTGTTGGATTTAAAGAGTTACGCACCCCGGCCGAAGTTGACCAAACCTTGAACGACAGCAAAGGTACCGTGTTGCTTGTGTTTAATTCTGTATGCGGATGTGCCGCAGGTGCTGCTCGCCCCGGCATTAAATGGGCGCTGCAGAACAGCCCCAAAAAGCCCGATCTGCTAACCACCGTATTTGCCGGTGCCGATATTGAAGCCGTGGCCCGTGCCCGAGAATACACCTTGCCCTATCCGCCCTCTTCGCCTTCCATTGCATTGTTTAAAGATGGCGAACTCGTTCACTTTGTGGAGCGCCACCACATTGAAGGTCGTAATGCACAAATGATTGGCGAGCACCTGGTAGAAGTGTTTGATGAATATTGCTGAAGGAAACCATAAACTTAACAAGCCTGCTCCTTGCATATTTACCAGAATCTGCTTACTCTAGACGTGAAATTTATCGCGGATGAAGCAGTTCTGGTCTTTAATCACATTCTCTGCTCTTTTGTTTGCTGTTTTTTTTAATAGCCAGGCGCAAACAAAAAAGGTTAAAGAATCCTTTAAGGTGCTTGATGATGGCACGATTTCTATTTCCAATGAAGCGGTTCAGGATGAGTCCTGTTTATTTGGAAGTGATGGCGAAATCCATATAGGTGTTACAGGCGGGGTTTCGCCTTATACCTTCCAATGGACCGATGGCGGAGGTGCTACTGTTGCACTAACCGAAGATTTGATTGGCGTTATAGCCGGTGATTATACGGTAACCGTTACGGATAATACCGGATGCTTCGCAACCGCAAATTTTACGGTGGGTTATTATTGCCCTTACTCATGCCCCGGCTCGCTTTTCACCACAGCCCTTGATCCCAGTTCCTGTTCTTCAGCCGATGGGGAAATTACGGCAACACTGCTTGAGCCCGGACCCTACGAATATAACCTGTACCGGTTCGACCAATATAATAATGTATATAATCTTGTAGATAACGGAACAGACGCAAGTCCCACGTTCAACCGGTCATTCGCCAACCTGCAGCAGGGCCGTTACGAACTGGAAGTTACAGGTTACGGACCTTGTACCTATAATGCATCCATAGATTTAATCAGTACTGACTTTAGGTTTAGCGGATACAGCAGTACAAACAATACTTCATGCGTGGCGCCAAACGGCTCCATAACCGTTAATGTGTTTGATGCCATCCCTCCAAATAATTTCCTGGTACGTTGGAAAAACATTTACACAGGCTCGGAAGATTCCCGGCTTGAAAATTCAACTAATATCATCATTAGTAACTTAATGTCCGGTTATTACATTGTGGAGGTACGGGATATCGATTCTGGATGTATTATCCAACAGGGTGTTAGTGTCTCCAATTTGGCGCCTTTTCTTACCGTTACCACCAACAGCATCGTACCACAGTCCACCTGTTCTCCGGCAAACGGGTCAATCAGCATTGATGTTACAGGAGGAAGCGGGTCCTACACTTTCTCCTGGTTTACGCCCTCCGGAATACAGTTTACCAAAGACATAACAAACCTTACTGCAGGCGATCATTATTTATATGTGAATGATTTGATTAGTGGTTGCACCAACAACTACGCCAGCAATACCTATACAGTTCCAAATACTACCGTTCCGCCCTCGGCTACCTTTACCGTAACCGACAATGCCTCCTGCACGCAAGATCAGGGATCCATAAACTTAACACCAGTTGGTACCGGCCCATTTTCTTTTACATGGTATAATGAACAACTAATTGATATTGCCAACACCGAAGATTTAAGTAACGCAGCTCCCGGAAAATACGGCTTCCGGGTAACTGACCAGTCGAACGGATGTTCGTTTATCCGTTTTCCGGGAGTACCCGGCTCACCGGTGGTTAATGATATATCAACTCCAACGGTTTCGTTGTCCAGCCAGGTCTTTAACAGTACCGACTGTAATGGCAACCCGGGAAACGGTTCCATTGATTTAACGGTTACCACGGCAGCCACAACGGTAACCTACATGTGGACCGGTCCCTCCGGATTTACATCAACCGATGAAGATTTAACTAACCTCGCACCCGGTAATTACACGGTAACCGTAGAAGTTGAATGTATCGCCAACACTCCGCCTGTCATAACTCCTGATAATTTATCCGCTACCAGCGGTCAAACCGTTATTGATCTTGATTTGCTGACTATTATTTCCGATGCCGAAAATAATATGGTGATCGACTCCCTTAAAATTATCCGGCAACCCGTGAGCGGAGCATTTGCCGAACTGATTAAAACGTCAACGACCGCTTCGCTTCGCATTGACTACACCGGCATTACTTACGTGGGTATTGATTCGGTGCGTATTGAAGCCTGCGATGCACTGGGTGCCTGCTCACAACAGGAAATTTTTATTGATGTAGAAGTTTCAGCCTCCATAGTAGTTTACAATGCCGTTTCCCCCATTGGAACACCCGGCAACCGATACCTGCGCATTGAAGGCCTGCCACAATCAGCCAACCGGGTTAGTATTTACAACCGATGGGGTGACCTGGTATTTAGTGTGGAAGGGTATGATAACCTCAACAGGCGATTTGAAGGTCTCAACAATTCCGGAAAAGAGTTACCCTCAGGTACCTACTTCTACAAAATTGAAATCAGCGGAAGGCCACAGCTAACCGGGTTTCTGTCGCTAAAACGTTAACATTATGAAACTGCGTTACATCATTTTGTTCGTTCTGTTATACCCTCCCATAGCAAAGGCTCAGGTTGATCCGCTCTATGCACAATACCTGAACAATCCTTTCCTGATTAATCCCGCTTATGCCGGTATGAACAAATACCTGAATGTTATGACGGGCTTTCGTAAACAATGGACAGGATTTGAAGGCAGCCCGGCAACCGTTTCCTTAACCGGGCATACCAATCTGGCTGATGATAAGATGGGAATCGGATTGATTATTTCACAGGATAAGATCGGTGAAAACAAAAACACACTTGTGCAGGCCGCCTATTCCTACAAGATAAATCTTGATCAAGGCACACTCCTGTCATTTGGTCTGCAGGCCGGCATGATGAACTACCGGAGTGATAACAGCGAATTAAACCCTTACGATCCGACCGATCCGGTTTTTAGCGGTGTACAAAACACCACCAAACCTACGTTTGGTGCAGGTGTGCTGGTGAAAGGCGACAAGTATTTTATAGGCCTGGCCGTACCACGCTTATTAAAAGCCTCGACTGATTTTGAATCCACTTCCGGCACCGGTGAAGTAGACTTATACACCCAGCATTTCTATGGCTTTGCTTCGTACATGTTTATGATTTCCGATCAGCTTCGCTTTAAACCGGCTGTGTTGGTTCGCGCTGTTTCAGGCTCTCCGCTATCTGCCGA
>JBKBOE010000066.1:0-14812 GCA_046294915.1 Cyclobacteriaceae bacterium | reverse complement strand
CGGTTTAGACCAAAAGGTATTGCTTCGTGCCGATGGCACCTCGGTATATATTACGCAGGATATTGGCACCGCGATACTGCGGTTCCGCGATTTTCCGAAAATAGAATGTCAGATTTACACCGTTGGCAATGAACAGGAGTACCACTTCAAGGTGCTTTTTCTTATCCTTAAAAAATTAGGATATGCCTGGGCTGAGAAATGTTATCACCTCTCGTACGGTATGGTTGATTTGCCTACCGGTAAAATGAAATCACGCGAAGGCACCGTAGTGGATGCCGATGACCTGATGGCTGAAATGGTTGCCGAAGCCGAAAAACAGACGCGCGAACTGGGTAAGATAGAAGGGTTAACTGATAAGGAAGCCCGGCAATTGTTTGAAATGATTGGACTGGGTGCGCTTAAATTTTTCCTGCTCAAAGTGGATCCGAAAAAACGGATGCTGTTCGACCCCAATGAGTCTATTCAGTTGCAGGGTTTTACCGGTCCGTTTATTCAGTACACCCACGCCCGCATTAGAGCCATCTTGCGCAAAGCTTCCGAATTAAAAATTAAAGTTTCCCCCCTAAACCAGAAAGCAGTACTTGAACCATCTGAGCGCGAGGTTATCCAGGTACTAAGCCGGTACCCGGAAAAGGTGAAAGAGGCAGCGGCAGCTTATTCACCGGCCATCGTAGCCAACTATGGTTATGAACTGGCCAAAGCGTACAACCAGTTTTACCAGTCGGTACCGATATTTAATGAAACCGACCCTGCTAAACTGCACATTCGTATCGCCTTGTCGGAGGTTACGGCACGGGTAATACGCCATGCTATGGCCCTGTTGGGCATTAGCGTGCCGGAGCGCATGTAAAACAATGAAGTATTTATTAACCCATCAGGAAACTGAGCGCCTGCTGTTTCGTGAAGTGCAGACTGGAGACTATACCCGTTGGCTTGAATTTTTTAAGGATGCGCGCAGCCATATCCACTGGCCGCTACCTATGGGTACACCCGATGAGGAGTGTACCCGCTGGTATGAAAACCAGGCGCTACGCTATCGGGAAGGTAGGGGTGGAATGAATGCATTAATCAAAAAGGACACGGGTGAGTTGATCGGGCATGCAGGACTGCTGGTTCAGCAGGTTGATGGCCGGGAGGAACTTGAGGTGGCCTACTCGCTGTTGCCTGAGTTTTGGAAACAGGGGTTTGCGATTGAGGCGGCTTTTAAATGTAAAACCTTTGCATTTGAGAATCACTTTGCAAAATCCCTGATTTCTATTATCTCATTAACCAACCTGCCCTCGCAGCAAGTGGCTGTTCGTAACGGTATGGCGGTGGAGAAACAAACCTTTTACAAGAAAGTGCCGGTTTATATTTTCAGGGTTTATGCCCCGACAGGTTTATAAAAAATGTAAATTCAGGGCCTGAACATTTGTTTGCCTCAGGGTGTTTTACCTTAAAATCGTTAAAAAAAATGAAAATTATACTAACCATTATGGCGGTTGCTTTCACCACCAATCTTTCCATTTATGATTTCAAGATGAACTCTATTGATGGAGAACCGATTGATTTTGCCAGATACAAAGGCAAAAACCTGCTTATTGTAAATGTGGCTTCGAAATGCGGGTACACGCCACAGTATGCCGATCTGGAAAAACTGCACGAAACCTATGGCGATAAAGTGGTGGTGCTGGGTTTTCCGGCAAACAATTTTGGCAGCCAGGAACCGGGCAGCAATGCCGAGATTGCCGAGTTTTGCCAGAAGAACTACGGGGTGAAATTTCAGATGTTCGAAAAGATTTCTGTAAAGGGCGATGATCAGCACGCGCTCTACAAGTGGTTGAAAGAAAAAACCGGCAGTGAGCCTACCTGGAATTTCTGCAAGTACCTGGTTAAAGCCGATGGTACAGTTAAATTCTTCAGCTCAAAAGTGAAGCCACTCGATGCGCAGATTATTGATGAACTTAATTAAGCTTGGTGTACTGGTGGTTGGAGTTATGGGCGTAGGTGCATTTTTTACACGTAAGCATTCCGACAAGGAGATTAAAAACATGCCCGGATCAATTTATGATTTTACCCTGAAGAGTTTGGATGGCGGGGAGGTACATTTTTCAACGTACAAAGGAAAAAAGTTGCTGCTGGTTAACACCGCTTCGAAATGCGGAAAGACTCCGCAATATGCCGGTTTACAGAAACTGCATGAACAATATGGCGATAAAGTGACTGTACTCGGATTTCCGGCAAACAATTTTTTATGGCAAGAACCCGGATCTAACAAAGACATTGCCGCGTTTTGCGAACGGAATTATGGCGTAACCTTTCAGATGTTCGAGAAAATTTCTGTGAAAGGAAGTGATCAACATCCGCTCTATGCCTGGCTGCAGTCCAAAACCGGTAAAAAACCCGATTGGAATTTTGCCAAGTATTTGGTGAGTGAGGATGGTGAAACGGTAGAATTCTTTAAATCGGGCGTGCAGCCGATGGATCGGGCATTATTGGATAAAATCACAAAGTAGAATTGGCACAGCTGATTCAATCCTGGGTAAAAGCTTTTCGGTTGCGCACGCTCCCCCTGGCGATTTCCTGTATTGGTATGGGTGGTTTTATCGCGGCATCCATGAATGCTTTCCGGTGGGATATTTTCCTGCTGTGTATTATCACCACGGTTTTTCTGCAGATTCTTTCCAACCTGTCTAACGACTATGGTGATTCCGTTCATGGTGCCGACAGCGAACATCGGGTGGGACCAGTCCGCACTGTGCAAAGTGGCGTTATTTCACCTTCACAGATGCGGACTGCCATGGGGGTGTTTGTTGCGTTGTGCCTGGCCAGCGGAGTAACACTGCTCTGGCTTGCTTTCGGGTGGAACTGGACTGCCCTGTTGTTTTTTTTCGGCCTGGGTGTGGTTAGTATTCTGGCTGCCATAGCATACACGGTGGGACACAAACCATATGGTTATGCTGGACTTGGCGATTTGGCCGTTCTGATTTTTTTTGGGGTTGTAGGCGTTATGGGCTCCGTATACCTCTTTACCCATCAGTTTGCATGGCTCCAGGTACTTCCCGCATTGAGTTGTGGTTTTTTTTCGATGGGCGTGCTCAATGTGAATAACATCCGCGATATTGAGTCTGACCGCAAAGCCGGAAAATTTTCAATACCCGTAAGGATTGGGCGAAGGGGTGCAATCTGGTATCATTGGTCCCTGCTTGCGGGCGGTATTTTTTCTGCAACGTTGTATACTTTGCTGGAGTTTACCTCAGCCTGGCAGTTTCTGTTTCTGGTTACTTTACCTCTGTTTATCTATAATGGTATGGCGGTTGAAAAGAAAGATCCTTCTAATTTAGATCCATTTCTTAGGCAATTAGCATTATCAACATTGGTATTTGTTACCTTATTTGGCATAGGCCTATTGCTGATATAAATCAGTTGGGTGCGTGATGGGCGTCACAAGGCTTAGAATATCCTGCCCTTTATATTTGAAGCACAAAACCCTGTCGCCATGAAAAAAATACTTGTTCCATGCGATTTTTCAGAGCAGGCTATAAACGCCCTTCGCTTCGCGGTTGATGTTGCTGAACAGTCGGGAGGTGAGGTACACCTGGTGCACGTTATTGAATTACCGGTGATGCACGATTCGGTGCTGATGCCGGTCATGTCGTTCGAAGAGGCATTGTTGAAAGAACTTCGCCAGAAGGCTGAGAAGGAGTTTAAGAAATTAACAAGTAAATACGGTGCCGGAATCAACGTGATCAGCCAGGTGATTTTCGGAACCCCATCACGCCTGATAACAGATTATGTAACGGATAGCGGTATTGACCTGGTGGTGATGGGCACCAAAGGAGCATCGGGTATTAAAGAAGTGGTAATTGGCTCCAATGCTGAAAAGGTGGTGCGCAGGTCGCCAGTTCCGGTTATCGCTATTAAGAAATACGTAAAGGCTTCTTCCATTAAGAATATTGTATTTCCGAATACACTGGATACGGAAACCCAGGAAGACCTGGTGATGAAGGTAAAGGCCCTTCAGAATTTCTTTAAAGCCAAAATCCATATTGTATGGATCAACACGCCTACTAACTTTACCCCCGATCGGATAACATCGGAGCGACTTCACACGTTCGCCAGGCGGTTTATGTTCAAAGACTTTACGATAAGTATTTATAATGATCCGTTTGAAGAGTCGGGCATTATCAACTATGCCCATTCCATCAATGCCGATATGATCGCTATGGGTACGCGTGGCCGCAAAGGGCTGGCCCATATACTGAGCGGCAGCGTTGCCGAAGATGTGGTTAACCACGTTGATTGCCCCATCTGGACGTATGCCCTGAAGAAATAAGCGCATGGAGTTGCAGCATGAAGTAGATGTTGATGTACAATGCTACCATTGCGGGCAGCCTTGTGATGACCTCCTTTGGAAGGATGAAAAGCCGTTTTGCTGTACCGGTTGCCAAACGGTGTATGAGATTCTCTCCGCAAATAATCTTTGCGAATACTATGCTTACGACCAAAACCCCGGAATACAGATTACTCAGCCAATCGATGAATCGGTCTATGCGTACCTGAATGAGCCCGCCATCCTGCAAAAGTTGTTAACATTTAATTCTGAAGCATTTGCCAGGGTAGAGTTTAGTGTTCCGGCAATACACTGTGTTTCCTGTATTTGGTTGCTGGAAAACCTTAAGCGGTTAAACCCGGGTATATTCCGGTCGGAAGTAAATTTTGCACGAAAGAAAGTTGTTGTTGACTTTCATCCCGGAAAAATTACCCTTGGGCGGCTGGCCTCGCTCATGGCATCGGTTGGGTATGCACCGGTAATTACGCTGGATGACCACACCGAGGAAGATAAAAAGACCAAAGGAATATTCGCTGCCGATAAACAGCTCATCACAAAACTTGCCATCGCAGGATTTTGCTTTGGCAATGTAATGCTGTTCAGTTTTCCGGAATACCTGGGTCTGCAGGGAGAAGATTCGTTGAAAGAAATCTTCGCCTGGTTAAATGTGGCTTTATCAATCCCCGTTCTTCTGTACAGCGATACCGATTATCTTATTTCGGCCTGGAAAAGTTTCAGGCAACGACAGATCAACATTGATGTTCCGATAGCGGTGGGCCTGATCGCCTTATTTGGCCGGAGTTTATGGGAAGTCCTTTCGGGATACGGGCCCGGGTATTTCGATTCGTTTACCGGATTGGTTTTTTTTCTTCTTATTGGCCGGTGGTTTCAAAGCAAAACGTATCAAAGCCTTGCCTTCGATCGCGACTTCAAATCGTATTTTCCGCTGGCTGTTCAAATGCAGGCCGGAAACGACTGGAAGCCGGTGGTAATTTATGAGTTGAAAAAAGGCGACACGATCAAAATCAGAAACATGGAGGTTGTTCCGGCCGACAGCGTGTTGCTTGCCGGAGAAGGATACATGGATTACAGCTTTGTAACAGGCGAATCAAGACCGGTGAAGATTACTTCAGGAAGCCAGATTTATGCAGGCGGCCGGTTGATCGGCCAGCCAGTAACGCTGCGCGTAGAGAAAGAAACATCGCAGAGCCATCTTACCAGTTTGTGGAACAATCCTATTTTTAAAAAGTCGAATGAGAGCCGGTACCGCAGAATACTTGATAAAGCTGCACAACGGTTTACGTGGATTGTATTAGGCATTGCCCTTGTAACAGCTGGCTATTGGTATGTTGCCGATTCATCACAGGTTTGGCTTATCGTAACCGCTGTACTTATGGTGGCGTGTCCCTGCGCGCTTGCACTAACGGCTCCCTTTACGTATGGCAACATGCTCCGGCAGTTTGGCCGACATGGTTTCTATTTAAAGAATGCCGATGTGATTGAACAAATGGCACGGATTGATGCACTAGTGTTTGATAAAACAGGTACGCTTACGCATGGCTCTAAACCGCATATCCGTTTTACAGGTAACCTGAGTAATACTGAAATGGCCGCCATCAAACGGCTATGTGGCTTTTCAACCCATCCGTACAGCACACTCATTCACCGGTCAATAGCCCAACGGGGTAGTGCCGAGGTACATGATTTTAAGGAGATTCCCTCACAAGGCATTGAAGCCACCATTCATGGCAATTCCTATCGGATCGGGTCAGCCCAATTTACCGGTGCCGGCCATGTGTCCGATCACTCGTCATCAAACGTGTTTGTGTCCATTAATCATGAAGTGAGGGGATACTTTGAGATCAAAACATCGGTTCGGGAAAACCTGCAACCGATGATTAAACGGTGGAGTGGAACGGTGGCTATGCTTTCGGGCGATAACGAATCGGATAAGGAGCGGATGATCAGCCTGTTCGGAACTGAAGCAACATTATTGTTCGCCCAGAACCCTCACGATAAATTGAACTTTGTAAAAGACCTGCAGCAAAGTGGCAGAAGGGTAATGATGCTAGGCGATGGTCTGAACGATTCGGGTGCATTGAAACAGGCCGATGTGGGCATTACTGTAACCGATGATACGGGTGTTTTCACGCCCTCGTGCGATGGAATTTTGCAAGGTGAAAGGCTTGCCCGCCTGGATCAATACCTGATGTTGGCTAAATCAGCGACCACAATTGTAAAATCGGCTTTTGTGCTTTCGTTTCTGTATAATGCAGTGGCCCTTAGCTTTGCCGTTACCGGGCACCTCACGCCTTTAATAGCCGCGGTGCTAATGCCGTTGAGCAGCATCAGTATAGTGGTATTTACAACGCTTTCGGTTAACCTTGTTGCCGCCAGAACACTAAACGCATGAATATTATCATATTGCTTATTCTCATCAGCGTCTCCATTGCGGTGGTATTCCTTGCTATTTTTTACTGGAGCATGAAAAGCGGGCAGTACGATGACACCTATACACCCTCTGTCAGAATGCTTTTTGAAGACAAGCAAAAAGCAGAAACAACCGAAGCACCTACCCGGCAGGAGAATCGAAAAAACTGACTTTTGTCAGTTTCTATTTTCAGTAGAATATCCCATTGTTAAGACGATTTTGAAATTCTTCAGTTTTTCACGGTAAGTGGGCTTTTTCGTGTGACGTAAATCAAACCGGAGGTATGACTACAATCATATAGTGAATTGAGCAGGGCTGGTAATTTGCACCTGATTTTATTGTGCTTCAACTGCAAACCAAATTCTAATAATAACCATGAGAAAATTTACCTTAATTATGGCTGCAGGTATTACCCTTGCAGCATGTTCACCCGAAAAACCCAAATTTGAAGAAGGCGATAAGAAGAAAAGTGCTGTTGAGGAAGTGGTTGATCCCACAAAAGGCATTGGTCAGGTAAAAAGCGTAACCCTTTACAATCCGTTGGATGAAGAGCGGATTAAACGGGGGAAAGACATTTATGAAATGAAATGCCAGGCCTGTCACCGACTGGACGACCAACGCGTAGTAGGCCCCGGATGGAAAGGGGTTACCAAGGTGCGCAAGCCCGAGTGGATCATGAACATGATTACCAATGTGGATGTGATGCTCGATCAGGATCCGGAAGCGCAGAAGTTGCTTGAGCTCTGCTTAACCCGCATGCCCAATCAGAATGTTTCCATTGGTGATGCACGCGATGTGCTGGAATTTATGAGGCAAAACGATGGCGAGAAGTAAACCTTAAATCTAGCGATATATGAAAAAACTGTTCTTTCTTCCTGTTATCCTTCTGCTGGCCTGTACGCAACAGCCTTCCGGAAGTGCCGAAGTTACCTCTGCTCCGCTGCCGGGTGGACAATCGAATGTAAAAGATGAAACATCCACACCCGATGTTGTACGCATTGCCATGAACTCCAACGTTCACAAAACCCTGGTGGCTGCACTACAGGCCGCCAATTATGTGGATGCGCTCTCCAATGCCGGACCGTTTACCGTGTTTGCACCTACCGATGATGCATTTGCCAAATTGCCGGCCGGCACGGTTGAAAACCTGGTGAAACCCGAAAACAAGGAAACGTTGCAAAACATTCTGGAATATCATGTGTATGTAGGCAATATTCGCGAAGACCAAATTCAGGATGGCATGACCCTTAACCAGGTAAACCTGCAGAATGTTACCCTGAACAAATCAACAGACGGAAAAATTACCATTAACGGAGTTAACGTTATCGGTTCGGTAAGCGCAAGCAACGGAACCGTATATGTGATTGATGGCGTGTTGCTTCCACCTGATAAGAAATAAGTTCAACCTATTAAACTATACTGCAATGAAACATAACCGATTTATTTTTTTCATAGCCCTGAGTTTAGCGCTCTATACGCTGAACAGCTGCAAGCCAAAAGGTCCCGTTGGTGTAACCACTGGCGATGCGGCTTCCAAAGTATATGTAGCCCCCGGCAATTACGATGAGTTTTACAATTTCGTCTCCGGTGGCTTTAATGGTCAGATGGCCGTTTATGGACTTCCATCCGGTAGGTTGTTCAGGAACATTCCTGTGTTTTCTGTAAATCCCGAGAGCGGATACGGTTACAGTGAAGAAACCAAGGCCATGCTGAATACCTCGCATGGCTTTGTTCCGTGGGATGATTTGCACCACCCGGCACTTTCCACAACCAATGGAGAGCACGATGGCCGTTGGGCATTTGGTAATGCAAATAATACACCCCGGGTAGCAAGAATAGATCTCACTACATTTCGCACAGCCGAGATTATTGAATTACCTAATAGCGGTGGCAACCACTCATCACCGTTTATTACGGAAAACACCGAATATGTGGTGGCCGGTACCCGTTTCAGCGTTCCGCTGGGCGATAATCGCGATGTGCCCATTAGTTCCTATAAAGAAAACTTTAAGGGTTCCATCAGCTTTATTAAAGTTAATCCGGAAACCGGCCGTATGAACATTGAGTTTCAGTTGCGCACACCCGGTTTTAACTATGACCTGAGCCGTGCCGGCAAAGGTCCGTCACACGGTTGGTTCTTCTTTTCATGTTACAATACCGAGCAGGCATATACACTCCTTGAAGTAAATGCTTCACGCAATGATAAAGACTTTATCATGGCTGTAAACTGGAAGAAGGCCGAAGAGTACCTTGCAGCCGGTAAAGGCAAAAAGGAGAAAGTTCAATACGCCCATAACATTTATGATGAGCGCACCCATAGCGCCACGAGTACCATTCTAAATGAGGTAACCGTATTGGATGTGATGGAACTGCCAGACATCGTATATTTCATTCCTTGCCCCAAGTCGCCTCACGGCTGCGATGTTGATCCAAGCGGTGAATACATTGTAGGAAGCGGTAAACTGGCTGCTGTTATGCCGGTGTTCTCATTCGGCAAGATACAAACAGCCATTGCCAACAAAGATTATGAAGGTGATTTTGCCGGTATTCCAATCATTAAATATGAGTCAGCTCTGCATGGCGAAGTTAAAAAACCCGGCCTGGGCCCATTGCATACTGAGTTTGATGCCAACGGAAATGCCTACACCTCCTTCTTCGTTTCATCCGAAATTGTTAAGTGGAATGTGCAGTCGCTTCAGGTGCTTGATCGTGTACCTACCTATTATTCCATTGGCCACTTGTGCGTACCGGGCGGTCCAACCAAAAAACCACATGGTAAGTATGTTATCGCCTATAATAAAATTACCAAAGACCGTTACCTGCCTACCGGACCGGAGTTGACACAAAGCGCTCAGTTGTATTCTATTGATGGCGATAAAATGCAGTTGTTGCTCGACTTCCCCACTATTGGCGAGCCTCACTACGCTGAAGCCTTACCGGCCAGTTTAATTAAAGATAAGTCGGTGAAGATTTACAAAATTGAGGAAAACGAACACCCTTATGCTGCCAAGGGCGAAAAGATGGCGCGGGTTGAGCGGAAAGGTAACGATGTGCATGTGTACATGACGGCCATCCGGTCGCACTTAACACCCGATAACATCGAAGGCATTCGCGTAGGCGATAATGTGTACTTCCACGTAACGAATCTTGAGCAGGATTGGGATGTACCTCACGGCTTTGCCATAAAAGGTGCTACCAATGCCGAGATACTGATTATGCCTGGCGAAACACAAACGCTGTTGTGGAAGCCGCTCAAGGCTGGTGTGATTCCGTTCTACTGCACTGACTTCTGCTCGGCATTGCACCAGGAGATGCAAGGTTATGCTCGCGTGTCGCCTGCCGGATCGAATACGCCACTGAAATTTTCAACCGGAGAAACTGCCAGCCAGAAATAGTGGCGCTGGCGGCAGTACAATTCCATAGTTTGCAGGTTGAAGACCCTGGTCCCCGCTACCCTGCGGGGCCAGGGTTAATTAAAACACCCTTGTCAAGTGAAAAAACTAAATAAGATTACCCGGATAGTTATTGTTGTGGCTTCGCTAGCCATGATCAGTGCCCTGTTTGTTCCCCTCTGGCAAATCCTGATGTGGGCACCGCAATATCCCGAAGGCCTTGAAATGAAAATCTGGATAGACAACATTTCAGGCGATGTAAAAATCATCAGTGCGCTTAACCACTACATCGGTATGAAGCACATCGAAGTAAGCATGTTCCCTGAATTCAGTTACATGAAATACATCGTTATGGCGCTGGTCGGTGCAGGATTAATTACTGCCTTAATAAACAGACGGGTTGCCCTTGTAGCATTGGTGGTTTTAGTATCCGCTACGGGCATAGCTGCTCTGGTGGATTTTTACCTGTGGGGTTATGACTACGGCCATAACCTTGATCCAACGGCTCCCATAGTCGTGCCCGGCATGGCCTATCAGCCACCTCTCCTTGGCACCAAACAGTTGTTGAACTTTACCGCGTTTTCAGGGCCTGATGTTGGTGGCTGGATTTTTTTAGTGATCGGCCTGGCGTTGTATGCGGTACTGGGCCTTGAAATTTTTAAATTCGGAAAGCAAAAGTGAGATGAGAACAGGTATTCTATGGCTAATTTTTTCAACCGCTTTGGCTGCCTGCTCGGTTAAGCCGGAACCCATCAACTACGGTCAGGATAACTGCCACTTGTGCAAGATGACCATTATGGATAAAAAGTTCGGAGCGGAAGTGGTTACAACGAAAGGTAAGATTTACAAGTTTGATGATGTGAACTGTATGGTTAACTTTCTTAATTCAGGATTTCTGGACGACCGCGATGTAGCCTTCCGGCTGGTAATTGATTACAGCCAGCCGGGTAAACTTATTCCTGCCGATGAGGCCTTCTTTGTTAAATCACCGGACATCCGCAGCCCTATGGCAAGCCAGGTAGCCTCGTTTGAAACAGATGAAGAAAAAAATGAATACAAAAAACAATGGAACAACAGCATTTATTTAACCTGGGGCGAACTGACAACACAGTTTAAATAGCCTTCTGGTTATTTTGTCGCCACGCAAAATGAACCTTTTTAAAGTATATATCCGTTTTCTTTTATTTTTTGTTGCCCTTTCTGCATCGGCAAAAAAAATAATAGTTGATCCTTCGGGTACCGTAACTTCTATCCATCAGGCCATCAACCTGGCTACTGCCGGAGATACCATTTTGGTTAAGAAGGGGGTATACCGTGAAGGTAATATACCCATTAACAAGCCCCTGGTTTTGATAGGAGAGGGTAAGCCTGTGCTGGATGGCGAAAATAAGTATGAAGTATTTACAGTAACCTCCAATGATGTTGCCATTTCAGGGTTTCGTATTACCAACACCGGTGCATCCAGTGTAAACGATCTGGCCGGTATCGGGGCAATTAACACCAATAACCTGATTATTCGCAACAACGAATTTGCTGAAACCTTCTTTGGCATCCACATTTCCAACAGCCGTAATTGTTTTATTGAAAACAACCAGCTTTCGGTTAGTGTACGAAGCGAATACGAAACCGGGAATGGAATCCATTTATGGCAAAGTACAGAAGCCATCATCCGAAATAATTTTATAACCGGCCACCGCGATGGTATTTATTTTGAATTTGTTACCAACTCGCGCATTGAAGGCAACACCTGCCAGCGCAACCAACGCTATGGCCTGCATTTCATGTTTTCGCATGATGACGAATATCATAAGAATGTATTTCGTGAAAATGGTGCCGGGGTTGCTGTGATGTACACCCGCAATGTAACCATGACCTACAACCTGTTTGAAAAAAACTGGGGCAGTAGTGTGTACGGGTTGTTGCTGAAAGACATCTCCGATAGCCGGGTAAGCAACAACCGGTTTATTCAAAATACCATGGCCATTTATATGGAAGGAACAAGCCGGACGGAGTTTAAAGAGAATACATTTACTTCGAATGGCTGGGGAATCCGCCTGCAGGCAAGTTGCGATAACAATTCCTTCACCGGTAATAATTTTAAGGGCAACACTTTCGATTTCGCCACTAACGGTTCGCTTGTGCTCAATACCATTAGCGGAAACTATTGGGATAAGTATCAGGGATATGACCTGAACAAAGACGGTGTTGGTGATGTTCCCTACCGACCGGTGAATCTGTATACCATGATTGTGGAGCGCATTCCGACCGCTATATTGCTGTGGAGGAGTTTTCTGGTACACCTGCTCGATCGGGCCGAGAAGGTTTTTCCTGCCGTAACACCCGAGAACCTGAAGGACGATTATCCAAGAATGAAACCGTATGATCTCCATTCATAGTCTGGTTAAGAATTTCGGCAAGTTGCGCGCGCTGGATAATGTGAATCTGGATTTTGCGGCAGGCAAATCGTATGCACTCATCGGTCCCAACGGCTCCGGAAAAACCACGCTTATTAAATCGGTGCTGGGCATGGTTATACCCACATCGGGTAAAGTTGTAGTAGATGGGGAGCCTGTAAAAAACCAATGGCATTACCGCGAAAAGATTGGTTACATGCCGCAGATCGGACGCTATCCGGAGAATATGCGCATCGGACAATTGTTTGATATGATGCGCAACATCCGTAAACACCCGCCCCTGTTGGATGAAGAGTTGATTGAAGCCTTCCGCTTAGATCAGATGCTGGATAAACGAATGCACACCCTGTCGGGCGGCACGCGCCAAAAAGTTAGTGCAGCCCTGGCTTTTATGTTTAGCCCGCCTATTCTGTTTTTGGATGAACCCACGGCCGGCCTCGACCCCGTTTCGGTGGAACTGCTAAAAGATAAAATTCAGAAAGAAAAGCAGGCCGGCCGGTTGCTGATCATTACTTCACACATCATGAGCGACCTCGATGACCTGGCTACAGAAGTGGTGTACCTGCAGGAGGGGAGAATTCGATACAATAATTCCATCGAGGAGTTGAAAGACATTACCGGAGAATTGAAACTGGGCAAAGCCATGGCCAAGATGATAACAAGCCTGGAAATGAAAACAGCCAACGAACACCTAACTACGAAAAGCGAATAACAAATAACGAAAAAACCATGGGCCGCGTAATTAAATATGTTTTCTACGACATCCTGCGCACGCGGTTTATCCTGCTGTACACGCTGTTTTTGCTGGTGAGCACCATAGCCATGTTTCAGTTGGATACGGATACCGGTAAAGTGGTTTTAAGCCTGATGAACATTGTACTTATGGTGGTTCCGTTGGTGAGCATTGTTTTTAGTACCATCCACTTTTTCAATTCCTATGAGTTTATTGAGTTGCTGCTGGCACAGCCTGTAAACCGCACGGTAATTTTTCTGGGCGAATATTTTGCGGTAGCCTTTTCGCTTTGTTTTGCATTTACTACGGGTGTTGGGTTACCGGTTTTTATTTACGGTGCCGGTATCAGCGGTTTTACACTCTTGTATTCCGGTATTATGCTTACCCTGGTGTTTGTTTCGCTGGCTTTCCTGTCGTCTGTGCTTACCCGCGATAAAGCCAAAGCCATTGGCATCGCTTTGTTGTTCTGGTTTTACTTTTCCTTGATTTACGATGGTTTGCTGATGTGGATTATTTACACCTTCATGGACTATCCGCTGGAAAAGGTTACCCTGGCCCTCGTTTCACTAAATCCGGTTGACCTGGCCCGCATCCTCATGCTCTTGCAACTGGATATCTCTGCATTAATGGGCTACACCGGGGCATTCTACAAAGACTTTTTTGGCAGTAGTCTCGGTTTAATTTTTTCTTCACTCGTATTACTGGTGTGGATTATCACTCCGGTTTGGGGGGCATTGCGTATTTTTATCCGAAAGGATTTATAATCTATGCCGAAAATAGGTTTACTGTTTGCCGTACTCATTCTTGCAGCGTGCTCTTCAAACGAAAAATCACTAAAAATTAATCCTGTGCCTTTACCAGCGGGTAGCGATTCAGGCGAACCTTACCTGTTCACCGATGTTTCCGGTAATGTTTTCCTGTCGTGGATTGAAACACAAGACACCATTTACCGGTTACGCTATAGCCGATGGATCGGGGAACAGTGGAGTGAACCGGTTACCATCGCCAATGGCAACAACTGGTTTGTAAACTGGGCCGATTACCCCATGCTCGTATCGGATGGGCGCGGAAAACTGATGGCCGCCTTTCTGGAGAAAAGCAGCGAAGAAAAATTTTCGTACGACATAAAAATTACCACATCGGCTGATGAACTAAACTGGACAAAACCGGTTACCCTGCACGATGACGGGAAATTGGCCGAACATGGATTTGTTTCTTTCGCACCACACGGTGATCAGGTATTTGTCAGTTGGCTTGACGGCCGAAATACAGGTACAGATAACCCGCACGATGCGGGCCACGATCATCATGGTGAGATGACCCTGCGAGCTGCTCTGGTGAATTACGATGGAACGAAGGCCGGGGAGTGGGAACTGGATAACCGTGTGTGCGATTGCTGCCAAACGACTGCTGCCGTTACAGCCAACGGGCCGGTGGTTATATACCGCGACCGTTCGCTCCACGAAGTTCGCGACATCCATATTGTTCGTTGGGCAGATGGCAACTGGATACAGCCCAAACCCGTGTATG
>JBKBOE010000065.1:0-15142 GCA_046294915.1 Cyclobacteriaceae bacterium | reverse complement strand
ACCGTCAGGTTTATCGCTCCGTTGAAGGGCGCAACGCAACGGCTGTTGTCGGTGACCACGCTCGATAAGCTTAAGGTCGGAGCTATGTTGTTAACGTTGATGTTGGCAACGGCTGTACATCCGCTCGGTACATCGGTTACGGTTACGGTGTAACTGCCATCCTGAATGTTGGCCAAATCTTCTGTGGCATACGGACCTCCGGGGCCTGTCCAGGCAAACGTAAACGGCCCGGCTGAACCGCTTACCGTCAGGTTTATCGCTCCGTTGAAGGGCGCAACGCAACGGCTGTTGTCGGTGACTACGCTCGATAAGCTTAAGGTGGGCCTGGCATCGGCCACATTGATGATGGCTGTTTCCTGACAGCCGGTTGTCAGATCGGTAACAATTACTGTGTATGCCCCTTGTTCAACGGCAGTCAAATCTTCCGTTGCATAAGGTCCGCCAGGCCCCGTCCAACTGAAACTCAGAGCCCCTATTGCTCCTGTCACCGTAATATCAATGGCTCCGTTAAATGGCGCGAGACACCGGGAGTTTGGTATGGTTGTGCTCGTGATGGATAATGTCTGGATATTAACCGTTACCGAACCATTCATAATTACCGGTGAACAAAGTCCGTCTACAGCACGCACCGTTAGTATATCGCCATCGGCAAAACTGCCGGATGATGCAGTCAACGTAAAGGGACCTGGTGCAGCAGGGTTAGTTTGAGGTGTGCCAATGGGCGAACCATTAACCAGAATTTGGTATGTAACCGGTGCTGCCTGCGTAGCAGCTAGCGAAATGGTTGCGTCATCGCCCGCACAAACGATTTGCGGAGATGAGGTGGTAACGTTTTGCACAACCGGAGAAGGATCGGTGATGATGATAGGGCCTACAGACCGGGTACAATTCGTGCCATTATCGATAACCGTTACCGAGTAACTCCCGCCAACCAGTCCTGAAAGATCCTGGGTGCCCGGATCCACAAATCCGGAAGGGCCGGTCCACTGATAGGAATAACTGCCGGTTCCACCGGAAACCGCAATGTCAATAGAACCATTAGGAGCACTGCAATTGGTGTTGTCAACACTGGATGCCAGGGAGGCTGATAAATCGGGGGATATGGAGAATATGGTAACAAACTGGAACGAACTTCCATCTGCATCCTGAACGATAACGATGTATGTTTTGCCTCCGGGCAACCCGGGCAGATCTGTCACCGGGAAAGGCACACCGACTGTAAGGTTATGAGGCCCCTGATCCGGAGGACCAAAAATAAATGCCCGCAACGGAGGGGGATTTGCCGAGGAAACAAGGATCTCAAATGAACCGTTGTTCAGACCATCGCAGGCATCTTTCTTATTTTGAATTGTAAATACAGGTTGTGCTAAAATAAAGGAGGTCGCAAAAGCAAAAAGCAGCGACAAGGAAAGTTTAAAAAGTAAAGGTCGTGCCATGTAAATCAGTTAATGACCACTTCAAAAAATTTCTGACAGTAATTTGAACCCTCCCGCTCCCCTGTTATGACTATGCTATGCTTACCTTTTTTTAAGTTCCGAATTGAATTTTCCGATGATTTCAGTTTGGTCTTGCCTTTTGCTGTAAGCATATACACCGCAAATTCTGACCTGTCGCCTGCTAATTCAATGGTTATTGAACCGTTTTCTAAACCCTCAGTAGTGTCCGTTTTAGTTAATAAAACCTTTATTTCCTCACACTTCTTACCCGCATCAATAAGCGCATGAGAAGCTTTCTTCATAGGTAAAGCAAAAACCAATACCGTGATTACGAGTATCTTAGGTAATGTCATCTCATTAATAAGTTCAAAAAGTTACACAATTATAAATAACCTTCAAAAAATTATAGTAACCCAAATACCGCATCCGAGTCAACTTGTAAAGATCACTTATAAAGCCCTGCCCGCAAAAAAACTACGGGGCTAAAAAAGGCCATCTCCTATACCTGTAAGTTTTCGTCAAAAAAGTTAATTTTTTCAATTAAAAATCCTTTCTATTGAGGATTTCGCTAAGAACAAACGCCTTCTTAAACCCTTCGGGGTCACGTAAGTCTTTTGTGTATTCTTCCAATAAATTGCGATGCTGAGCCTTATCAAACTCTTTAAACCGGCCGAATTCAATATTTACATCCTCTATCCGGGTGGTTTCTTCCATTGATTTTCTGTAAAACGCCTGTTGCTTGGCTTCTTCAAACTGCTGGTAAGTGACCTCCTTTTTATAATCGTATGCCTTTTCTTCCTCCTGCTCCTCTGCTTCGCCCTGAAGATCATCATCATAATCCACATACTCATGGTGGGGCGTTTGGGGCTGCTCATATTCGATAACCGGTTCAGGTTTCTGCTGTTTCCCCTCCGTAATTTCGCGTAATAACTCCTCGAAAGTAAGCGGTTTTGGCTGCGACTGGCTGGTTGCTTGTCCCTGAGGCGGATCAACATCAGCCGGATTATCCAGCGGTTGCTTTTTACGCTTCAGCCAATTATACAAGATATAAATGGCCCCGATAATCAGGTAATAGATAATCTTGTCGTCCATATTTTATTCCTCTTCAAAAATAATGAAAATTCAGCCGCTTTGTGGTGTTTGAATTTTATTTGAATTGGCATGCCGATAAGGTTATCTTTGCCGCGTTTCTACCCTGCAAACGGTGGGAACAATTTTTTAAAATCAAACAACCACGCACAGATCAATGCAATTAGCCAAGCTTGAGATCAAGGGCTTTAAGAGTTTTGCCGATAAGGTAGTCATCAATTTTGATGAAGGAATTACAGGGGTCGTTGGTCCGAATGGCAGCGGCAAGTCAAACATTGTAGATGCCATTCGTTGGGTTTTGGGCGAACAGAAAACCAGCGCCCTCCGGTCTGAAAAGATGGAGAACGTAATTTTTAATGGTACCAGCGGCCGGTCAGCACAGCAAATGGCCGAGGTCTCCTTAACCATTAACAATACCAAGAACATCCTTCCTACAGAATATTCTCAGATCACCATCTCCCGCAGGCTTTACCGCTCGGGCGAAAGTGAATATTTGCTCAATGGTGTACTCTGCCGGTTAAAGGATATTACCAATCTTTTCCTGGATACCGGTATTGCTTCCAATACCTATGCCATTATTGAACTGGGCATGGTGGATGACCTCCTGAACGATAAGGACAATTCGCGGAGAATGCTCTTCGAAGAAGCTGCCGGCATTTCAAAATTCAAGAAGCGAAAAAAGGAAACGTTAAAAAAACTGGAGGATACCGATGCCGACCTGGAACGCGTAGAAGACCTGCTCTACGAAATCGAAAAGAACATGAAAAGCCTTGAGAAACAGGCTAAGCAAACGGAGAACTATTATAAAATTAAAGACGAGTATAAACAGCGCAGTATTTCATTGGCCCGTGTAGTTGTAACAAAACACAAAGAAAAGTTCAGCGCTCTTAGTCAACAGATACAGCAGGAGAATGACCGCAAAATCGCGCTCAGTTCTTCGGTTGCAGAGATGGAGGCATCCATTGAACAGGCCAAGGCAGAGCTCATTAGTAAAGAAAAAACCTTGTCGGCCCGGCAAAAGGCAATCAACGATTTTGTTACACAGATCAGACAATACGAAAGCGACAAGCAGATTAAAAACGAGCGTCTCAAATACCTCAACGACAGAGCCGCTACCCTGCGTGACCAGATTGAGCAGGATAGGAAAAGCAATGAGCGGGCCCGCTTCAGCATTCAAAGCCTTGAAAACGAACGGGATGCCGCCCGGCAAACGCTTACTGAAATTGAGCAACGCCTCAGCCAACTCCGGACAGAATACGAAGAGCAGCGGAAATTAACCGGCACAAAACAAGGGCAGGTTGATCTGCAACGCCAGGTATTGCGCCAAAAACAAGAAGAGAGTTTTCAAACCAACAAAGCCGTTGAGATAAGGGAAATACAGGTTGCCTCATTCCGCCAGGAATTAGAAAGAACCGCTACCGATACGAGTCAACAAAGCGCTAGTTTAATAGAATTTGAAAAGAAACTCGTAATTCTGCAGGAGGAAATTGAACGAAAAAATGCTGAGCTGAGTCAACTTCGGAAAGAAGAATCGGATAATTTGGACCGGATCGGATCAATGGAGAAAACCATTGACATGATTCGTGATGAAATGACTGCCACCAGTCGCAAACTGGATTCCAGGCAAAACGAATACAACTTAACCAAATCACTTGTAGAGAACCTTGAAGGCTTTCCGGAAGCTATTAAGTTTCTGAAAAAGAAAATCGCCAAACATGCGCCTCTTCTCTCAGATGTTCTCACCTGTCCGGAGGATTACCGTGTGGCCATCGAGAATTACCTGGAATCCTATCTTAACTACTATATTGTTGAGCATGAAGCCGAGGCCTTTGAAGCGATCAATATCCTGAGTGATGCATCCAAAGGCAAGGCTAACTTCTTTATCCTCGATGCATTTGAAAAATTTGAACCCACCCCTACCCGTATTTACGATAATGCCTATCCGGCCACACAGGTAATTGAGTTTGACCCCAAGTACCGTAAACTGATGGCCTTTATTCTTGACCGGGTATATGTTTATGAAGGCGACATTAAAGGAATTCCGGCCGATGATGATAACACGTTTATTACCAAAAGCGGAAAACTAACCAAGAAACGATTCAGCATATCCGGAGGATCAGTAGGATTGTTTGAAGGAAAGAAAATCGGGCGAGCCAAAAACCTTGAAAAACTCGATAAAGAAATAAAAGAACTAAGCAGCAAACTGGGTGAAATACGGGATAACCTGGTTCAACGACAAACCGACCTGGAAAAGCTCCGTCAAACTACCATACGGCAGCAAATTGATGAACTCCAGCACACCATCAGGCAAATCACCGAAGAGTATGTTTCGGTACGGACCAAACGCGAACAATTCTCCGAATTGTTAAGCAGTGCCGATTTACGAAGAGAAGATATCCTGGAAAAAGTAGATACACTCCTTAACGAACTTGACGAACTCAAACCTAAAGCCGAACTCCTCAAACACGAAGCTGCCGAACAAGAGAACCAGATTGCTCAACTCACCGAGTTGCTGGCACTGGAAAATGAATACCTGACCCAGAAATCGGCAGCGCTTAATGAACAGAATATTCACTTTCATCAGCAGGAAAACCGGGTAACCAGCATTGAACAGGAAATCCGGTTTAAGCAGGAAGCTATGGAGCAAAGCACACAGCGGATTGAACTGAACCTGGAGGAATTAAAGAAAAATGAAGAAGAAGCCCGTGCCATAATCGAGTCTACCCAAAGCAACGATACTGAGTTGCTTTCCATGTACGCTCACAAAGAGATTATGGAGAAAGAACTAAATGAAGCAGAGAAACTTTACTATCAGTCGCGCGGAGAAATCGATCAGCTTGAAAAAGAGTTACGCGAAATTCAGCACAGCCGGCAGAATATCGACAGCCTGCTGATGGAGCTTCAAAACCAGTTGAATGAAAATAAGCTCCAGCTTAATTCAGTGAAGGAGCGGCTTTCCGTTGAATTCAATATCGACCTCGAAACCTTAGCCGAGCCCTCACCCGAAGAAGCCGCCCAACTCAGCCTGACAGATGAGGAAAAACTCCGAAGCGAGGTACTTCGGATACGCGAACGGCTGGATACCATGGGGCCTATTAACCCCATGGCTATGGAAGCGTACAACGAAATTAAAGAACGTAACGATTTCATTATTGCACAGCGCGAAGACTTGTTTAAAGCCAAGGAATCCTTACTGAATACCATCACCGAAATTGAAGGCGTGGCCAGCCAAACCTTTATGGATGCCTTTAATCAGGTGCGCGGACATTTTAAACGGGTATTCCGATCACTCTTCAATGAAGAAGACGATTGCGACATTAAATTGCTCGACCCCAACAATCCGCTGGAATCCGAAATCGACATTATTGCCAAACCAAAAGGCAAGCGCCCGTTAACGATTAACCAGCTTTCCGGTGGAGAAAAAACACTGACCGCAACCGCCTTACTCTTCTCTATGTACCTCCTCAAGCCTGCACCCTTTTGTATTTTCGATGAGGTTGATGCTCCGCTGGACGATGCCAACATTGATAAGTTCAACACCATCATCCGTACCTTCAGCAAGGAAAGCCAGTTTGTAATTGTTACCCATAACAAACGAACGATGACAGCCACCGATGTGATTTACGGAATCACCATGGTGGAAAAAGGCGTGTCGAAAGTAGTGCCTGTTGATTTGCGCGAACTTGCCTGACAGGCTGACAAAAATCAGTACGCGCTGCTGATCTACACCAGCAAGATGCCGTAGTAAAATTAGCAACTTCAACGCATGAAAAAGATTCTTGTACTCTTTCTGGTCATTTCATGCGATTCGGTTAAAACCGAATACAAATCCAATATTGATTTCAGCACCTACAAAACGTTTTGTTGGTTGGAAAACTGCTCCTTTTTCTATACCGGACCGGAATACCTAAACCGGCCGGAGGTTCAGGAAACCATCAAGCGTTCAATTATTGATAACCTGACTAAAAAAGATTTTCGTTATGATTCCATCAACCCCGACCTGCTGGTGGATTTTCATGTAACTATTGAAGATGAGTTCCTCGTTCGTTACCACAATCAGGAGGATGAACCTTATTATTACACAACTCCATTCACACGGACCGATGAAATCAGGGTAACAAAAGGAACCATCGTTATTCATGTAGTTGATCGGCAGCGTGGAGAATTGGTGTGGGAAAGCTACACCGAAGGTTTTATGGAGACTCCTCCGGATTTATCTGAAAAAAATATTAAAGCAGGTATTGATAAAGTATTGCGCAACTTCCCGCCTAAAGAAGATCGCTAGGCTATAGAATTTAGTGAAAGACTTGAAAAATATCCTGCTCAATTCTCCGGGGTTTCATGGTGCTTGCATCAAGCAGGCACCAACTGGTTTTTGCCCGTACGAGAAGTTTATTGGTCTTTTTATTGTAAAACTCAACATGGCGTTCGGAACGCGCACCTTCCGATTTTTCAACCCATGTTTTAACCACCAGGATATCCTTCAATAAGGCCGGAGAAAGGTATTCGATCTCATGTTTAAGCACTACCCACGAATATTTATTTTTTATTTCAGACGAGGCAATTGCATCCCAGTGTAAGGAGGCAACATCCTGTACCCATTGAACGTACACAACGTTGTTTACATGATTCAGAGCATCAAGATGACCGGCCTTAACCGTTATTTCCTGAACGAATACCTTCACGCAATTAGTGGTTATCCCTGCCTTTCAACACCATTAGTTCCACCCTTCTGAATTCAATGGGATGACTCTCAGCTTGCAAAGCAATATAACCCGATTTAACCGGAGTGCCCTCGGCAAGCGGGTACCCTTCCGGCAAATAGCCACCCCCAACCACCGGCCTTGTGTACGTCATCACGGTATCTCCCTCAACAACATGATGAATGATGCTATCACCATAAACAATTAATTCGGTCATCACCCATTCACCGGGCAAATAGGTACGGGTTTTTGCACTGATGCAATGCTGCGTAACCAGGGTATCGGCCATATTTACATGCATGCCCGGGGTGCACAAATTCATGGTCGATCGCTGTCGGTCTGAGGTGCCACCCAGAAACTGTGCCTCCAGCGAAACCGGGAAATTCTGATCAACCCCCATGCTTTCGGCCGATTGTGCATGAAACATCACCCCGCTGTTCATAAATGCCCATGACTGCCCGCCCTTCGGCTGTTCGCCTACAAAGCGATATTCAACCCGCAACCGATAATGGGAATACGGCTCTTTATAAAACAAATGCCCGAATTCGCGGGTAAACGAATCGTATTCGGCATACGAAACTTTCAGGATGCCATCCTCTACCCGAAAGGTGTTCTTGTAATTCACCCCGGCTTTATAGCCGGAAATCTTGGGGATCCAGCCCTCCAGGTTTTTACCATTAAACAAGCTTACCCATTCTTCTTTTTTTTCTTTAGGCGCACAGGCAAATGCACTTGCCAGAAGGAATATAAACCACTTTTTCATTACCAGAATTTTGTGTGGATGAATTACCAAGGTAAGAAACCATGAACATGCACAAAAACAAAAAACGGGAATACTTCAATTGCTTGCGTATTCCCGTTTTGTTGCACAACAACCGTAGCTGCCATACAACCCTAAGTCAAGTTAACTGACCAAACCCTGCACCGCCAGTCTTTCAACAAACGGTCTCGGATTAATTTTCCAACAGGTATTCCCGCGAGGAAACCCTTATCAGAAGCATTACCATGCACCACCGGCTTTTTTGTGCACACCCTTCCTTAGAAAAATGTGTTTTGTTTACCGGCCCTGCACAATCAATCAGTCAATAATCGGCTTAGTGATGTGAAAGTAAGGTAGCGATCATTACACTCAAAAGATTATTCAAAAAAGAAATGAACAACTTTTCAACCGGCTTATCCACATATTAAAAATTATAATTACTCACAGCATTAACTCAATCCATTAAAGCAACAGTTTAATATCAGGTACAAAAATAAAACCCCGGTTTTCAGGGCCGGGGTTAATCTGTGAAGGAATCAGGGTTTCACATGCGGTTTTTCTCATCACGCTTGGCGCGTTTCTCGGCACGTTTCTCCATCAGCGATTTCTTCGCCTGCTTTTTGCCTTCCTTTTTACGATCCATTGATTTTGACATAATGCAATTATTTTAGGATGGTTAAATTAATTGATTTCTCAATTAAAAAAAACGGGGGTATGGATTTACGAAGCATGAGGAACATTTTTAATATTGGTAGGCTAACCCATTCATTGACCTCTTTATAAGCCTGCCCTTGCAAACCACTCAAAACAACTCCCTGGCAATCCTGTAAATCGGGTCGGATTTACCCATAGAATAGAAATGTAACGTAGGTACACCGGCTTTCATGAGTTCCCGGGACTGGTGTACGGCCCATTTTATTCCCACCTCTTTTGCCGCTGCGTTGTCTTTGCACTTCTCAACTTCATCGGCTAATTCCTCCGGAATATCAATGTGAAAGGTTGTTGGCAAAACACTAATCTGCGTTTTGGTGGTAATGGGTTTAATACCCGGTATGATGGGCACGGTAATACCCGCTTCACGACAACGCTTTACGAAATCGAAAAATTTCGTGTTATCAAAAAACATCTGCGTAACAATGTATTCAGCGCCCAGATCAACTTTCAGTTTTAAATATTTCAAATCGGTTTTCAGGTTGGGTGCCGCAAAATGTTTCTCCGGATAGCCCGCTACACCTATGCAAAAATTGGTTGGCGCTGTGTTCTGCAATTCCTCATCAAGATAAATACCGTTGTTCATATCAGCCACCTGTTGAAGTAACTCTGAAGCGTATTTATGCCCGTCCGGATCGGGTACAAACCGGCCTTCATTCTTTATGGCATCGCCCTGCAACACCAGTACATTATCAATTCCCAGAAAGTGCAGATCGATGAGCGCATTTTCTGTTTCTTCTTTACTGAAACCACCACAGATAATGTGCGGCACGGTATCGACCTTATAATGATTTTGAATGGCTGCACATATTCCAACCGTACCGGGTCGTTTGCGCACTGAACGCTTTTCCAGCAGGCCGTTCTCCTGCTTCTTATAAACAAACTCTTCGCGATGGTACGTCACATCAATAAACGGAGGTTTAAATTCCATCAGCGGATCCATGTGGTCGAACAACGACCGGATGTTCTCCCCTTTAAGCGGGGGGAGAATTTCAATGGTGAACAACGTTTTGCCATTGGCTTTTTTCAGATGATCAATAACCTTCATAATTCATTACATGTCATACATCAAATTCGGAGCGAGCCATTTTTCCACATCCCCTACTTTCATTCCCTTGCGGCCGGCATAGTCTTCAACCTGGTCTTTATCAATTTTTCCGAGTCCGAAATAGCGCGCCTCCGGATGCGAAAAGTAATACCCGCTTACCGAGGCTGCCGGGTACATGGCAAACGATTCGGTTAACCGGATGCCGGCCTGTCGCTCGGCTTCCAGAATTTCGAAAATCGTTCGCTTTTCGGTATGGTCGGGGCAGGCCGGGTAGCCTGGAGCCGGCCTGATGCCGGTGTACTGTTCGGCTATCAGTTCTTCATTAGTCAATTTTTCGTGTCGGGCATAGCCCCAGAACTCTTTTCGCACTTTCTCATGCAGGCACTCGGCAAACGCTTCGGCCAGCCGATCGGCCAGGGCTTTTACCATAATTTCCGAGTAATCATCATGGTTAGATTTGTATTGGCTGATCAGTTCTTCAAGGCCTATTCCGGCCGTAACGGCAAACAGTCCGATATGGTCGGTGCCCGATTCCAGCGGTGCAATAAAATCGGCCAGCGAAAAGTTAGGCAGGCCTGCTGCCTTTTTATTCTGTTGCCTGAGGAAGTGAAGGGTGGCAAAGGGTTGATTGCTGTGCTCTGCTTCAAACAACTTCACATCATCGGTTTCATTACTTGCAGCCCGGTAAATTGCTACAACTCCGCAGGCCTGTAACCTGTTACCGGCTATGATGAAATCCAGCATACGCTGGGCATCATGAAACAATTTGGTTGCTTCTGCACCCACTACCGAATCGCTGAGTATTGCCGGATACCTGCCGGCCAGCATCCAGGTTTGAAAAAACGGTGTCCAGTCAATGTACTTCCGTAACTCTTCCAACGGATAATCGGGCAAAACTTTTTTACCGGTAAATGAAGGCACTGGCGAACTGTAGGCCGACCAGTTAATTTTGAATTTATTACTTCGGGCCTCTGCCAGAGAGATGTAATTCTTTTGTTCTTTGCGCGCTTCGTGAGTTTGCCTGAGGGTTTTGTATTCTGCTTTGGTTTTGGCCTTGAACGCTGACCGGGTAACGGTACTGATTAACTCACTTGCCACCGGTACACTGCGCGAGGCATCCAGCACATGCACTACGGGGCCATCATACACCGGGTCAATTTTTACAGCCGTATGAATTCGCGAAGTTGTTGCCCCTCCAATCAGCAAAGGTATATCAAACTGCTGGCGCTGCATTTCTTTAGCCACGTGAACCATCTCGTCAAGCGATGGTGTGATGAGTCCGCTCAGCCCGATAATATCTACCTTTTCCTTTCTGGCTGTTTCAAGAATCTTTTCAGCGGGTACCATCACCCCTAAATCAACCACTTCGTAGTTGTTGCAGGCCAGCACCACACCCACAATATTTTTCCCGATATCGTGCACATCGCCTTTAACCGTGGCCATGAGAATTTTAGCGGCTGCCTTTGTAGCTTCACCGGTTAATCGCTTTTCTTCCTGAAGGTACGGCTCCAGATAAGCCACTGCACGTTTCATTACCCGTGCACTCTTTACTACCTGTGGCAAAAACATTTTGCCTGCGCCAAACAAATCGCCCACCACATTCATCCCCTGCATTAACGGGCCTTCGATTACATTCAAGGGTTTGCCGTATTTCTGACGGGCTTCTTCCGTGTCATGATCGATAAAGTCAATAATACCTTTTACCAGTGCATGCGTTATACGTTCTTCCACCGTGCCGTTACGCCAGGTATCATCGATCCCCTTTTTTCTGGCCGTGCCTTTAACAGATTCTGCAAACTCCAGCAATCGTTCGGTAGCATCATCCCTGCGGTTTAATAAAACATCTTCAACACGTTCAAGTAATTCCTTATCAATCTCATCATATACTTCAAGCATGGTGGGATTAACGATTCCCATATCCATGCCATGCTGAATACCGTGGTACAGAAATGCTGCGTGCATAGCTTCACGTACTTTCTGATTTCCCCTGAAGCTAAACGAAACATTGCTCACGCCCCCGCTCACATGGGCATGGGGAAGGTTTTCGCGTATCCAGCGGGCGGCTTTAAAAAAATCAAGAGCATAATTACGGTGTTCTTCAATTCCGGTAGCTACCGGAAAAATATTCGGATCGAAGATGATATCCTGCGGAGGAAATCCAACCTGATTCACCAGAATGTCGTAGGCGCGCCTGCAAATGGAAATACGTCTTTCAAAGGTATCAGCCTGCCCGTACTCATCAAACGCCATAACCACCACTGCCGCACCATAACGCTTTATCAGTTTAGCCTGACGGATAAACTCCACTTCACCGGCTTTTAAACTGATGGA
Source organism: Cyclobacteriaceae bacterium (assembly GCA_046294915.1). GTDB lineage: Bacteria > Bacteroidota > Bacteroidia > Cytophagales > Cyclobacteriaceae > UBA2336. The sequence goes on along the minus strand of JBKBOE010000065.1, from coordinate 3,064 downwards.
GTTTACGATGCCTTTTCCCTGCAAACATTTTAACCCGGCTTCAATTACCTCCCACTTGGAAGAGTCAATCATTACCGGCACGCGGGCAATCTCCGGTTCAGATGCCATCAGGTTAAGGAACTTTACCATGGCCGCTTTAGAATCCAGCATGCCTTCATCCATGTTCACATCAATCACCTGGGCACCTCCCCGCACCTGGTCGAGGGCCACTTCAAGGGCTTCATCAAACTTATCTTCCTTGATCAGTTTTAAAAATTTAGCGGAGCCCGTTACGTTGGTTCGTTCTCCGATGTTGATGAAATTCGATGCCGGAGTTACAATTACAGGTTCAAGTCCGCTTAACCGAAGGTACTTAGCCATACACCACCTCCACTGTTCTTGGCTTATACCTTGCTGCGACTTCGGCAATTTTTTGAATGTGATCCGGAGTGCTGCCACAGCAACCGCCTACTATATTAACGAGGCCTTCTTTTAAGTAGACTTCGATTTGAGCCGCCATTTCATCGGGAGTCTGATCATAATGCCCGAAAGCATTGGGTAACCCCGCGTTTGGATATGCACTTACAAACGTATCGGCTTCGCGTGCCATCACTTGGAGGTATGGGCGAAGCTGACTGGCACCCAGAGCGCAGTTTAGCCCGATGCTTAATAAGGGAACGTGTGAGAGTGAAATGATGAATGCTTCGGTAGTCTGCCCGGAGAGTGTACGCCCGCTTGCATCAGTAATTGTTCCCGACACCATAATAGGAACATTGCTTTCCGGGTTATTATCGAGATAATGTTGAATGGCAAACAAGGCGGCTTTGGCGTTTAATGTATCAAAAATGGTTTCCACCAGCAGCACGTCTGCCCCGCCCTCTATAAGTCCGGATGTTTGTTCATGGTAAGCCTCAACTAATTCATCAAAAGTAATTGCGCGATATCCCGGATCGTTAACCTCCGGTGAAATGGATGCCGTTTTGTTGGTGGGCCCAAGTGCTCCGGCAACAAATCGGGGCTTTGCCGGATTGGTGCTGGTAAATTCAGCAGCTACTTCTTTGGCAATTTTTGCCGATTGAAAATTCAGATCATAAGCCAGTGATTCTAAATGGTAGTCGGCCTGGGCAATGCGGGTGCTGCTGAAGGTATTGGTTTCTATAATATCGGCCCCGGCTTTAAGGTATTGGCGATGAATTTCTTTGATAATGTCCGGACGGGTAATGGACAGCAAGTCGTTATTGCCCTTTAACGGATGCCTGTGGTTAATGAACCGTTCACCCCGAAAATCCTGCTCATCCAACTGGTAGCGCTGAATCATAGTGCCCATAGCACCGTCCAGTACAAGAATCCGATCCTTTAAAATATCGCGAATGTTCATGGCTCTCTGCATATACCATTTATTATCCAGAGAGCCCGGTGGGTGGGTTACTTATCTTTATCTGACGCTTTGGTCAGACTGGGATTTAGCACAACGCCATACAGACAGGATGCTAAGACGTCACAGGGCCCATTCCCTCGGTCTTTCTGGATAAGCAGCGCAAAGAAACACAATCCGGTAGAAAAAGAAAAATCATTAAACATCCTTACCATAACGACCCGCGATTTCTTTACTTGAATGAAAAACATTCGCCCCAAAATTTCTGAATGCTCTTTCAATAACTACCTTTACAGCGCATGAAACTCGCTGCAGTTGACATCGGCTCCAATGCCATTCGCTTCCAGGTTTCATCGGTACTCGATCGCGGCAAACACGTCATCTTCAAAAAGATGGAATATGTACGGTTTCCTCTGCGCCTGGGCCACGATGTATTTAACAAAAGCATCATCAGCGCACACAGCATCGTAAAATTTAAAAAACTGATGCAGGTTTTTAAAATGCTGATTGAACTCTACGAAGTAGACGATTACATGGTATGTGCCACTTCAGCTATGCGCGAATCGGAAAACGGGCACCAATTAGCCGAAGAGGTTGAAAAAGAAATCGGCTTGCCGATTCATATTATTGACGGCAAACAGGAGGCCGACCTGATTAACCAGGCCATCATCTCCTACCTATCGGATGCCACCTATCTTCACATTGACGTGGGTGGCGGCAGCACCGAGCTAAACCTGTACTTCCATGGAAAGAAAATAAAAACGCGCTCATTTAAAATCGGTTCGGTACGCGTGCTGGAACACAACGACTCCCCCCTGATGTGGGAGGATATGGAAAAGTGGGTAAAACAGAACGTAAAAAAGGAATATGGCAAAGTAACCGCTATTGGTACCGGGGGTAACATCAGTAAACTGTATGAACTGGCTCAGCTAAAACCGCACCGGCTGATGTCGCGTAAAAAAATGACAGAAGTAAAAAAAATGATAGAAGCACACTCTATAGAAGAGCGGATCTATCAGTTACAAATGAACCCCGACCGGGCCGATGTTATTGTGCCGGCCAGCGATATTTATATCAAGGTAATGGAATGGGCTGGTGCCCGATACATGCAGGTACCCGAAGTAGGGCTCAAAGACGGCATAATGCTGCATTTATACCGGAAAAATGCCAGCCAGAAGAAAATAGAGTTCGCTAACCTGGAGGATCAAAGCCAGGGCCGTAAGATCATCCGGTTTTAACCCCTGAGTTTAGGATTATTCCAAATAAACTTTTACCGATCCTTGATCGGGGTAATGCCCAGAGCCCTTTAGTATATACCAAAAACTTTGCAAAAAAATCTCCTTTTAGGGGATTCGTATGATTGTATTATTTTCTCTACCTTGAAAATTGAATCCCTTTTACTTTATGGAGTATGGCGGGATTAAGCAGAAATAATCTCAAATAACAACCCTTATGAAAAAAATTCTACTCTCGGTTTTAATCATGGTGGGCACATCCGTTGCCTTTGCGCAGGTGCCCGGTACCATTTCTTATCAGGGAATTCTGGTAAAAACCAGTCCGCCAGCCGATGCCGGTCAGCCGGTTGATGCCGGGGTGCATTTCGTTCAATTCCACTTTTATAACGCAGCCAGCGGAGGTACTGCCCTGTATTCCAGTACGGGTACCGGATCGGGCAACTCGGTTACTACGTATAAAGGGATGTTCACGTTC
>JBKBOE010000064.1:0-15248 GCA_046294915.1 Cyclobacteriaceae bacterium | reverse complement strand
GGCTTCGGAGTAATTGCTTTGACGCATGGCCAGTTCAGCCAGGCTAAGGTGGCATTGAATAAGTTGGTACCGGTTGGACAGGCGGTTTACAAGGGCTAGGCTTTTTAAGTAATATTCTTTTGCTTTATCGTGTTGCAAAAGATTAGCGTAGGCTTTTCCGGTATAAAGCCAAATCCCAATCTGAGTAACCGGATCAGCAGATTCATCGGTGTATTGCTGGGCCAATGCCAGTGCTTCTAAAGCCTCTACATTCCTATACCTGACAACATTGGTTAAACCTATGTTTTTATATATTGTTGCAATGTATCTCTTATCCCTGGTGGCCAGCGACTCCTTCAGGGCCAGGTCATAATAATGTTCAGCCGAATCAAAAAGAGACAGATCGCGGTAGGCACTGCCCATCATGGAATAGTTATAAATGGTAAGGTCGGCTGCACCTCCAGTTTTTACAGAATCCGACAGGCGGTAATAGCGAAAAGCATTTATAAAATCGGATTTACTCACGTGCCCAATACCCACGTAGCAGTACCCCCGTTTAATTCCCTTTTGATAATTTAAGGACAATGCCTGCCTGAGGGCCTTCTCTGCAAATTCGAGGGCCAGGGAATCATCAAAATCGTAAAGTTCATAGGCTATGTCACAAAGAATATCAACCCGCTTTTGTGGGTCACGCTCAATGGTAAGCATTGTACGCAGGCTGTCAGCAACAGGAGTTTGAGCCCCTAAACCATTGGCCAAAAGCAAAGCCAGGAGGCTAATCTGAGCATACCTGATTTTAAATTTCACTGGGTACAGTTTAATGACCTCAAGCTAAGAGTTTTAACTGGCCCAATCAATAAATTAAATTAAACCCATAAAAATCCTTAGTAACTTACATGCCGTATGTTCAGAAAACTATCATTGGTGGGAAGTAACAGGCTTCAGCAGGAGAAGCAAAAGGATTACCGCAACGTGGTGCTTATTCAGGTAATGATTATAACCATGGGGTTGCTCCTTTCAGGAACCTTACTGGCCGACTCCAAAAGCGAGATATCCAAATTCATCATATCGGTTTTCTCATTTTTCGGGGCGTTATACGCATTTCTGCTGTGGGACCTGCTCCGGAATTTTACCAGTAGTAATCTGCTCATCCGGAGCATCCTATTCGTGTTAATAGGCATTGTTGTTTTCGGCATACTCATTGAATTTCCCTATTATAAACTCATCGAAATCGAAAACAGGCGGGTTGCCCTGCTGGTAATTCACGGGCTGCTTTTCCCCATCGAAGTGATTGTAATTTTCTTTACCATCCGGGATATATTCGGGTCAGAATTTTTAACACCGGATAAACTTTGGGGCTCAGCCTGTGTTTTTCTGATGACAGGAATTTCATTTGGCAGTTTGTACGACCTGATTTGCATAAGCGGTTACGGTAACCTGGGAGTTGAGTTGGAATTAGGGATTCCAAACTATGCCGAATGCGTTGGGCACAGCCTGAGTTTACTGGGCGGTATTGATTCACGCTATCCGGATGCAACTTACCTCATCAAGAACCTCGGAGTTATTGAAGGCTTATGGGGCAGCTTGTTTACTGTGCTCATTATTGGCAAACTGCTTGGATTGCCCAAACCTGAAAAATCTTAACTACATTTCATTTTTAATCTAAAATTCAAACCAACTATGAAAAGCAACCGACTACTTCCATTTATTATCCTTGGCGTCATCGCGTTATTTGTGGTGGCCGGGATTTCATCCAGCCTGTTTTACACCGTACAGGCCGATGAACGAGCTGTTATCTTTTATAAATTCGGCAGTGGGCTTGATAAAGAAAACATTATCCAGCCGGGTTTCCATGCCAAAGCGCCATGGAACGATGTGTACATTTATGCAGTGCGCGAAACGGCAACAGATGAGAATATGGACGTTCTCGATAAGAACGGCTTGCCTATACATGTGGATGTAACGGTGCGGTTTTACCCGGTTCCGGAGAAAATAGGCTACATCCATGAAAAATTTAATCGGGGTTACGTAAACACACTGATCATCCCCGAAGCCAGGTCGGCCGTGCGCCAGGTAATGGGCCGGTATAACGCTGAAGAAATTTACTCCACCAAACGGGCTGAGGTTGAGAATACCATTAAAACAGAATGTGAAAATGTCCTGATTCAAAATAACGTTCACATGGCCGCTCTCCTTATCCGCTCCATACAACTTCCCGAACAGATACGGGTGGCAATACAAAACAAATTACAGCAGGAACAGGAAGCACTTGCCTACCAGTTTAGACTTGATAAAGAACGAAGCGAGGCAGAGCGGAAGCGTATTGCAGCTGAGGGCGAATCGCGGGCAAACAACATCATCAACAACAGCCTTACCGATAAGCTCCTAAAAATGAGGGGGATTGAGGCAACCCTGGAGCTTGCAAAATCACCAAACTCTAAGGTTATTGTAGTCGGATCCGGAAAAGACGGACTCCCAATGATCTTAGGCAATAATTAATTTTACAGGCTGCTATTTTTTCACGTAAAGCAACCTGTTATCTTTAAAAGCACTCATAACTAAATAAAATGGCAAAATCTGTAGAACTTCTCATCGATGGCAAGTCATACTCCTTCCCGGTAATTGAAGGAACCGAAAAAGAACTGGCCATAGATATCAGCGATTTACGAGACAAAACAGGATACATAACCCTTGATGTCGGCTATAAAAACACAGGCTCAACCAAAAGTGCCATAACCTTTCTGGATGGCGAGCAGGGTGTATTGCATTACCGGGGCTATGCCATTGAAGAGTTGGCCGAGAAATCTACCTTTTTGGAGGTAGCCTACTTACTCATATTCGGTGAGTTGCCTACCAAAGCCGAATACCAGAAATTTACAACCGACATCACCAAGCGTACCCTGGTACATGAAGACATCAAGAAGATTTTAGACGGCTTTCCGTCTACCTCACACCCAATGGGTGTCCTCTCCTCTCTGTTTTGCGCTCAAACAGCATTTTACCCGGAATCACTTAATCCAAACAGACCTCCCGATGGGGTTTACCTGAGCATTATCCGCTCGTTAGGTAAAATGCCAACTTTTGCAGCATGGTCGTACAAGAATGCCATTGGCCACCCGGTAAATTATCCGGATAACAAACTGGATTACTGTGCACGTTTCCTGAAAATGATGTTTGCCTTGCCCGGACAGGATTACGAGGTTGATCCGGTTGTAGCTGATGCATTGGATAAACTTTTCATCCTTCATGCCGACCATGAACAAAATTGTTCTACATCAACGGTGCGCATAGTAGGCTCATCCAAAGCGAGCATTTATTCAGCCATTTCAGCAGGAATTAATGCCCTGTGGGGCCCGTTGCACGGAGGCGCCAACCAGGAAGTAATCATTATGTTGGAAAACATCAAAAAGGATGGTGGAAATATTGACAAGTGGATTGATAAGGCTAAAGACAAAAACGATCCCTTCCGCCTGATGGGCTTCGGCCACCGGGTTTACAAAAATTTCGATCCCCGGGCAAAGATTATTAAAAAAGCTGCCGATGATGTTCTTAAAAAACTGGGCGTAAATGATCCCATTCTTGAAATCGCCAAGAAGCTTGAGGAAATCGCATTAAAAGATTCATACTTTGTAGAGCGCAAGCTCTACCCTAACGTTGATTTCTATTCGGGCATCATTTACCGTGCATTGGGAATACCGGTAGATATGTTTACCGTAATGTTTGCCATGGGCCGTTTGCCAGGCTGGATTGCCCAATGGAAGGAACTTCGCGACCAGGGCGAACCCATTGGCAGGCCGCGTCAGATTTATACCGGAAAGACGCTTAGGCCCTTTGTCAGCATCGACAAACGTTAACCTATGCATGGGTTTGAATTTATAAGGCTGAAGGATTACTTTCAGCCTTATTTGTTTTTGTATGGAACTAACTGACAAATTTAACCAGGCCGTTGGCCGGTCAAAGGAATTGACCAGGCGCCCAAGCAACGAGGAACTGCTTCGGCTTTATGCACTGTATAAGCAATCAACCGATGGCGACATTACCGGGGAACGGCCCGGTGGTTTTGACTTTAAAGCCATAGCCAAGTATGATGCATGGGCTGAACTGAAAGGAAAATCCAAAGACCAGGCCATGCAGGAGTATATTGATTTAATGAATGTACTTTACGAAGCATACCGGTAGCAGTCGCCCATTGCATGCAAAACCTGTTCTATCAACCGGATATTCTATTCGGAATTACCTACCTTAATCCCGAAGAATCGCACCACTGCATTAACGTGATGCGAAAAAAAAACGGAGATACCATTTTTATTACCAATGGCCAGGGGGGCATCTTCGAGGCCGTAATTACCCGCCCCGATTCCAGCCAGTGCAGTTTCCGCATTATACGAACAGTCGCAACAACTCCCAGGCAGTACTCCTTCCGGCTGGCAATTGCCCCAACAAAAAATTCAGACAGGATGGAATGGATGGTTGAAAAATGTATTGAAATCGGTATTGACAGGATTTCGTTCATACAAACCATTCATTCTGAACGCACACTACTTAAAACCTCAAGGTTAGAAAAAATCGTAACCAGTGCTATGAAACAGGCATTACAGCCTTACCGCCCGGTGATTGATCCGATCAGCCCATTTTCTGACTTCCTTAAAAGTGCAACCGGTGGTGAACGATTCATAGCCCATGCGGGCAATACGAACACGCCACACCTTATGGACCTGGCCACGGCAGGTTGTGAATACACCGTGCTGATTGGCCCGGAGGGAGATTTCGCTAGCAATGAATTAGCCCTGGCAAAAGCCTCGGGGTTCAAAGAGGTTACGCTTGGCACTTCCCGGTTAAGAACCGAAACAGCCGGCCTTGTGGCATGCAACATTATTAACCTGGTAAACAGAAATTTACAATAATTTCATACATCGTATAAAAATCAGAAAATCAGGAGCAAACGGTATCAATGAATTTGAGTAACATTGTAGTATGGAACACAAAGCAGAAATACAAAAGACCATTTACGATAATGCCAAGTCGCATTTTCTTGGAAATTTTCCCGACTCACTCCCTATTGAACAGGCTTATGTGCACATCGGCATGTATTTGGGATGGATCATTGATAATGGATTGTATTCCGAGTATTTCGAAGACGAGGCATCGATTCAGATATTCCGGTTTAAACGCAGGGAAATCTCCTGTACTATTTTAAGTGAAATATGGGACGGTTACCTGGGCTATGAATTGTTTAACCGGCAAGGGAACATGTTTACCTATTATTATTACGGTGGAGGATTGTATCGAAACGATTATGATGAAATTCTGGTTAAATCGCTACCCTCCATTTATCATGTTACCGACAGTTGGGAAAATTATGAGAAAATGAAAACCCGGATAGACATGCGCTTTCAGGATTGGAAAAAACTGATCGGACAAGGGTAATTACTTAACCTTACCGGCTTTATCAATAAGCACAGTCATATCACCACCCAATTTAACCAATAAATCGCCAGTATTGGGTTGATACTGAATAGTTTCTGGTACGGATTCAAAAGTCAGATTAGTATTCCACGATAACCCATCAGAACGGTATATTTTTGCGAGTGTGGCAGGATAGCCCTCCTTCACCTTCCTGTTTGACCACAATAAAACAAAAAAGATACTCTCGCCCTGATCGGTAACAATCATCGCTTTAATGTGCTGCAGGTAACTTTCCTTCAGGTTCGCTTTATCAATAGCAAACTGGGCTTTAATAGAAGGCTTTCGCGAAGGGGTGATATTAAAAAAGTAGCCGTCACCATTTAGTGAGTCGGTAAACCGGATGCCAGCCGTGTACTTTGAATCTATCAGTATGGGTCTGAACTTCGATTTTCTTGTTGTATTCAAAGGTATTGAGTCAGTTCCATTGATCAGCCAGTTTATTGACTCCGTACGTACAGCAAGTTGTTCAAATTTCTGTTTCATTTCGCGGTCAGCAAATTCACGCTCAGCCTTTACCCAGCTTTTCAGAAGGGCTGCGCTGTTGTACGTACTCGAAACAAAACCCTGATAGTTCAATGCCTCCTCATCAATATTCCGCATCATTAACCTAACCGCCAGGCTATCTACCTTTTTAAGGCACTTAATTTCGGTCTTGGTAAGTTCTACTTGCAGAAATACATCAGCAGAATCCTTCAAACGCCTGGACTCCATCAAAGCGGATCTATAATCCAGATCTGCTATCTTAAGACCAAGAACATCCATAGGCAGGGGTTCGGGATCGAACTTTTTCAGTTTATCGCTTAACAGGCTCTCTGTTAACTTTGCCAATCCGCTATGAACCGACACAGAATCCGCCTTTAATTTGTCAGCCAGGTTGTTTATCTCAATATCGTATGTTACCAGGTCGTTGAGCAGCGGTTTTAACTCCACATCAATTACCTGTACGGCCTGATCGGCAAACTCCTTATAATTCCATATGATCAGATTATTCTGGTAAAAATCAGTAAGTTCGCTACCGTCTGATTTAAAGTCTTTAATGGCTTTTGGATTCCAGTTTTGGTTGTAAGAAGACTTGCCGAGGTTGCTCATGCTAGTTTTGTAATTATCAAAAGCCTTTGAAGATGCCTCGAAGGCCGCTGACAGTTCCTTGAGTTGGGCAATAACCCGGCTATCGGCACGCAGGTAAAATTCGCGTTGGCCCGGGTAAGCCTGTTGCAGGCTTACAAACATTTCGTTGCAACGGGTGTAGCCCGTTTGCATTTCGGTGAAATAATGCTTTACCATTTTCACTTTATCGATACGTTCCCGCAGTGCAGCACTGCGGGTTTGCAAATCATGTTGAATGTGGGCAAGTTTTATTTCCATTACACCGGTACGCAAGTCGCGTTGGGTGTACATGGCATAATAGTCCTTTTCCTTCTTTATTTCCTTGTCGGTAATCATACCCATAGCCTTGCTAAAGAGCATAATGGCTGAGTCCATATTAACAATGGCTTGTTGGGTATTTTTGAGTACATCATCTTTAGCCGCTTTCTGTTCATAAATAATTCCCAGGTACAGGTAAGCATTCGGATTGTCAGTGGTCTCTTTAAGGTATTTTTTCAAAAACGGCTCAGCCGCCTCGTATTGGTTAGTACTGAGCAAACTAAAAATATCTTTATACTTAAGCTTCTGGGAGTGGGCTCCAGTTGCCACCAAAATGAAAAGGAAAATGTTAAGTGATTTTGCCATTCTATTCTAATGTTACCGTTTCGAAATTACTTAATTTCTGAAAATTGTCTAATTTCGACCAAGAACTGCGCCAAAAAATGAAATTCTTAGCAAGCGAAAAAATCAATTCCATCATTAAATCCGGTAAGCCATGGCTTGCGGCTGTTGTTGTGTTGCTTATTCTGCATTACACCGGGACGCTTGGCGCTGTAAGTGGGGCGACTAATAGGATCATTCTCTTTTCAGGCTTCCGCGATTTCGATGATGAACCTATCCCGGCCGAAAATTTCAATTATGATTTTGTGGTGAAAGACCTCAATGGAAAAAAATTCAGCCTTACTGAACATAAAGGAAAAGTGATTTTCCTTAACCTATGGGCCACCTGGTGCGGGCCTTGCAGGGCCGAAATGCCTGGCATTCAAAGTCTTTATAATAAGGTGAATAAAGATGAAATCCTGTTCGTTATGCTCTCCATCGACCAGGAAGGTCAGCAGCAAAAGGTGAAAAAATACATTAGCGACAAGCAGTTTACATTTCCGGTTTATATGCCTAGCGGGCAACTTACCCAGCAACTCTCAGTTCCTTCCATCCCGACAACCTTCATTGTTAATAAATACGGAAAGGTGGTTCAAAAGAAAGTAGGTACCACCAACTTTGACACAGCAAAATTCAGAAAGTACCTTGAAGATCTGACTGCCGAATAACTTACATGCTTTCACCAATCAAACGCAATCCGTTAAGCGTGAGGTTGGGATCGATTTCGGTAAATGTATCCTTCAGCGGTGTAATGATGGAAGACAACCCGCCTGTAGCGATTGTCCTCATTTCAGGATCATGAAGCTCAGCCTTGATACGCTGAAGCATCGATTTTACAAGCCCTTCATATCCCATTAAGATACCAGCCTGAATAGCGTGCACCGTGTTTTTTCCCAAAACCGATTGCGGTAATTCCAACGGAACATCGAAAAGCTTGGCCGTGTTTTGAGAAAGCGCACGGATTGCCGTTTTCAGTCCGGGCACAATGGCCACACCCATTATCTTACCCTCACCCGAAATGGTTGTAAAGGTTAATGCCGTACCAAAATCAACCACTACACAATTGGTTTTAAATTTATCGTAGGCAGCTACTGCATTCGCTACCAAATCGCTTCCGATTTCATACGGATTGAGTACGTTAACGTTTAGTTTTGAGTAAATTTCAGGACCCAAAACAATCGGGTTCTTTTCAAATAAGGTAACGGTTACATTAATGATTTTACCCGTAAGATTTGGAACCACACTGCTAAGGATGATGCGGGCAACTTCAGCAGGTAGTATACCTGCTTCCGAGAAAAATTCCCGAATCTTAATCCCGTAAAATAGTTCAGGACGATCGGCCACCGAAGGTATACGCCACACATTACCCCAATGTGTACCCTTTGCCAGCCCAATGGTAATGTCTGAATTGCCGATGTCAAGAACCAGTATCATGCTAACTCAAGAAGTTTGGATTTAATTTTTCTTAGCCCCACACTGGCTTTATCCGCCACCATCATAAGTCTGGAGATACCGTGCACATCCGGAAGGTTGGGGTCCACTACAAATTTAGGAACATCGTGTGGAACATAATGAATTAAACCGGCTGCAGGGTAAACCACCAGCGAAGTTCCTACAACCAGAAACACATCGGCACGGTTGGCATGTTGGATGGCAGCCTCCATTAAGGGTACAAGTTCGCCAAACCACACAATGTTCGGGCGAAGTTGTGAACCTTTCTCACACCGGTCGCCCGGGTTAAGTTGCCAGCCGGATATCGGGTAGACCAGCGATTCATCACATGTGCTTCGCGATTCAAACAAGCTGCCATGCAGGTGAATAACATGGGTTGACCCTGCCCGCTCATGAAGGTTGTCAACATTTTGCGTAACGACTGTTACTTCAAAATAATTTTCCAACTCAGCAATAACCCTATGGCCATCATTGGGCTCAACCTCGAGTGCCTTTTTCCTTCGCTGATTGTAGAATTCCAAAACCATCTCCGGATTTCGCTGCCACCCCTCCGGTGAGGCAACATCCTCTACGCAGTATCCTTCCCACAAACCTCCGGCATCACGAAAGGTGGGTATGCCGCTTTCGGCACTTATGCCTGCTCCGCTTAGCACCACCAGTTTTTTCATCGCTATTCCGATGATTTCTTTTTGCGGGTAAAGCCCCTTCCTTTTCGTTCTGGAGCTGCTTCAGCAAGCGCAAGGCATTCTTCAAGCGTTAACTCTTTAGGATTCTTATCCTTTGGAATCTTTACATTTTTTTTCCCTGCTTTGATATAGGGGCCGAACCGACCATTCAGCACCTGGATATCCGGATTCTCACTGAACATTTTAATAGTTTTGTTCGCATCGGCCACGCGTTTATTGTTAATCAAGTCAATGCACCGATCAAGCGATACGGTGTAAGGATCATCCTCTTTTGGAATGGATACATATTTTTTATCGTGAAGCACATAGGGTCCAAAACGCCCGATACCCACTACAACCGGTTTGCCTTCAAACTCACCCATTTGCCGGGGCATTTTCATTAATTCAAGCGCTTGTTCAAGCGTTATGCTTTCAATAAACTGACCCGGCCGAAGACTTGCAAACTTGGGCTTCTCTCCCCCATTGTCATCGGGGTTCTCCCCGATTTGTACATACGCACCAAACTTTCCAAGTTTTGCGTACACCTTCTTTCCGGTTTTTGGATCAACCCCCAATTCGCGGCTTCGGCCCACGGATGAACGTTCAACCTGTTCCGTCTTTCTTACTTTCTTACTAAAGGGCTTGTAGAAATCATCAATCATCTTTCTCCACTCCAGCTTACCTTCGGCTATTTCATCAAACTCAAGTTCTATTTCAGAGGTAAACGAAAAATCGGTAATATCAGGAAAATGCTCCACCAGGAAATCGTTTACTACCATTGCGGTGTTGGTTGGAAATAGCTTGTTCTTCTCAGCACCGGTAATTTCCTTTTCCTTGCTCCTGCTGATTTCATTTTCCCGGAGGACAAACACGTTATACTCGCGCTCAACGCCCTCCCGGTTTTCTTTTACAACATACCCGCGTTTCTGAATAGTAGAGATCGTTGGTGCATATGTTGAAGGACGGCCAATGCCCATCTCTTCAAGCTTTTTAACCAAACTGGCTTCGGTATACCGCGGTGGCGTTCGTGAAAAACTCTGGCGGGCAACCAATTCGTTAAGCTTGAGTTGCTGCCCAATGGTGAGCGGAGGCAGTACCTTACCGTTTTCCTGTTCATCATCATCGTCACCTGACTCCATATATACTTTCAGAAAACCTTCAAACTTTACAACTTCTCCGCTGGCCACAAGGGTACGCGTATTGGTTGAAATGGAGATCGTTGCGGTAGTCTTTTCCAGTTCAGCATCGGCCATTTGCGAAGCAATAGCCCGCTTCCAGATCAGTTCGTAAAGTCGAACGGCATTCCGATCCATACCCGGATCAAGCACTGAAAAATCAGTTGGTCGGATGGCCTCATGGGCCTCCTGCGCACCCGATGATTTGGTTTTATATTGTCGGAGTTGCACAAAATCGGTCCCGTAAGCTGATGCAATCTGCTGCTTTGCTCCCTGCTGCGCTTCATCGGAAAGATTCACCGAGTCGGTACGCATATAGCTGATTTTACCTGCTTCGTAAAGCTTTTGAGCAACCACCATGGTTTGAGAAACCGAGAAGCCGAGTTTCCGCGCTGCTTCCTGTTGCATTGTAGAGGTAGTAAAGGGTGGTGCCGGTGAACGTTTAGCGGGTTTGGTTTGCAAATCGGCTATTGCATAAACCGCTCCCTTGCAGGATTCAAGAAATTCTAGGGCATCATCCTCTGAGTCAAAGCGTTCGCCCAACTCAGCCTGAAGTTGCCGTCCGTTGCCCAGGTCGAACAACGCCACTACGCGGTAGGCACTCTTAACTTTAAAGTCGGCAATTTCGCGTTCGCGTTCAACAACCAAACGCACAGCAACGGATTGAACGCGGCCTGCGGAAAGCCCGGTTTTGATCTTCTTCCAAAGTATTGGGGAGAGTTCGTAGCCGACCAACCGATCGAGCACCCTGCGTGCCTGCTGTGCATTCACCAGATCAATATCAATGCCCCGCGGATTTTCCATGGCATTAAGAATTGCTTTCTTGGTGATCTCTGTAAAGACAATTCGCCTGGTCTTTTTGTCGTTCAGGTTGAGCACCTCTTTCAAGTGCCATGAAATAGCCTCACCTTCACGGTCTTCATCACTGGCCAGGTAAACCATCTCGGCATCATCCGAAAGTTTCTTCAATTTTTCTATAACGTCCTTCTTATCGGGGCTTATTTCGTAGGTTGGTTCGTATCCATTCTCCACATCAATCGCATCGCCCCCCTTGGGTAAATCGCGCACGTGCCCCATGCTGGAAGCTACTTTGTACTCCTTACCAAGGTAGCCTTCAATGGTTTTCGCTTTTGCGGGAGACTCTACGATTACAAGATTTTTTGCCATGCTTTAAACGTATCAACAGTTTCAAATATCTGTAAAATTTTAAACAATCAAATTTTAAGCTACGCATTCAGAAAATTCCATTTTCAAACAAACCAACAAATGGTAACCTGACGAAAACATGCAACACACTGACTTCAAGTACGTTTAGCCAATAAATTTTACAGAAAAGAAATCAGAAATTACAGCCGTATATCGAAGCGTAGTATATTTCGGCCAAATTTAAATTTCATGACACGCGAAGAGGCTATTCAATCGTTCGATCCAAATGCTCCGGGTCTTACCGGAAATTTATTTGGACTTCCCTTTTCACCTGAAAACGCAGAACTGCTCATCTTGCCGGTGCCGTGGGAGGTTACGGTTTCATACAAAGGAGGTACAGCCCGTGGACCGGAAAGTATTTTAAATGCCTCTTCACAGGTTGATTTGTTTGATCGAACCATTGCCGATGCATGGAAAACGGGCATCGCCATGCTTCCCGTTAATCAGACAATCCTGCAGGAAAATAACCGGCTGCGCGAACTTGCTTCGCAATACATCGAATCGCTGAACAACGGAACTGGTTCAACCCATAATAACCCGATCGTAAAAAAAATTAACGAAGGCTGTGAAAATCTGAACATTTACGTAAAATCAACTGCTGCCAATTACCTGAAGGAAGGAAAAATGGTTGGCTTACTGGGCGGTGACCACAGCACTCCACTGGGCTTCATCCGTGCGTTAAGTGAACGGTACGACCGTTTCGGAATTTTACAGATTGATGCACATGCCGATCTGAGGAAAGCGTATGAAGGATTTACCTACTCGCATGCTTCCATTATGTACAACGCACTGAAACTTCCGGCCGTGAATAAGCTGGTACAGGTTGGAATCCGCGATTTCTGCGAGGAGGAAGTTCAGGTAATGGAACGTTCAATGGGTCGAATTAAAACATTCTTTGATGAAGACATTAAGGCACAGCAATACAATGGAAAAACCTGGGACTCCATATGCGATGAAGTAGTGCAGGAGCTTCCGGATCAGGTATACATCAGTGTTGACATTGATGGGCTCGATCCAAAACTTTGCCCTAACACGGGCACACCCGTTGCCGGAGGATTTGACTTTCACCAGATAACCTACCTGTTAAAAAAATTGGTTCTTTCTAAGCGAACCATTATCGGCTTCGACCTGAATGAAGTCGCACCCGGAAATGACGAATGGGATGCCAATGTTGGTGCCAGAATACTGTATCAACTGTGTAACTGGATGGCTGTTTCACAGGGCAAATCCAGCCTGTACAAAACATAACACCCAGCGGGTTAACGGATAGCAAATTCTCTTTCCCGGGTATTTTCCTATTTTGCACAGGTTTACATACTCCTTATGAATGAGCTGATCCAAAACATTGCCAACGGAATCTGGACTCCGGTACTTTTTTTACTGATTCTTGGCGGATTGTTTTTCTTTTTCTATTCGCGATTCGTTCAGTATAAATATTTCTTTCATGCCATTGCTATTCTTCGGGGTAAGTACGACAACCCGAATGATCCGGGATATATCAATGCATACCAGGCATTGTCTACAGCGCTGGCATCAACGGTGGGCATGGGCAATATTGCCGGTGTAGCCTTTGCCATTTCCATTGGTGGCCCGGGCGCATTATTCTGGATGTGGGTAGCTGCCTTTGTTGGCATGTCTTCAAACTTCTTTACCAGCACCCTTTCGGTGATGTACCGGGGAAAAGATTCAGAAGGCAACATTCAGGGAGGCCCCATGTATGTAATCCGCGAAGCGCTGGATAAAAAGTGGTATCCGTTAGCGGTGATCTTTAGTTTGTGCTGCCTGATTGGGTGCTTACCCATCTTTCAGGCAAACCAGCTAACCCAGGCCATTATTGATATTGGGTTTCCCGGTGTTTCATTGGGAGCGTTCAGCATCGGTGATTTCAATGTTAATGGCTTTAAGTTACTGATCGGCATCATTCTAACGGTTTTTGCAGGCATCGTAATATTGGGAGGCATTCAGCGCATCGGAAGCTGGGCCGGTAAAATGGTACCGTTGATGATCATCCTGTATTTTTTATCTGTGCTCTCCATCCTCATCCTCAACATCGAAGTTGTTCCAAAATATTTGTGGATGATCTTCACCGATGCCTTTTCAGCGGAATACTACAAAGGACCCTTATTTGGAGGCGTAGTTGGCGGACTTATCCAGACTGGTGTACGAAGAGCATCTTTTTCCAATGAGGCTGGTATAGGAACCGCGCCATTGGCTTTGGGGGCATCGCGCAGCAAAGAGCCCATCCGTGAAGGACTTGTATCTATGCTCAGCCCCGCAATTGACACCCTGCTGGTGTGCACACTTACGGCCCTCGCCATTTTAGTAACCGGGGTCTGGCAGACCAGTGCTACAAACGGAGTAACATTAACGGCTACTGCATTTCAGACTGCATTACCCGGATTCGGCAACTACCTGCTGCTGCTTTGCTGCTTTTTCTTTTCCGTTACTTCTCTTTTCTCGTACAGCTACTATGGCAGCAAATCCATGTCGTTCCTTGTAGGGGTGCAGAAAGGAAAACTTTATAATTATTTCTACCTCGCCACCATTATTTTCGGAGCTGTGGTTTCAATGGAAACCGTTATTAACATTATTGATATTGCCTATGCCATCATGGCATTCCCAACCATGCTTTCAGGCTTTGTGCTGGCTCCAAAGGTAATGGCGGAGGCGAAGCGCTATTTTGCGCAATTAAAAACAAGGCATGCATAAAAAAAGGGTTGTTTACGAAACAACCCTTTTGAACGATTACTTGTTAAATGTTATAGGGTACGTTTAGCTTTCCAGGTGCCGCTTCCATCGCCTGACCAGGTACCACTTGCAGAGTTGCCACTTAATGTTCCGGTAAATTCCAAATCTGCTGTTCCGTCCCCATCCATATCACAGTCACAAACCAGCGTATTCCCGTTCAGGGTACCTTCCAGTTCGCCATCTTCTCCTGATGTACCCGCATTGGAACGGGTTATGGCTTTCCACTCATCACCAACAAATAAAAAGTTTATTGTACCAGCATCCGAACCCGAGAAAGTCCCTTCGAAACAACGCACCAGTACATTAGACTTCTCTTTAAAAAGTAAGAAGGATACATCCGGATGCCCGGGTATGGTAACATCAAAAAAACCAAACGAAGATCCATCGGTATTGGTATAAAACCCAATGTTTACAGGCCCTGCCGGTGTGGTGCCTGTAAAATAGCCCTGAAATCCAGCTTCGTTAAAAATCTCATCAGTTTCCAGTTCATAGGATATACCATCAAGATTTAACGTTAGTGCAATAACGCCATCACCCAGGTTATCCAGGTTTACTTTAACATAACCGGAGGATCCGATAAATACACCTTTGTAAACTCCCTTACCGCTGGTGTCGTTTTCAGGTCGAGCTTCGGGTTCGGTTGCAAAAGAAGGGCCAGATTCATCATCGCCACAACCGGAGAAACCAAGGAGTAATACGAGAAAAAACATTAATGCAATTTTTTGTCGCATAGTTTTTTAAATTTAGTTTAACATAAATCTGGTCCTACATACAGCCTTGTACAGCTATGTAACCGGTGCAATGGTGGGAT
>JBKBOE010000063.1:0-15806 GCA_046294915.1 Cyclobacteriaceae bacterium | reverse complement strand
ATCTGGTACACCAGCTCAAAATTCCAGGGTTGAAGTGCATGCAGTTGCTTAAGGGTTACCAGGGCGCTGTCATAATGCTCCATGTTATATTCACAAATGGCAATCTTGCGTAAGGTTTCAAACCGGGTAGGGCGTTCATACTTTTTAAGGATATGCAAATGCTGCAATGAGGTTGACAGGTTGCTTTCATTAAACTCGCGGTCGGCCGTGTTGCGAAGTTCTTGTAACAAACTATCCTGTGCAAGGATAAAACGGTATTCCAAAGGATCTTTAGCGATCAGTTTATTTATTGTAAGGAATGCATCATCAATTTTTCCCGATGTAAAAAGTGCATTCACATGGCCAACCCATTGAATATTTTCCCGCACGTTTTCTGCTTGCTTCAGCTCATACACATAGTTGACGGTATGAATAAGGCCATAGCAGAAACCTGAAATAACCAAAAAGGTAAGCAAGGCAAGCCCCTGAATTTTAAAATACTCCCGATCGAATGCATACCGTTTTTCATGGGCCTGTTTCCAACGCTGGTATTGCTGTTGCCGGTAGGCCTTCCATTGCAAGTCGGTATATTCGTCAAATCCCTGGAACGAGTTGAGCCGTGCATCATACCTTGATTTTTTAATAGGATCGGATAAGGTATGGTATGCCTCGTTGATAAGCTTAAAGCGTTCCTCCGCCCCGGCATCACCCGGATTAAGGTCAGGATGGTAGTGAAAGGCAAGCCTTTTATATGCTGTTCTGATCTGCGTGGAATCAGCAGTACGTGGAATCTCTAATAGCGAGTAGAAATCAGACATAAGCGCGGCACCAATCCAAGTATATAACGAAGATAGGTTGTTTTTTGCGCCCTGCGATCACAGGATTTTAATAAAAAAAGGTGCCCAAAAGCACCTTTTTTTAAATTTCGACCCAGTTTAAATCTTGGCCAATTCCTGCACCAGATCAATCAGCTTATTGGAATAGCCCCATTCATTATCGTACCAGGAAACCACTTTGGCAAAATGATCATTCAGTGAAATGCCTGCCTTTGCATCAAAGATGGAGGTTCTCGCATCGCCAATAAAATCCTGCGACACCACATCGTCTTCTGTATAACCCAGTATCCCCTTCAGTTCACCATGGGCGGCTTCCTTCATAGCGGCCTTTATCTGTTCGTAGGAAGCAGGCTTCTCCAGGCGCACAGTAAAATCAACCACCGATACATTGGCTACCGGTACACGGAACGACATACCCGTTAATTTCCCCTTTAATTCGGGGATTACCAGCGCCACAGCTTTAGCCGCACCGGTTGAAGAGGGGATGATGTTCTGATATGCACCTCGTCCTCCACGCCAGTCTTTGGCTGAGGGACTGTCAACCGTTTTTTGTGTTGCCGTAACGGCATGCACGGTGCTCATCAGCCCTTCTACAATTCCAAATTTATCATTGAGCACTTTGGCAACCGGGGCAATGCAATTGGTTGTACACGAAGCATTTGAAACGATGGTGTGTTGCGAGGTAAGCTTTTTATGATTTACACCCATAACAAATGTGGGGGTGTCATCTTTAGCCGGGGCCGACATGACTACTTTCTTGGCACCTGCCGTAATGTGTTTTTGCGCATCGGCCTGGGTCAGAAATAACCCGGTGGACTCAATCACGATTTCAGCGCCCACTTCCGACCATTTCAGATTTGCAGGGTCTTTCTCTGCCGTTACACGAATCTTCTTACCCTGCACAATAAGGTGCCCGTCTTTTACCTCAACGGTTCCTTCAAAGCGACCATGCGTGGAGTCATACTTCAGCATATAGGCCATGTATTCAGGATCCAGAAGGTCGTTTATTCCTACTACGTCAAGTTCAGGCCGGCTTATTGCCGCCCGAAAGGCCATCCGGCCAATACGGCCGAAACCATTAATACCGATTTTTGTCATTGTGCGATGGATTATTCAGTGTTTTTCAGAAGCCGACAAAATTAAATGATGATGCCTTAAAACCAAGATTTGGCGCGATAAATTCCAAAAAGCAAAAATGCTTGCAAGTTTATCACTCACAAGCATTTATGTAGCCCGTAGGGGAATCGAACCCCTGTTACCAGAATGAAAATCTGATGTCCTAACCCCTAGACGAACGGGCCTCCTAAAAAAAGAGTTGCAAAGATAGACCGGCAGGTGTTATTTACAAACAACCGACTTTAAAAATTGGGTAATTGCCCGTAAAACCGGCATTAACCCCAAATGCCATTAAGCCGACAATTTCTGAGCCACCAGCCTGGCATCTTTGCAAAAAAAGCAAGATGAAACCTCGGTTGATTATTGTATTGGCCTTTATGGTCAGCTTCAAAACCCAGGCCCAGGGAAAAATTTTTACAACCAGTGATGGAGCCATTCGTGGATACGACCCGGTTGCCTATTTCTCTGATTCGATGGCCG
Organism: Cyclobacteriaceae bacterium; assembly: GCA_046294915.1. Classification (GTDB taxonomy): domain Bacteria; phylum Bacteroidota; class Bacteroidia; order Cytophagales; family Cyclobacteriaceae; genus UBA2336. The sequence continues at coordinate 13,395 of JBKBOE010000063.1, read as the reverse complement.
TTAAAGGTGAGCCTGAATTTACCTATGTCTGGAATGACGCTGTCTGGTATTTTAAGTCGGCTGAAAACCGCGACTTATTCATTGGTAATCCGGATAAGTACGCCCCCCAGTTTGGCGGCTTCTGCTCGTATGGGGTTTCACGAAATTATAAAGTAAAGAGTGAGGCTGATGCCTGGTCGATAGTGGACGGTAAACTCTACCTCAATTACGATACACAGGTTCAAAAAAAGTGGCTGGCAGATAAGAATACCTATATCGAAAAAGCAAAGTTGAATTGGATTTCACTGGAAAACGGACAGTAATAGTTAAATCATTGCGTTAACCTAAGTCGGTACAGCCCGGTATTAAGGTAAACCTAACGACTTACACCAAACTTTTTTACGGCAATTCCGTAAACACACCGTTGCTTTTACGTTTGAACGGCAATGAAGAATGAATTAGCGTATGCCGGAAATACCGTTGATCCGGCCTGGGAGGGAAATATGATGCAAAAATTGGGACCTGGTGTGCTTCAGGATATGTTCACCAGCATTATTGAAGATGCCGATGCAAACATCCTGTTGATTAACGACAACTTTAAAGTTATCTCAATAAACCCGGGATTCTACTGTATCTTCCGTGAAACTTATGGCATCGACTTAAAGCCGGGTGTTTCCATAATTGAATCCATCAAGTTGGTGAATCCTGACCTGGCACATGTATGGCGTGAACGCTGTATGAATGCCCTGAACGAAATACCCTATAAGGTTGAGGACACCTTTCAGCTTGATGGTAAAACGTTTATCTGGGAAGTGTACTACAAGCGCATTGATTTGGATGAACGTTACGTAATCTCGGTATTTAGCCGCGACATTACCATTCGTAAAGCGTATCAGAAGCGCCTGTTAGAAAGCGAGGCGAACCTCCGGTCTATCTTCAATACTCTTGAGGATAGTATCTGGCTCATCAATTCCCGGTTTGAACTAATCGATTTCAACAAAGAATTCCGCAGGCGAAACAAGCATGCCTTTGGAATTCGAATGGCAAAAGGAAAAAATATCATTGAATTGATTCCTGACCACCTTGGGCATATAAAACAAATCTGGAAGGGTCGTTTCGAAGCGGGATTAAAAGGAAAGTCAGGCAAATATTTCGATTCCTATTTTCTGGATGGTCAACTAAGAACGTATGAAATCAAAACCTACCCGATTATTGAAGGGGGTGTAGTGAGCGGGCTAACCATCTACTCGCGGGATATTACCCAGCAAAAAAAGACAGAAGATATGCTAAAGGCACAGAATGACGAACTCACTAAAATAAACAGCGAACTCGACCGGTTTGTGTATAGCGCCTCACACGATTTGCGTGCACCACTCATGTCGGTTAAAGGATTGGTTAATATACTCCGGCTTGATAATAATCCGGACAGCAGCAGAAAATACCTGGATTTAATTGAACAAAGCATAAATAAACTCGACAAATTTATTTCGGATATCATTCATCATTCGCGGAATTCGCGGATGGATATATTAGTCAAAGAAATCAACTTTGATGAGTTGCTCACCGAATCCATTGCCTCATTGAAATACATGGAAGGCGCTGAGCAGGTTGAAAGCATTCGTAAAATCCACACAACCACTCCGTTTTATTCAGACCCCAGCCGGTTGCTTATAATTTTTAACAACATTTTAGCCAATGCCGTGCGTTACCGTGATGTCTGGAAAAACCATTCATACATCACCATTGAAATCACCACAACTGCTCAACATGCCATTCTGCGATTTTCCGATAACGGCATTGGCATTGCCAGCGAATACATGGGCAATCTGTTTAAAATGTTTTTCCGGGCCTCTGCCGAAAGTAAAGGATCGGGGCTGGGTTTGTACATTGTTAAATCGGTAACTGAAAAACTCGGAGGTACCATTACGGTGCAGTCTGAATTGGGTATTGGAACAACGTTTGAAATTACCCTTCCGAACAGACTTGATCTGACTCTGAGCATGAACTAACCATATTTTAGTTCATTTCCGGAATTCATAGTTTTGCCCAATGGATTTCAGCCGGGATACCTTCCTCAATCACCTTGCCCAGACTACTGGATCGCCTTTTTTGATTTCCGTTGAGCGGGCGGAAGGCATCTATCTCTTCTCTCCGGATGGAACGCGCTACACCGACCTTATATCCGGCATTAGCGTAAGTAACCTTGGCCACCGGCATCCCAAGGTAGTGCAGGCCATTAAGGATCAACTCGATAAGCATCTGCATGTAATGGTGTTCGGTGAGTACATCCAGTCAGCCTCCAACCGGCTGGCAAAAAAACTGGTTAGTTTTTTACCTCCAACACTAAACTGCTGTTACTTCGTAAACTCCGGCACCGAAGCCAATGAAGGTGCGTTAAAACTTGCCAAGCGCTTTACCGGCCGCACCGAAATCATATCCTGTTATAAATCGTACCACGGCAGCACACACGGTTCATTGAGCGTATCGGGCAATGAACAGAAAAAATATGCGTTCAGGCCCTTATTGCCCGATGTTCGGTTTATCCGCTTCAACGAAACGTATGACCTCAACCAGATAACCGAACGGACGGCCTGCGTGATTATAGAAACCATTCAGGGCGATGCCGGTGTGCGCATTCCTTCCAAAACCTATCTGCAACAACTCAGAAAGCGCTGTACTGAAACCGGTGCACTGCTTATTTTCGATGAGATACAATGCGGCATGGGCCGGACCGGAAAATTGTTTGCCTTTGAGCACTTTGGCGTGGTGCCTGATATCCTCACCATCGGCAAAGCGTTTGGGGGCGGGTTACCCATCGGGGCATTCATTTCTGATAAAACGATCATGCAAACCCTCACCTGTAATCCGCCCCTTGGCCACATCACCACCTTTGGCGGCAACCCGGTGTGTTGTGCTTCGGCCCTGGCCACACTTGAGGTGATTGAAGAAGAGAACCTGCTGGCAGACGTAGAGAGGAAAGGAAAACTTTTTGAAGCGTTGCTTGTCCATCCATCCATAAAAGAAATCAGACGGATCGGGCTGCTGTTTGCAATTGATTTTGATTCGGCCGAACGGGTTAACCGCATCGTAAACCTGGCCAAAGAAAAAGGCATCATATGCTACTGGTTCCTGTCGCACCCGCACAGTTTCCGCATTGCCCCACCGCTGACCATAACCGAAGAGCAGATTCGTGAAGCCTGCGCAGTTCTTGTTTCCTGTATTAATCAATCATAATCACTTTCAGTTATGAAATATGCAGCTCTTTGTTTGGCTTTTCTGATTTCCAAAGATGCCTTAACACAAACCAATGAAGAAAAAATCAAACAGCGTGTTGAATTTCAGGAAACCCCTGGTATTGTTGTTGGAATACTCGAAAATGGAAAGGTAACGTACCATGCTTATGGTGTGGCTAACCTTTATACAGCCGAACCCGTAACCCCTCAAACCGTTTTCGAAATCGGATCAATTACAAAAACATTTACTACGGAAATAGCCGCTTTGTTGTCACTCAGGGGAAAACTTAATTTTTCAGATAAAGCACAAAAGTACCTTCCGGAAACAATGGTGTTACCCGAGAAGAACGGCAAAGCCATAACCATCGAACACCTGGCTATGGCACACTCAGGGTTACCCCGCATGCCCATGAATTTCAGTCCCGAAGACCCGGCTAATCCGTATGTTGATTACGAAGAGGATCAACTTACCGGGTTCATCAGCAACTGCGAACTCGTGCGCGAACCCGGAAGCCAGTACGAATATTCTAACCTGGGCATGGGGTTGCTTGGCTTTATATTGACACGCATTGAAAATAAATCCTATTCAACACTGGTTAATGAACTTATTCTGCAACCCCTTAACATGACCAGCACCTGGGTGAGTGGCCAGCGTCAGGAAAAATATACGGCAACCGGATATTCCGGAACACAACCCGTTAAAGCCTGGACGTGGGATGACAAGAGTGTTTTAACCGGTGCCGGAGGCATGGTATCCAATGCCGAAGATATGATGAAGTACCTGCTTGCCAACCTTGAGGCCGCAACAAAAAAGACCCCACTCGATCAGGCATTTTCAATGACCCACCTGCCTCGTGGCGATGCCGGTACAATGAAAATCGGGTATGGCTGGCACATTCGTGACGAAGACATTGTGTGGCACAATGGCGGTACGGGCGGATTCCGTTCGTTTGCCGGATTCTCCAAAGCAAAAAATAAGGCCGTTGTTGTGCTTACCAATTCCAACACCGGTGCCGATGACCTGGGTTTTCATTTGCTGGATAGTAGATATAAACTAAAGGAATTAAAAAAACCTTTTCCGGTTTCGGAGGAACTCTTAAAAGAATATGTAGGTCGTTACGAACTGGCCCCGGATTTTGTGATTACCGTAACGTATGAAGGAGGTGGGTTAACCATCCAGGCTACCCATCAACCCAAGGCAACCATATATGCCGAATCTGAAACAAAATTTTACCTGAAAGTGGTGAATGCCCAGGTTGAGTTTGTACGCGATGAGAACAACCGGGTACACCAGCTTATTCTTTACCAGAATGGCGCGGTGTTACAGGGCCACCGGATTAACTAAGGAAGTTTTTCTATAACCAGGTTGTGGTTGGTGTAAATACAGATATCGGCTGCAATATTGAGGCTTTCCCGAACAATTTCTTCGGCTGTCAACTGAGGTGCATGTTTTTTCAACGCTAGGGCTGCAGATTGCGCATACATGGCACCTGAGCCGATGGCCGCAACCTCGTTATCGGGTTCTAACACATCGCCCGTGCCGGATAATATAAGTACCTCATCTTTGCTGATGGCTATAAGCATGGACTCCAGCCTGCGCAGGTAGCGGTCCATGCGCCAGTCTTTAGCCAGTTCAATCGCAGCCCGTTTCATGTTGCCACCGTAGCTGTTCAGTTTTTCTTCAAAGCGTTCCAGCAACGTAAAAGCATCGGCCGTTGATCCGGCAAAACCGGCTATCACTTTGCCTTCCATCAGCTTTCGGATTTTTTTTACGTTGCTTTTGGCCACGTAGTTGTTCATCGTTGCCTGTCCATCGGCACCAATGGCAACCTGCCCGTTATGCTTTACGGCAATTACTGTTGTAGAATGGATTTTCTTCATGCGGATGACGGACTAATCAGATTAAAATCCTTACCGGATCTTCAAGCAGGCCCTTCAACGTTTTCAGAAAGGCAGCGCCAACAGCGCCATCCACAGCACGGTGGTCGCACGAGAGGGTAACCTTCATTACATTACCCGCAACCAGTTGTCCGTTCTTCACAACCGCTGTTTCTTTAATACCCCCAACAGCAAGGATACAGGCATCCGGTGGGTTGATGATGGCGGTGAACTCTTCAATTCCAAACATGCCCAGGTTGGAAATGGTAAAGGTGCTGCCCTCCCAGTCGCTGGGCTGCAATTTTTTATCATGCGCTTTTTGAGCCAGGTCTTTTACTTCGGCAGCGATGTGCGATAGCGATTTATTATCGGCAAACCGCACAACCGGCACCACCAAACCCTCTTTAACCGCAACGGCAACACCAATATGGATGTGGTGGTTCTTCCTGATCTTTTCGCCCAGCCATGAAACATTCACATCGGGATGTTGGCGTAAAGCCGCAGCTACCGCTTTCAAAACAATATCATTAAATGAAACTTTAACCGGACTAAGTTCATTGATACTCTTACGTGCCTCTATAGCCTTATCCATGTTAATCTCCATGGTAAGGTAAAAGTGCGGAGCGCTGAACTTGCTTTCTGCCAGCCTGCGCGCAATCGTTTTGCGCATTTGAGAAACGGTAACCTCCTCATAACTCTCCTTACCAACAACCGGTGACAATACTACCGATGCGGCTTTAGCCGAACCTTCAGTTCCTGGTTTGTAGTTTTCTACATCGCGCTTGGTAATCCGGCCCTGGTCACCCGAGCCGGGAATTTTGCTGATATCATAACCCCTGTCCTTTGCCAGCCGCTTGGCAAGTGGCGAAGCTTTAACTCTTCCGTTGGATGCTGTGGTGGCAGCCGGCTGAGGTTTTCCTGCCGCTGGCGATGCTGCTGCCGGGGTGGCGGTGCCTGAAGTTTTGCTCTCACTTCCACCAGTGCTTTTTGCCTGATGTGCGTTAAGTAATGTTTGCCAATCGGCATCTTTTTCACCGATTATGGCAAGCACACCGTTTACCTGAACAGCCTTACCGGCCTCGGCCCCAATGTAAAGCAAGGTTCCGGTATGGTACGATTCATATTCCATGGTAGCCTTATCGGTTTCGATTTCAGCCAGCAATTCGCCCGATTTAACGGTGTCACCTATTTTTTTATGCCATGCCGCAATTACCCCTTCACTCATGGTGTCACTCATCTTCGGCATCAGAACAATTTCTGCTTTTATTCCCGATGTATCGATTGAAGGCTTGGCAACAGTGGCTTCTGATTTGGGCGCATCGGATTTGCTCCCACCGGCATCGGCCGATTGAGCAACTCCCTCAAGAAGGGCCTTGTAATCCTCTCCTTTCTTTCCAACAATGGCGAGCACATCATTCACTTTTACGGCCTGGCCCTCCTTTGCACCGATGTACAAAATTGTTCCTTCGTTGAACGATTCATAGTCCATGGTAGCCTTGTCGGTTTCAATCTCGGCCATCAACTCTCCCGACTTCACCGAGTCGCCTACTTTCTTATGCCATTTGGCGATGACTCCCTCGGTCATCGTATCGCTCATTTTAGGCATCCGTACAATTTCAGCCATTCATTTACACTTTTAAGAATTCAAGATTACAGCAAAAGCTGCAGCAACGGGTTCAAAAATAGGGTTTAATACATCTATTATCAAACCAGTTAAATCCTTAAAAGTTAATGGTGCCTAAAAGAAACTCCACCGTTGTAACTGAGTTAGGAAGGATTCCAACTGAATACCGAACCCCAATATCGAACTGGGGTAAAAACCGAAGAATATTAACATCCAACTTTATTTCGACCCCTGCCGAAAGGTAGGAAGTTGAACGTGCCTGGCTTTGCCCAAACTGGCTGCTGCCAAAACCATAATCGGTAAACCCGTTCATGCGCAGCCGCTGTATATTGAGCAGTGGCCCTATGGCGATATCGGGATACCAAACCGGAAGGGTATAGTTTGCCGACATGGAATAAAACTTTTCATCGCGAAAAACAGCTATACCCCGCGGCAAAGGAATCTGGTTGGGAAAAATGTACGAATTGTTGTCGGTAAAGGGTTGCGAAGCTGATGAGCGCGTTAACAACTCAATCTTGGTTTGCTGAAATGCCCAATAACCCCACAGCGAGTGATGCCTGAACAGTCCCGGAAAATAAAGCACAGAATAAAAAGAGAACTGATTTCCCGTATAGTCCGATTTAAACGGAGTTCCATAACCGTGCAGTTCAAAGCTCTGGCCCCACTTGCTGTTGATATCGCGCCTGCTGCGTTTGAGCAGCCGGTAAGCTGACATGGAGAAATGGTTGTAAAGCAGGGTTCCGTTACCAGGACTGGTACGCAACCAATACTGCGGCAACTCCGGGGTAATGAGCCGGCCGCTGCCGGTTATGGAATTGGTAAAATCAGTTACCTGTGTATAGCCCAGGTAATTACTTACTGAAAAATTTCCAAAGAAGCGGGAACTCGTTGTGATGAGCGGTATGCGTAAACCGGCTTCCAGGGTTTTTTCATACCATTTGTAGGTTAGGTTGCCGGAAGTAAGCACGGTATCTGGACCCACGATGTCATAATATGAAATTTCGCCTTCATTCAGTTTACGCGGCCCAAACAACACATTAACATCGATAATCGGAAACCAGTTTTGATAACTTACACCAACCCGCCATAAACCGGTTTGTTCAGGAACATTAAAAAGGTAGCCGGCACGCCATGATACCGTACCCAGTACATCTTGTGAAACAATGCCTATGTCGGCCTGGGTAACAGAGGTGTTGAAGTAGGCACCCCAGCTATAGGGATTAAAAAGGCCGGAAATTTTTCGGTATCGTCCAGAAGTGTACTTCGTTAGCGGAAGGCTGTCCAGCAAATCCGGTTTTCCCTCCTGCTCAACCAGGTATTGGAAGAATGATTTAGGTGCAGGCTTTGGCTGGAAGTCAGCCCAACCCGAGACATCAAACGGAATTTTTACTACGTTAAACCCATCGCGGGTTTGTTCGTTGTAGTAAATTGTAGTTCCATCCGCTGAAATAACCGGGTTGTACGCACCATACCGGCTTACCGTAACCTGTTTCCGCTGACCGCTGGCCAGATCCACCACATAGATATTATCAATACCCGAAACCGGTGAATTGAAAAACAGGTAATGTTTATACAATACCGGATGGCCGATGTTTTCATCTGATGGCGGAATTAATTCCTGCTCCCTGCCTGTGCGTACATCAACCGCGACAACCAAACGCTTATTCTGTAAGGTCTTGAGAGTAACGATTTTCGTTCCATCATCCGACCAACGCGGCATAGAATACAGGGCTTCGGATGTACTTGCCAGTTTTTTAATCACCTTACCATCGGTATCCAGAACCAGCAGCGATACCGTATAATCCGTTGCCGACTCTACCGTTACAATGCGGGTAGTATCAGGCGAAAGGGCAGCTCCGGCATAGCGCGAATTACGACTAACTATCTTCAGTTTACGGGTAGCGTAGTCGTACATTTTAATCAGCGAGTAGTTCACCCTTCGCCAGCGCGGATGAAAACCGTACTCATTCCACACTACGCGTGTGCCCGCAGCTGAAAGCATACCATTATCGTTAACAATGCCCGGAGTAAATACGCGGTGGTCCCGGTCATCGCCAATAATCACAAATTGTTCAATATCGCCAATGCCGCGCTTCATGGCCAACACCGATCCGTCTGACAAAACCTGGGGGTACTTATAATCCGTGTAACCTTTCCGTTCACTTGTGCTTTCCGGCTCAAAGACCGACAGCTGTTGATTACGTAGGGTGTTATTCCACTCACTTTTTAAATCGTTAGCCATCGCACGATAGAGGTCGGTAACATACATACCGGTTTCTTTATGGATGGCATTCGAAAAGGCGAACGGCCAGAACGGAAATTTCCAGGAGCGTTGCGTAATCTTATCCCAAATCAGCGGGTCGTGGGTGTGCTTGCGCAGGTAGCTTACCATGTGGTAACCCAGCACGTAATGATCGGGTATGGCATGTTTATAAGAGCGGAGATACTGCTTGTGGTAATTAAATTCACGGCCTTCCATTAAATTGGTTCTCATCAGTAACCCAAAATTGGGTATGCGGCCGCGGCCGCTGTTGGTAAAGGCCGTTTCGGTAGCTACAGCATCGCCTTCCCAAAACCACAGCGGTGCAGCCATCTGTGAAATACCGGCCAGGGTTGCGGGGCCGAAAGCATAGTAAAGCCATTTACTAAGGCCGGTACGTGCCCTGTCAAACTGTACCATGTGCCTGTACTCGTGCACGGCCAGTTGATTTAGCCAATCCATCGTTCCGGTAAAATTGTAGTCTTGCGGAGGCATGGTAAAAAACTCCGATCGCCTGGGCAGCAGGCTGACAAAGCCATTGGAAATGGCTGACTGATTTTGCAAAACAACGGTAAACTTGCGGGGAGGTCTGCCTAACGAAGCTGATTCAGGCAGGCGGATGTGCTCAAGGGTGTTAGCCATGCGCTGAGCCTGCGCTTCAAACCCCGCGGTATATAACACCCTGAAATTCGGAGTGGTAATTTTATTCCACTTCAGTGATGGCGGATTGTTTTCCAAAACCTCCTGTGCATAAAGGCGAAGGGCTGTAATCAGAAAAAGGCTTACTACTACTGAATGCTTCATCTGCATGAAAGATTCAACTCCGGATTAACAAATGCAACTTATTGGAGACAAAAGTTCTAACCTGAATTAATAATAACCAACCATTTGAATTCCGATACAGAATTTTGACCTTTGTTGCATGTTAAAAAAAATCCGGGATTTATATAAGGAATACAAGCCCTATGTACGGGTTGACCTTGTGATGTATGGTGTGCTCATCCTGCTGATTATCCTCTACTTCATTTTCAACACCCTGTTTTAATAAAAAAAAGAAGGCCACCATTTTGGCAGCCTTCTTTCAGTTGTAGCTATTCTGTGGTTAGAATCTGTAATTCAATTGCACCAGAAACATAGAGCCCATCTGGCTGAACTGCGATCCATCGTAGGTTAAAACCGGATAGCGGCCATTAAAGGTAATGTTGTTAATCTGATCTTTAACCTGAGCAGCATCGGCCAAAATAGATTCCCCTGCCGGATTTTCGGCCTTCAGCTTATACTCCGGATAAACATTAAGCAGGTTCTGCAGGGTAAGCGAGGCACTGAACTGCGAAGTAAAATTATATAGTATTCCAAGGTCAGTAACCACGTTAGGCGTAAATTCCAGGTAAAGGTTTTCGTCTAAGTCGGCATTATTAAACGTGGTTTTTCCAAACAAGGTATTGTTCAGGTTAAACGAAAACTTGCCTACGGCATAATCAAGCCCGAGAATAAATTTATACTTCGGGCGGCTGGTGGTGAGCAGCGATTCCTGAGTTTGATTGTAGATGTCGTATCCGAAATTGGTGTTAAGCGACTGATAACCCCCTACCAACTCATTTTCGATAGTATAGTTTCCGGCAAGGTTAACCGCCATGCGGCCCTGACCAAGAGGCAGGTTTCTGTAGCTGGCTACGATATCAACACCGCTGGTTTTTGTTTCGGCCGCATTGATAAAAAAGCTTATGTTATCAATCTTAACCCCTTGTATACTGTCGCTTACTTCGTTGCTGTAAATAATCCGGTCTTTTATACGAATCTGGTAATAGTCAACCGTAACGGAAAGATTGGAACTCGGGTTAAGACCAAAGCCAAATGAAATGTTGTTGGCTTTCTCTGCTTTGAGCCTGGGCACACCGATAAGGCGCGCTTCTTTACTGAAGTTGTTGGCAAGACCCGTATTTACAATATCACCTCCAACAAATGAAGCCTGGGTTAATTGCAGGTATTGTTGATGAAGAGTTGGCGCCCTGAAACCCGTGGATACCGATCCGCGCAACGTAAAGGCATCGGCAATCTTGTAGCGTGAGGTAAGCTTATACACGTTGGCTGATCCGAAATCAGAATAGATTTCTGAACGGAAGGTTCCGCCAATCAGGAAGTTCTCGGTGATATCCCAGGTAAGGTCAACGTATGCACCAAAATTAAACCGGTTGGCTTTAATAGCATTATTCTGCTGAAAGCCCGGAAAAGAATTAGCGCCCTCACTGCTGTACGAGGCGGTGTCACCGGGTATTAACTCCCAGTTTTCAGACCGAAACTCAGAACCTATTGCAATAAAGAACTTATCGGATATAGGTCTTGAGAAGTCAACGTTTCCAACCAGATGATTAAACGCAAAGCCGCCAGGTTTAAACGAAGTGGGACTGTTTTTAACAAGCGCGCGGTTTACGGTATTATCAACCGTAAAGAGCATTTTGTTTCCACCCACCGTCAGGCTCATGTCTTGCTTCCAGCCACCCAAATCAGCCGTGCGAAAACCAAGTGTTCCGTTATAGTCGCTCAGGTCACCATCGAACGAGGGTTGATAACCAATATAGCCTTCATATAATCCGGCCGCCTTGTCGGCAACAAAAGCCGCCTGAACCGCGGCTCCGTTAGGTCCACCGGTGTAATCATCTCCGGTATAATCGGGTGCTCCGGCTACGCGCTTGTGAAGCAGACCCTGGTCGATACGCCAGTACGGCTGACGATAGTTAGCAAAGCTTTTGGTCTTCCGGTAAACATAAGCTGCGTTGGCATACACTTCCGAACCGGCACCCACCGGAATTGCGGTATTGATAAGGAACTTGGCCGAAGTATTATCCGGAGTTCCATTTTTGTTCAGCCCGTCAGGATATTTCTGAAGAAAAGCATTTACACCGGCCTGCGCATTGGCAGATCCGTCAGTCAGATCGGTGAAATCCCTGTCAGGATCAATCTTGTCTCTGCGAATAGCGGCTTCCTGGCGATTGAAAGAAATGTTATAATTGATAAACCCTTTATCGCCAAAGTTAGCTCCGCTGTTGTAGTTAAGTCCATAACCCACGCCTCCATAGTGAAGCGTTGAGCCTGAATTAACGGATATGCTGGTTCCTTCATACCGGTCTTTGAGGATCACGTTCATAACACCGGCAATGGCATCCGATCCATATTGGGCCGATGCACCATCGCGCAAAATTTCAACACGTTTAATCGCATCGGTAGGGATGGCTGAAAGATCAGCACCGGTTTCGCCCCGACCGGGCGAGGTTTGCGTGTACACCAGGGCCGTAAGGTTTTTACGTTTACCATTAATCAGAATAAGGGTACGGCTCGGGCCGAGGTTCCGTATTTCATAAGGATCGAACAGCGAAGTAGCATCGTTTACAGGTGTGTTAACCGTGTTAAAGGATGGAACGCGGTACTGCAGGGCTTTATCAAATGTAATCTGGCCTGTTGTCTGCAATTCTTTTACAGCCAGATTATCTACCGGTAAAGGTGTATCGGTAATAGTTCGCTGCGGTCCACGACTACCCACATTAATCACAATTTCCTGCAATTCGCTGGCTGAGGGAACAAGGCTAATGGAAACTGTATTACTGGAAGGAATAGCCACTTCCTGGGTAACGTACCCCACAAAGGAAACTACCAACGTGGTTGCCGAGGTTGGCACCTGCAACACAAACCGGCCATTGGCATCGGTTGATGTACCTATTGCGGTACCTTTTATAACTACATTAACTCCTGAAATAGCTGACCCGTCAGACTGGTCGGTAACGGTACCAGAAACCTCGCGGGTTTGGGCCATTACCTGTATGGTAGCAAGCAACAGCACCAGGGTTTTAAGTAAAACGTGTTTCATAGATAGGTTTGGTTTAACATTATGGGAAAGTTAGCATGCTATACGCAGAAAGCAATAGCGGGGAAATCATTAGGTAAGTATTTCCCTTACGTTCTCCCTGATTTTCCGAGCCAGTTCATCAGTGGGCAGGTCGTTCACATCGCGGCCAAAAGGGTCTTCTATCTCTTCCGAAATAAGTTCCACACTCAGTAAAACAAACGATATAAGCAATACAGCCGGAATGGTAACATACTTGAAAGTGGTTACAAAGCCAAAAGGGAGGGTGATCATATAGGTGAATACGAATTTCTTGATGTACATACTGTACGAATACGGAATGGGCGTATTTTTTATCCGTTCGCAGGCTCCGATAATGTCTATAAAATCTTTCAGTTCCTTATCCAGATTTAAAAACTGGTCACCGGTAAGTTTGCCTTCCTGGTAAAGACGGTTAACCCGGGCGTACAGCATACCGGAAATCGCATTAGGCTTATGGCTTTTTGTACCCAGGTTATTTAGGAATTGTTCATCGGGCGCATCCAGTTCAGTCAGTTGTACACCTTTGCGCAGGTGTTCTTTC
>JBKBOE010000062.1:0-16464 GCA_046294915.1 Cyclobacteriaceae bacterium | reverse complement strand
TGTTAATGGTGTCGTTCATTCCCTTCATTATGTTGAAAGAAACGAACGGATAGATTTTATTCCCTGAGTCCTCATGCTTTATGTCTTGAACTCTATTGAGACTCAGGCTATCCGTTTTGATTAATTTCCTGTTCCCTGAGCCGTAGAAGGTTTGTATTTTCTGAGGTATTGCTTTACGCGAAATCGAAAAATATTGTCACTGGTTTCAAAATCATCTTCCAGCGTATTTCTGGATGCTTGAAGCATATACATGAACTCAAAACGGAGGTTGTACCTTATCCGATAACCGCCACCAATCCGCCACCGGAAGCGGTTAGCGAAACGCTCTTCTACATCCTGATTAATAAATAGAAATTCTATATCTGTAATCGCATACCAAAGATTGTCTTCAAAGTATGATTTCTTGTTGAGTGGGATGATTGCTTCTGCCCTTGCCCTCGGCCGGTAAACATGGCTCCACTCCCTGGCCTCCAGGTCTTTAAAATTACGCTGCTCAAGCCGAATGAAGAGCCGGGTTTGAATTCTTTTATCGGGAGTAAATTGGACACGCGTACCGAAAACCGGTCTTAACTCCAGTGTGCTATAGGGATCGGTTTGGTTCGTGTACGATACAATTCCCTGCGTAATAAGGTTAACATAAGGGTTTACTGACCATTCCAAAGTTACGGAATAATCATAGGCTCGCCATTTTGGTGTACCCATCAGGGTACTATACGTAAATGCATTCTCAATATTCCAGTTCTGGGCGAATGGATAGTTGAGCATGTATTCAGCCCAAATCTGTTCGTTAACCGATTGCGATTTAAGCAGCAATGGGAGTTGAAAAAAAACAAAAGCCACTATACACTTTTTTATCATTGCCTGATAGCTACTTAAAACTATGCTCTATACTAAATTGTAGCGGTTTGCAGTACGAGCCGTACATCGATTTTGTCAAAGATTTCTGTAATAGATTCTTTTATCGGTAGCCCGGTACGGTCAAATCCATCAGGCCCGGCAGCAACAACCGGAACTGCCTTTTTGGTTTCACAAGGCATGAAGGTCATAAAGCCATTCAGCAAAACAATTTTAGCCCGCTTTCCCCAGCAGGCTTTTTAGGTAAGCGATGCCGACATTCTACTTTTTAGGCGGATATCTCATAAAAATCTGTTGCACCGCATAGTTAATATTCTTTTCTCGCTTTTCAGCACTGGCATTTTCGTCTAGCGTTTTTGTTGCGCGTCCCTGCCATACAATTTGTTGTTTGGCAACATCAACCAAGTTAACAAACAACGTTCCTTCAATGTACTCATTGTAATTGATTGAGGTAGTAGAGAATCCACCGCCATATCCGTAGCGGCCATAGTAACCTCTAAACCCCGGACTTATGGTGGTGGCGGTAGCATCTACTTTTTCTTCTTTTTTAACGTGCATGTCAACTAATACATCAGGACTATCCGATTTGGAAAAACCCTTGGCCGTCATCTCCTTTTCAACGGCTGCCAGTAAACGGTTACGGTTTAAATCATTAACCGGCATTTTTTGAGAATCTTCGCTAAACGCATAGGTTTTGTATTTTGCAAAATCAGCCTGCCTGTCATAATCATATGTAACTTTTAATGAACTGCATGCTGTACCTGACAGTGCCAAGATTATAAGTAAATATTTTTTCATTGTAATACGGGTATTTGTTGAGATTCAAATTTAGGCAATGGCGGGAGATTAGGAAATGATGAAAATCAATTTAATCATTGCCTGAAACCGAATATTTATCCTCTTCCGCCAAGCAAATCTGGGGCAGATCCCAAACCTAACCACGCGCTAACCGATAGCGTTTGCAGACGCTTCCGTGTCTATCTAAAAGTAAAACCTAAACCCGCAGTAACTGAACTATACTCCTGAATGGCGTAATCGGCATAGATGTAAAAGGCCAGCAGGTTTAATCTGAAGCCAACATCGAAGCGCATGCTGCTGTTTTTGAAGGTAGCCGAATAGGGATTGGTTAAATCGAACTCAGCCGGTGTTGCGTTAAAGAACGTATAACTTCCGTTAACGTCAGCTGTGGTCTTCACACCATTATACCCAATGCCTCCAAAGAAAGTAACAAAGGCCAGCTTTTTGGAAATTAAAGCTTGAAGCAGAAAGGCATTGAATTTATAGATAGCCTCCTGTTTAGTAGCTGCTGTTGCAGGCGGGAACTCTGTGGCCAGCCCCGATAAATCGGTTATCCCTTCAAACGAGGTATAGCCAGCCATCATCGATAAATCGAAGGGCAGCATTTTTATACCGGGGATATGCTGCTTAATGTCATGGCGAACGCCCAATCCGAACATCTTTAATGTGGTACTGCTCAAGGTAGTTTTCGGAACAAAGCGCACCATTACATCGGTTCCTTTTATAAGACCGATGCCAACCTGAACCATCGGAGAACCTACAGGCGCAATACCGATTTCCTTTCTTAGATTTAATCCCTCAGGCCCGCTAAATGCATCATCGGGGTCGATTAAATTACCGGATGAATTGGTGTTTCCATCTCCATCAAAATCATAATTTAAATAATAGGTGGTCCTGTCATTGGGACCTATAATTGTTGGCGCTAACTTGCCCGGGCTTGTGGTATTGGTAAATCCGGCAACCGTGGTTAACCCTAACACCATCGGGTCAAAGCGATCCTGCGATGCGGGTATAAAAACCGGTGTAAGTGATATGTTAATATCAAAACCGCCCAGCTTATGTGGCTTGGCTGTATGAAACCATCCGCCATTTAAGGCGTAGGAAAAGCCTTCAATAAACGGGTTGATGTATGCGGTAATAAGCTTTTCTCCATCTTCCTGGCCGGCTTGCAAAAAGCGAATGATGTCGTCTTCATTCTGTGCCTTTCCATAAAAAGGTATACTTAAAAAACTTACCAGGAACACGGCACACAAAGGGCTTACTATTCGATTCATAATTGTATTATTTCGGTTAAACATCATCCTTCATCCTAAAGTTAGGAATTTGGTAAACCCATTCTTTATAACATTTAAAATTATCTTTTCAGGTATGCTATTAGGCCTGAGTATTCCTATTTTTGAGGGTTAATGGCCTCCTTCCTGTACAACCTGATCATCGCCCTGCTCAGGGTTACCTATTACTTTGCTGGCTTTTTCAACTCCAAAGCTGAAGCATTCAACCATGGGCGCACAAACTTCTTCAGGCGGTTCAGTGCTGAGGTGGGTGCTAATAAATCTCCGCTGGTATGGATTCATTGCGCCTCGCTGGGTGAGTTTGAGCAAGCCCGGCCAATCATTGAAAAACTCAAGGAAGAATGTACCGACCATAAAATCCTGCTTACCTTTTTTTCACCTTCCGGATATGAAGTCCGGAAAACCTATCCCAAGGCCGACTTTATTTTTTACCTGCCCTGGGACACCCGTGCCAATGCATCGCGCTTTCTCGAAATCTGCAAACCCAAACTTGTGATTTTTATAAAGTATGAGTTCTGGTATCATTATGCCTGTGAGATGAACCACCGAAACATTCCCTTGCTTTCGGTTTCCGCCATATTCAGGCCCGATCAGTTTTTCTTCAAAGCGGCCGGCAAATTCTACCGCAACATACTCAGGTACTTCAACTATTTCTTTGTGCAGAACGATGAGTCTGTACGTTTACTCAAATCCATTGGCCTGACCAACGTAACACGCGCGGGCGATACCCGCTTCGACCGGGTGAACCAATTGGTAAAACAGGGGGAAGAAATTCCGGTAGCTAAACAGTTTAAGGGCACTGATCGGATTATGGTTATTGGAAGTTGTTGGGCTGAGGATCTGGAAGTACTTATTCCTTTTATCAACGAACATTATTTCCATCTGAAGTTTATTGTTGCACCGCACGAAGTTACAGAGGCCTTCATGAACAACTTTGAAAAGGCGATTAACGCTAAATGCATCCGTTACTCCAGGGCACATGATAAGCTGGAGGAGTATCAGGTGTTACTGATTGATAACGTAGGCATGCTCGGAAAACTTTACCGGTATGGCGAGTTCGCATTTGTGGGCGGAGCCTTTGGTAAAGGACTGCACAACATCCTGGAAGCTGCCTGCTACGGCATACCGATTTTTTTTGGCAATAAGAATTTTACGAAATTTCAGGAAGCCGTTGATCTGATTAACCGCGGAGGGGCATTTGAAGTAGCTGATTACCGCGACCTGAAAACCAAATTTGAAATGGTAAACATTCCCCAGAATTTTTTGCTGGCCTGTGAAGTAACCCGCCTGTATGTAGAAGAAAACCTGGGGGCTACGGAGAAAATTATGGCCTACTGCCGAAATCTGTTAACCGCATGAAAGGCCGCGTGATGCGTTCAACAGGCTCGTGGTACGATGTACTCACAGAAGCCGGAGTAAAAATCCGGTGCCGCATGCGCGGTAAAATCCGGCTTGAAGGTATTAAAGAGACTAACCCGGTAGCCGTGGGTGATAACGTTGAGGTTGTAATAGAAAATAACGAAGGGGTTATCGTCTCTATTCTTCCTCGCTCGAATTACATCGTAAGACAATCGGTAAAAAAAACCGGTCATGCCCATGTTATTGCTGCCAACATTGATCAGGCTATGGTGGTTGCCACGGTCATAAAGCCTCGTACATCTACAGGGTTTATCGATCGCTTTCTGGTAGCAGCTGAGTCGTTTCGCATACCCCAGGTAATTGTGTTCAACAAACGAGATTTACTCGATGAGGAATCGCTTGCTTTCCAGAACAACCTCATAAAAATTTACGAACCGCTGGGCGTAACCTGCATCGTAACTTCTGCTCTTACAGAGGAGCAACCCGGGATAAAAGAAACATTGCAAGGTAAAATTACGCTGATAGCCGGGCACTCTGGCGTTGGCAAGTCCACACTCATCAACCGGCTTTCTCCTGCCATTAACCAAAAGGTAAGCGAGGTTTCTGACCACACCGAAAAAGGAACACACACCACCACCTTTGCCGAAATGTTTCAGTTCAATGAACGTACGTTCATCATCGATACTCCCGGCATTAAGGAATTTGGCTTGATTGATATGACCCCTGAAGAACTGTCAGACTACTTTCCGGAAATGCGTGACCTTCGGCCAAACTGCAGGTTCGGATCGCGGTGCCTGCACGTAAATGAACCGAAGTGCGCCATAAAAGAAGCCGTAGAAAAAGGCGCAGTTGCGTTGAGCCGTTATGAAAACTACCTGAGTATGCTTTTCGGTGAAGATAACCGCAAATGATCATCCCGGCAGAATGCGTTCCCGGTTTTTATTCCACAACTGAAAATATTTCTTCACCAGGCCAAAGTTCAACAACCGGATATTTAGTCTGATCTCGTACAGAATTCTTTTCGATAATGCCTCCTGCTCAGCGCGACTTCGATTGAGCTTCATGATTTTCTCACACACTTTAAAGGTAGTAACCGAATCGGAACTGAACACCTCAAACTGCTTTCGGCCTTTTGCCGATGGAACAACCCGCTTCTTTACAAGCACTTGCGGGCTATAGGCATAACTAAACTCACGGGATGACCTGATCCAGAAATCAAAATCCTCATAACTGAGCGATTCGTCATAACCTCCAAGTGCCTCCAGCACGCTGCGCCTGAACATCATGGTTGGAGGACAAATAAAATAACGACTGATCACCTCAGGATAGATATCACCGGAGGGAATGGTGTGGTGAGGGTATTTATCCGAATGAACAAAAAGGCGTCTTCCGTCAATATCCATCCACTCTGCATCACTGAAATGAACCCCGTAAGTCAGGCCCAGCCGCTCCAACTCATCCACTCCAAGGGCTACGCGCTCGGGCAGCAGCACATCGTCTGCAGCCAGATCGATAAAAAAATCACCGCCCAGCAGTTTGTACGCCTTATTAAAAGCTTTACAATGACCGTGATTAGTTTTCAGAAAAAGGGTTTTAACTAAAGGCAAACGATCCGTCAATGCCTTGATACGTTGTGCGCTGTCATCGGTACTCGCATCATCAACAACCAGCAATTCAATGTGGGGGTATGTCTGGTTTAGTGCCGATTGGATGGCCTCCTCTACAAAGCGGCCCTGGTTGTAACACAGGCAAACAATAGAAACCAGCGGTGCAGGCATATCAGATGTCTTTTACAAACGTGTATTTAGGCGATGGCCTTCCACCCAGTCGTTTTTTAAAATCAAGCAATGGAAAATTCAGTTTATCACCAACCGATGATGTGCCCAGATCGAGTAAACTTAATCCATGGTCATGGCAATATGCATACTCACTTTCAATAAGCATAACAGCCGGGCTGAGGTGGTCATAGCCGGAGTGGTGATCGGAATAAAAATTATAGAGCACGTTACCGGTAACCCGGATGGACACAGCCGCAGCAGCCAGATTATCCTGATCGAACACACCGAAGAAAATAAACCGATCAGGAAATTTTTCAACAACAGCCATTACTTCATCTGCTGTCATGGAAAGCGAATAATTTTTCTCTTGCCTGCATTCCAAAATAAAAGTGTAAACCTTTTCCACATTTCCGACAGGAATAATCCGGGTAACCAATGCCGCCTGGCGGGCTTGTCGCAACTTTCGGTTTTCCCACGGGTCAATAACTTCTGCAAAAGCTTTTTCGGTTACCGGAATTACTGAACTTACCCGGGCTTGCTGTACAACATATTTAAGATTGAGCAGAACCGGCATAAGCATATTGTGTTGTTCAGGAAAATACCCGGCCGGTGGCAACGTAAGCATAACGTGCCTGATTTGCTCCTTCATTAATTCTTCTTCGGCAAACAAAATAAAATCAAACAAAACTTCGGCAGGCAGTTTTTCAGAAAACACATAGGAACCAAAAGGCGCCCGCAGCGGACTGATAGCCGAATAGCCCTCACAATAAAAATGAACTTCAGCAAAAAGTTTTCTGCTCTTTTCATGAAGTACAAAGAACGACCTCCAGCCGTTTCGGCTTTGCAACGTACGGTGCTCCGGTAAATGAAAAAGACTTACGGCATATTCACGACCCTGATTACTTACCGGTTCGCTGCTATGAAACGAATAAACACTCATTCACCAAATTCGTTTATCCTACCCCTTTGTTTTGACCTTCGCCCAGTTTTTAATCTGCCAGCAGATAGTACCGGTTGACAGATGATTTCCTTTTTTATCATGTATTTTAACAATACAATTTACTTCCACTGCATCATGTTGAGTTAACGGCATAAGCACATTTTCTTTAAGCCACTCCTCTGAAATGTAAAATTCGGCATACGCATCCATCTTGCCCTGGTAGTGATAGTCCATCGCCAGCCGCTTCATAATCAGCCGGTATTTTTTCGGATCGAGCCTGGAAACCAGCAAAAAGCCGGTGGTAAACTCCGAAACGGTGGCCATGGCGCAGGCATGCAGGCCCCTGATGTGATTGAAATTCTTTTTTCGGTACGGAAGCAGAACCTTTATTCTATAGTCCTCAATTTCGTATATGGCAAATCCGTGAGGTTTGTTAAACGGTATCATCCGGTTGAGCGACCAGTTAAGCACAGCCCGCCAGAAGGAGGATGTACGCGCACGATTTAGTATGTCGTTTTGGTTGAGCATGGATTTGCGGGTTTACAGTTTACCCTCTTCTGAAAGAGGGGAAAATTCATTTCATCGAATACTACTCAAATTCAGGCGTAAATCCATACCTTTACACATCGCATGAACACAAGCATTACCGATACCGCTAAGTTTCCATGGGTACTTGAGCCCGGGTTGTGATTCACTCCTCTTACTGACCTTATCCTTTTTTGTTTTGATTTAGTTTTATTTCTGATGGTTCACCATCAGATTTTAACCACAAGTATATGCCAGTTAAAACACCTTTTTTTCCGCGTACCTCCGCATTATGCCACAGCATGAAGTGGAAGGAATGGGCCGGTTATTATGCGGTGTGTTCGTATGACACCCTGCACGATGCCGAGTACTACGCCTTCCGCAATTCAGCAGGCCTGTTGGATGTTTCTCCACTATATAAATACCGCGTTACCGGTCCGGATGCAGCGGCTTTTCTTTCGCGCATTATGGTGCGCAACATCGAAAAACTGGCCATTGGCCGGGTGTCGTATTGCTGCTGGTGTGATGACCACGGCAAAGTAGTGGATGACGGTACCGTGATGAGACGCAGTGAACAGGAATTTTTTGTTACCTCGGCTGACCCCTGTTACTCCTGGTTCGCCCGGTTTCTGCGTGGCTATCGTGTTGAACTGGCGGACATCTCCGATCAGGTAGCCGGGCTTGCTTTACAGGGCCCCACTTCGCGCGACATCCTGAAACAGGTGTGCAATGCCGACCTGGACTCCCTGAAATACTTTGCCACCTGCAAAGCAAAAGTAAGCGGATTTGAAATCTACCTCTCGCGCACCGGCTATACCGGTGACCTGGGTTATGAACTGTGGGTTGAAAATGAACACGCCCTCGCGTTGTGGGATGCCATCATGGCGGCCGGAAGAGATTACGACATCCGTCCTGCAGGGCTTGATGCCCTGGACGTTACCCGCGTTGAGGCCGGCCTGATTCTGAAAGATGTGGACTACTTCAATGCCCTGCATGCTTTGATTGATGACCGCAAATCTACGCCCTACGAAATTTCGTTAGGCTGGACAGTGGACCTTGAACGCGCCCCCTTCAATGGTCAGGCTGCCCTGCAAGCCGAAAAAGAACAAGGTTCTAAATGGGCGATAGTGGGGTTGGATATTGACTGGCCCCAGCTGGAAGAACTCTATTATAAACGCGGGCTTCCCCCGGTACTCAGCAACCACGCCTGGCGCAGTTCCATTCCCATCTACACGGATAAAGGCAAACGCCTGCAGGCAGGTTATGCTACCAGCGGAACGTGGTCGCCCATCCTGAAAAAAAATATTGCCCTGGCTACGGTTCAAAAAAAGTACGATAAGATAGGCACCGAACTTCAGTTTGAAGTTACCGTGGAACATGTGCGTCATACGGTTTCGGCAGTTGTGAGCAAACCCCAGTTCTATAACCCGGAAAGAAAAACTTCCACACCAAAATTTTCTAAACCATGAGCAAAAAATACGATGCCATCATCATCGGTGGTGGCCACAATGGCCTTATCTGTGCCGCCTACCTGGCCAAAGCCGGGCGACAAGTACTGGTGCTGGAAAAACGCCATGTACTCGGTGGTGCTGCCGTATCAGAAGAACTCTACCCCGGGTTTACCTTTTCGGTAGCCTCGTATGTGGTAAGCCTGTTCCGCCCGCACATCATCCGCGAACTCGAACTGGCCAAACACGGCTACGAAGTAATCCCTATGGATTGTTCCTTCCTGCCCCTGCCCGATGGTGACTCATTAGCCCGCTGGGCCGATTCGCAACGCTCGCGCAGAGAGATTGCGCGCTTCAGCAAAAAAGATTCGGAAGTTTACCCGGAGTTCAGCCGTGTAATGACACACATGGGCAAACTGGCTAAAGCCGTTATCGACCACCCCGCTCCAAACATCAACTCCATCCACCCGAAAGAAATCGCCAACCTGCTCCGGTTAGGAAAGGCCTTTAAAGATCTCGGGCCCGACCTGCTGCACCTGAATATTAAGCTGGTAACCATGAGCGCGCTCGACTTCCTCGACCTGTGGTTTGAATCCGATGTACTCAAAGCACCCATGTCGGTCAGCGGAATTATTGGCACCTTCCAGGGTATCCGCTCTCCGGGTACAGCGTATGTTTTGCTGCATCACTACATGGGCCAGTTGGATGGCGTATTCCGCTCGTGGGGATTTTCAAAAGGCGGCACCGGTGGCGTTAGCATGGCGTGCGCCCGCGCAGCCATGAGTTATGGCGCTGAAATCAGAACGGAAGCACCCGTAAAACAAGTGCTCATAAAAAATGGGATTGCCACCGGTGTGGTGCTGGAAAACGGAGATGAGCTTTACGCCAAAACGGTTATCTCCAACCTCGATCCCAACCGCACCTACCTTAAAATGGTTGGCGAAAATCACCTGGAACCCGATGTACTCAAAGACATCAGGCGCTTTAAACTGCGCGGCAGTTCCGGTAAAGTAAACCTCGCACTCGACAGCGTGCCGGAGTTCAGTTGCCGCCCGGGCGATGGTGATCATATTCGCGGTGACATTGCTATTGCACCCGGCATTGACTACCTGGAAAAAGCCTATGATCAGGCCAAGTATGGGGAGTTTTCAACTCGTCCATACATCAATGCGGTTATTCCCACACTAACCGATCCCAGCCTGGCGCCTCCGGGCAAGCACATTATGTCATGCTTCGTTCAGTATGCACCCTATCATATAAAAGAAGGAGCCGAAAACTGGCCGAAGTACCGTGAAGCGTTTGGCGATACGGTGGTGGATACGCTTGCCGAATACATTCCCGGGTTAAAAGATAAGATCCTCTTCCGCCAGGTGCTCACCCCGTGGGACCTGGAACAAACCATGGGACTTACCGAAGGAAATATTTTCCAGGGCGAACTCAGCCTGGAGCAACTGCTCTTCCAACGGCCAGTGGCCAATTACTCCGGCTACAAAACTTCCATCCCAAAATTATGGATGTGTGGATCGGGTACACACCCGGGCGGAGGCATTATGGGTGCCAGCGGTGAACTGTGCGCCAAAACCATGTTAACATCGCGGGCAATCTAACCAACGTAGCAATGAGCAAAACATACGATATCATCGTTATTGGCGGAGGACACAACGGACTGACGGCAGCCTTAACCCTGGCCAAGAAAAACAAAAAGGTGCTGCTTCTTGAAAAGCGGCCTGTACCCGGAGGCATTGCAGCTGGTGAGGAATTTCACCCCGGCTACAAAACGGCCGGACTGCTGCACAACACCAGCGGAGTTCGTCAGCACGTTATCGAAGAGTTGAACCTTGAAAAGTTTGGCCTCAAAATAAAACCCGCCCCACCAACAGTCGGCTTGCTGTCAAAACGTGGCGACTACCTGCCGCTTAGCGCGGATGGAGAAGCCACCGCATCGGCCATCTCAAAATTCTCAGCCAAAGATGCAACGGGTTACCAGCAATATGTTGCATTTATTTCCGCCATCAGGCCGTTCATGAAAAAACTGCTGGATGAACAACCGCCCGACCTGTCGGCCCTGGGCACCAAACAATTGTGGTCACTGCTCAAAAAGGCACTTGCACTGAAACGGCTGGGCAAAAAAAACATGATGGAGTTTTTGAAAGTAGCCCCGATGAGCGTGGCCGACTTTCTGAATGAAAAATTTGAAACTGACTTTATTAAAGCCGGCATTGCCGCACCGGCTCTTTATGGCTCCTTTACCGGACCGTGGTCATCATACACCACGCTTAACCTGCTGATGCTGGAGTGCACAAATAATGTACATATTGATGGCGGGCCGCAGGCACTCATTGCCGCTCTGGAACAGGCGGCACAAAAGGCGGGCGTTGATATTAAAACGAATGCCCCGGTGGACAAAATTGTACTCGATAGCAATAGAAAAGTAAGCGGAGTAAAACTAACAACTGGCGAAGTGTTTACCGCTTCGCGGGTCGCTTCTTGCTGTACACCAGAAGTAACGTTTTATGAGTTGTTACAACCCAACCAGATAAGCTACGCGCTGGAGCATGCAGTAAAGCATTACCGCTCGCGCGGCACTACAGCCAAAGTAAACCTGGCGGTAAATAAAGAAGTAACGTTTAATGGTGTTAGCGGACTGGAATTTTACCGCACCGGAAATTCATTCGATGACATGGAGCGCGCTTTCGACCCGGCTAAGTACAAACAGTTTTCCTCCGAACCCGTTCTCGATATTCACATCCCTACGGTTTCCAATCCGGGCCTTGCCCCTGCCGGACATGCGGTGGTTTCCATTCTTGTTCATTTCGCACCCTACAACCTGAAAGATGGTTGGAATGAGGAAACAAAAAAGCAGCTGTACGACCGTGTACTAAAAACCCTGGAGATTTATAGCCCGGGTATCAGCAAAGCAATCGCAGGAAGTGAAGTGCTTACACCAGCCGATCTGGAATCTCGCTACTGCCTTACCAACGGCCATATTTATCATGGCGAGCATGCCATTGATCAGATCATCACACGGCCGTTCCCTCTGGCTGCTCAGTATGCAACACCTGTAGGCGGACTGTACCTGTGCGGCAGCGGGTCACACCCCGGTGGCGGTATAACCTGTATGCCCGGCTACCTGGGAGCACAAACCATACTGAAAAATTGTTGAGTTGTTAAACGTATTAACCACTAACTTCGGTACCATGGAACAGCGGCAATTTAAAAAACGAGGCGTTGATTATCCCATTGTTGACGGAGCGCGGACATTACCCGGAACGTATTACCATAGCCCTGAAATTTACCAGGAAGAACTAGAAAAAATTTTCTACAAATCCTGGCTACTGGCCTGCCGCGAAGAAGAAATACCTGAACCCGGTGACTATAAATTAATCACTGTAGGCGATGAAAGCATCATCGTGGTGCGCGATAAATCCCATGCCATACAGGCACTCTTCAACGTGTGCAGCCACCGCGGCACACAGCTCTGTTCCGAGTCGAAAGGAAACTTTAAATCCAAAACCATTCAGTGCCCCTACCATGCCTGGACATATGCATTGGATGGCAAACTCATGGCCGCCCCGCTGATGCAGGAAGGACACGGCTTCGAAAAAGAGAAATGCGCCCTGCCACAGGCACACGTTTACACCTGGGAAGGTTTTGTGTTCATCAACCTGAATAAAAACCCTGAGCCCTTTGAGGTGCAGATGGAAGTGCTTATCGGAAAGTTTGCCGACTGGAAAATAAGCGAGTTGCGCATAGCACGACACATTCGCTACGAACTTAACTGCAACTGGAAACTGATTTTACAAAACTACCAGGAGTGTTACCACTGCCCGGGTGTGCACCCTTTGCTCAGCCAACTCACACCGGTTAACTCTGCCCGGCACGATGCCAGCAAAGGGGCCGTGATTGGCGGATTTATGGATCTCCCGAAAAAGCGCGGCAGCATGACCATGACTGGTGAGGCAGCCGCCCCGCCCATTTGCAATGTGCACGGAGAAGACCTCCAGCGGGTGTATTACTACTCCATATTCCCCAACATGCTCCTTACACCACACCCTGATTTTGTGATGTTTCACCATATCACTCCGTGTGGTCCTGGTAAAATCATTAACGACTGCTACTGGCTGTTTCGCCCGGAAATTATCAACAACCCGGCTGCACAGGCAGGTATTAACTCTGCAGTGGAGTTCTGGGATTTAACCAACCGGCAAGACTGGCAGGTGTGTGAACAAATGCAGATTGGCACCAAATCAAAACGCTTTACACGAGGCTACTACTCCGGGCGCGAAGACATTTTATATCAGCTCGACCGCGAAGTACTCAAAGCCTTGGGCCATCCCGATCCGGAAACCCAAACGTAATTGGTTTTTGCTTTGGGCAGAATTCCTATCTTGTCCGAATAATTAACAGCGAATGACAAACCCCAGAGAGCCTACATTGGCTCAGGCATTCATCCCTATTGCCATCTTAACCGCCCTGCTGGCAACGAATGTAATCCTTTACGGTGCCGATGCCACCGGTGGCCCCAACCAGATTGCCCTGTTGCTGGGAGCGGCCGTGGCTGGTATAGTAGCCTGGCGACTGGGCCGCACCTGGAAGGAAATTGAACACAGCATCGTAAAAAGCATAAGCATGGCTATGGGCGCCATTTTGATTTTGCTGGTAATCGGGTCCCTGTCGGGTACCTGGCTGCTCAGCGGCATTGTGCCCGCCATGATTTACTACGGCCTGAAAATTCTCAACCCCACTATTTTTCTTTTTGCCGCCTGTGTGGTGTGCAGCATTGTATCGGTGGCTACCGGCAGTTCATGGGGCACGGTTGCCACCATCGGCATTGCCTTGTTGGGCATCGGGCAGGCACTGAACATCCCCCTCGGAGTAATTGGCGGGGCCATTATCTCTGGCGCCTACTTTGGCGATAAAATTTCTCCGCTATCCGACACAACCAACCTGGCACCGGCTATGGCCGGAACCGACTTGTTCACCCACATCCGCTACCTCATGTACACCACCATACCCACATTGGTCATCACACTGATTATTTTCCTGGTGTGGGGTTTTACGCTCGATACAACACAGTCTGAAGCGCAGGATGCCATCGTGCTTAAAGCTATTGACGATGCCTTTAATCTGAACCCGGTGTTGTTTGTAGTTCCCGCACTGGTCATCATCATGATTGTGCGCAAAGTGCCGGCTACCCCGGCCCTGCTGGTGGGTGCATTATTGGGTGGCGTTTGCGCTGTTATCTTCCAGCCGCACGTAGTGAACGAAGTATCGGGCATCCATGATAATTTTCTCAGGTCGTCATTCCTGGCGGTGATGAACGCCATGAGTACAGGCGTACAACTCACTACCGATAACGAAATGGTTTCTGAACTGCTGAAAGCGCGTGGTATGGCAGGCATGCTCAATACGGTGTGGCTTATCTTGTGCGCTATGGTATTTGGCGGGGTAATGGAAGCCGGAGGCATGCTCAAACGCATTGCCGATGAGATCATAAGGTTTGCCAAATCGGTGGGTTCGCTGGTGGCCTCCACAGCTGCCACTTGTGTATTCTTTAACCTCACGGCATCCGACCAGTACATGGCCATTGCCGTACCCGGCCGCATGTATGCCGATACCTATAAGAAAAGAGGGTTAAAACCCGAAGTGCTCAGCCGCACGCTCGAAGACAGCGGCACGGTTACCTCCGTGCTTATTCCCTGGAACACCTGCGGAGCCACCCAGGCTACCGTGCTGGGCATCTCTACCTTAACCTTTGCCCCCTTTTGTTTTTTCAACATCATCAGCCCGATTATGACGATGTTTATGGCGTATGCAAATATTAAAATCAGGAGAATAGCGGATGACGGAAAAAGTGAACAACCCTAAAGTTTCCATTGAGCATAGCGAAATACAAACCCTGCCGCTAAAAGCTTTCGAAGGAAAGATTGTAGTGGTACAGGAATCTGCAAAAGTGGCCAGGGCCCTTGACGAAATAAAGGAGCATGCCGTTGCCGGATTTGATACCGAAACCCGACCGGCCTTTGTAAAGGGGCAACGGTACAATGTGGCCTTAATGCAGTTGGCGCTGCCCGATAAAACGTTCCTTTTCCGCCTGCAGGCCACAGGGCTTACACCCGAGCTGATTGATTACCTGCAGAACAAAGAAAAACTTAAAGTAGGCCTTGCCCTGCGCGATGACCTTGCCGCCCTGCAACGGTTAAAACGCTTTAAACCCGATGGCTTTCTGGAACTCACGCACCTTACCCGCCAGGCAGGCTACCAGGCGGAGAGCATTAAGAAATTGACCGCCTTGCTCCTGGGCTTCCGCATCTCAAAAAATGCCCAAACCTCAAACTGGGAGGCCCCCACCCTTACCCAAAAACAACTGCAATATGCCGCCACCGATGCCTGGGTGTGCTTGGAAATGTACAAAAGGCTTACCCAAAGGGCCTGAAAACCGGCTTCAAGGCCTTCACTGAGAGTTTTTCCCCCTGCTGCCACAAGCTGTCGCCAGAAATGCCTTAACTTAGTTAGGTAAAATAAAACGACCCCGATTGCTCGGGGCCGCTTTGGATGTTTTCACAACGGAATAATCCTTATTGTGATTTGCCTTACAATAAACGATGAGCGAATATAGAACTATTTGAATAAACAAAAGATAGATATGAAGAAAATTTTAGGACTAGACTTAGGCACCAATAGCATCGGTTGGGCACTAATTGAACAGGATTTCGCTTCGAAACAAGGAAAAATACTCGGTATGGGAAGTCGAATTATACCAATGAATCAGGATAGACTGGGTGAATTCGACAAAGGAAATTCTGTATCTCAAACAGCTGAACGTACCAGTTTCCGCAGTGCTAGGAGGCTAAGAGAAAGGTATTTACTCAGACGAGAGCGACTGCACCGGGTTTTAAATATTCTAGGCTTTCTGCCACAACATTTTGCTGAGCATATAGACTTTGAAAAACGATTGGGAAAATTCAAGGGTGAATTTGAGCCTAAACTTGCATTCCACAACAATAAGTTCATTTTTCAATCATCTTTTCTGGAAATGTTAGAAGATTTCAAGCAGAATCAGCCTGACTTATTGAATCGGTTAAACCACAAGGGAGAGCCAGCTAAAATTCCTTACGACTGGACCATCTACTACTTGCGTAAAAAAGCCCTTACTCAAAAAATAGCAAAGGAAGAATTGGCGTGGATTCTCTTACACTTTAATCAAAAGCGAGGATACTATCAACTACGAGGCGAAGATGAAGCAGAAAATAAAAACAAGAAAATTGAGTTATCCGGCCGAGTTGGCTGGCTACGCCAGGCACAGCGTGCTATCGTTATACATGAAAAAATGTTCATGTGCAACTGGGTTACACTGCTCTTTACTAGCACAAGAAACAGACCTTTCCTAAAGACAAAAAAGGCTGCACATGCAAGTGCGAACCCTCTGTCTGAGGCGATATGACGCTCAGATAGAGTCAGCAAAAGCA
>JBKBOE010000061.1:0-16668 GCA_046294915.1 Cyclobacteriaceae bacterium | reverse complement strand
GGCCATCAGGCCGGATAACTCAGGCGCCTTGTCGAGCATCTTCTGGTACCAGATTTCAGCAAACGACCGTGTGTTGGTGAAGATGAGGGTGCTGGTGCTTTGCTTTACAATCTCCACAACCTTGTCAAGTAACTGAATGCCCAGATGCCCGGCCCAGGGCATGGTTTCCACCGAGTCGGGGAAAATGGAGATAACATCGATTTTTTTTGTCTGGTCCGCTTTAATAAATGCTGGTGCCTGTCGCGTTAAAGAAGGTTCACCCAACAACATCTCCAACGCCTGGTCCATATTGCCAATCGTTGCTGAAATACCCCACACTTTTAACTGCGGTGCCAGCGGCTTCAATCGCGATAGGGCCAGCTCAACCTGCACACCTCGTTTCGATCCCATCAGTTCATGCCACTCATCGGCAACCACCACTTTAAGGTTCCTGAAAAAATCAGCATACCCTTTTTGGGCCAGCAGCAGGTGCAGGCTTTCCGGGGTGATGATAAGAAACTCTGGGGGCTTGGTTTTTTGCCGTTCACGTTCCTTCGCCAAGGTATCACCCGAACGAACACCAACCTTCCAGGGCAACCCCAACCCTTCAATGGCGCGGGTAGCCGAAAGTTCAATCTCCTTTGCAAGGGCACGGATGGGCGTAATCCAAAGGGCCTGCAAGCCGGTATTCTTATTGTTGCTGCCGTGGTTGCGGATAAACTCCAACAGGATGGGCACCACCAGCGAATAGGTTTTGCCGCTGCCGGTGGGCGCATTAACCAACCCGCTTTGACCGGCCAGGTAGGCCTGCCATGCCTGGTATTGAAACGGAAAAGGTTTCCATCCCATATTGTTAAACCAGTTTTCGGCTTTGCGCATCAGTTCGGTATGGTCCACGGGCCCAGGCAGATTTTCACTACTTTCGGAATCCGATTTAAACAATATTCCGGTATTGTTGTTTTAGAAAATTATGGGTCAGTATTCTATTAAGGAACTTGAAAAACTGTCGGGTATAAAAGCCCACACCATACGCATTTGGGAGAAACGCCACCACATTGTTGCACCTCAGCGTACCGGTACCAACATCAGGTTGTATTCTGATGAAGATCTGAAACGGATAATTAATGTTGCACTGCTCAATAATCACGGCATCCGTATTTCACAAATCGCCCGGATGACGCACGAACAAATCAACCGGAAAATTACCGAACTGACGGAACAGAAATCAGATAATGAAATTTTTATCGACCAGTTGGTAGTAGCCATGGTTGACATGGACGAAGAAAAATTTGAGGAAGTTATCGCACAACTCACTAAGCGTTACGGGTTTGAGCGCACCATTACCGAAACGGTGTATCCGTTCCTTGAAAAAATCGGTGTGTTGTGGCAGGCAGGCACGGTAAATCCTGCGCAGGAACATTTTATTTCCAATCTCATCCGCCAGCGGTTAATAGTTGCGGGTGCTTCGCTGCCGGTGCCCCCCAAAAATGCCCGCAAGGCAATTCTTTTTCTGCCGGAAGGCGAGTTTCACGAATTCGGCCTTCTGTTCCTCAATTATATCACCCGTAGTAAAGGCATCTATACCTACTACCTGGGCCAGTCTGTACCCTTTGCCGATGTGAAAGCCGTGTATGAAATCCACAAGCCGCAATTCATCATCACTGCATTTGTATCTACCCCGGCCGCTGCCGGGGTTAAAGACTATGTAGAAAAGATGGCCAACGAATTTTCAGATGCCACCATTATTGCCTCGGGAAATACCCTTCGAAACACCGCCTTTATAGTTCCCCGAAATGTTAAAGTGATTTATAAATCGACCGAACTGGCAGGGGCACTCCAGTTACACTAACCTGGGGTACCTCTCAATTTTGTTTAACGACCGTTTTCTATAAGCCCATTTAAAGGGTCATTTTCAACTATTTTGTTCAACAAACCCTTCCTTTAAGGGAAAATCCCCGTAAGGCTGACTAAAATTGTTCAACATTTTGAATTAAACATTAAACAGTTTAACGATGTCAGCAGTGCAACTTGATTACCAAATAGCCGGTTTACGGAGTACCCTGAAGGCCTTTACCCGCAGGTTCACTACCAACCGGGAAGAATCGAATGACCTGGTTCAGGATACCATTCTGAAAGCCCTCACGTATCGCAACAAATTCCGCGAAGATACCAACCTGAAAGGCTGGCTTTTTACGATCATGCGTAACACCTACATTAACAATTACCGCAAAAACCAACGTTCCAAAACTTCGCATGACGATACCAAGGAGTTGTACTACCTGAATGTGGAAGATACCCACACCTTTAACAGCCCGGGTTCCAATTACGAGTACAAAGACATCTGGAAACACGTTAATGAACTACGCGAAGAATTACTTGTACCCTTTAAAATGCACACCTCAGGTTACAAGTACCATGAAATTGCCGAACACCTGGGTATACCGATCGGCACGGTTAAGAACCGTATCTTTCATGCCCGTAAGGAAATTCAAAACCGGCTAACGGGATATTGATTAATTTAGCCGTAACAGGCAGATGCGTATGAATACAGTTGCGGTTATTGGTTCGGGTTTTTCGGGTTTGTCAGCAGCCTGCCACCTGGCAAATGCGGGATTCGAAGTTACGGTATTCGAAAAAAACAGCACCCCCGGAGGAAGAGCCCGGAAATTCGAAGCATCGGGCTTTATGTTTGATATGGGCCCAAGCTGGTACTGGATGCCCGATGTTTTTGAAAAGTTTTTTGCGGCATTCGGCAAGAAACCATCAGATTATTACACCCTTGAACGGCTCGATCCCTCCTACCGCATTTACTTTACTGCTGATGATCAACTGGATATTCCTTCCGGCATTGAGCCGCTTTGCGCGATGTTTGACCGGCTTGAGCCCGGCAGCAGCAAAAACCTGCTGAAGTTTATCGATGAAGGAAAATACAAATACGAAATCGGTATAAATAAACTGGTGTATAAACCGGGCCAGTCGTTGCTGGAACTTGCCGACCCGGAAGTCATTGCCGGAGTTTTCAGGCTTCATGTGTTTCAGTCCATTTCAACATATATCCGCAAATACTTTAAAGAAAAGAAGCTCATCCAGTTACTCGAATTCCCTGTTCTCTTTCTGGGTGCCACGCCACAAAATACCCCGGCCCTCTACAGCCTGATGAACTATGCAGACATGGCCCTGGGAACCTGGTACCCACAAGGCGGCATGCACAAAATCATCGAAGGCATGGTGCAACTTGCCTCTGAACTGGGCGTTCGCTTCAGGTTTAACAGAGCGGTACAAAAAATTGAATTAAATACGGTGAAGGCCAAAGGACTTTTGGTTAATGGCCAGTTTCATCCTTTTGATTACATCGTAGCCGGTGCCGATTACCACCACGTAGAACAATCTCTGCTTCCCGAAAACTTCAGGCGCTACACACCTGCGTACTGGAACAGCCGCACGCTGGCACCTTCCAGCCTTATTTTTTACCTGGGTATAAATAAAAAGCTGGATGGCTTGCTGCACCACACATTATTCTTCGATCAGGATTTTGGAAAACATGCCGAAGAGATTTACCAAACTCCCCGGTGGCCAACCAGTCCGCAGTTTTACATCAGTTGTCCTTCCAAAACTGACCCAACCGTTGCGCCTGCGGGGCAAGAAAACCTGATGATCCTTATTCCGGTGGCTCCCGGATTACCCGACACCGATGACATCCGCGAAAAGTATTTCGCAATGGTTATCGAACGGCTTGAAAAATTAACCGGGCAATCCATCAGAGAACACATCATTTTTAAACGCAGCTATGCGCACAACGATTTTCTTGCCGATTACAATGCCTTTAAAGGAAATGCCTACGGACTGGCCAATACTCTGCGACAAACGGCCAACCTGAAACCGGCTATCCGTAACAAAAAAGTAAATAATTTGTTTTATACAGGTCAGTTAACTGTACCCGGTCCCGGTGTACCTCCCAGCATTATAAGCGGAGAAGTGGTAGCCGGTGAACTGATTAAGCAGGCAGGTCTACCCAAGTAGTTAACCGTAATTGAATGAAAGAACTCTACGACAAAGTTTCCTTACGTTGCAGCCGGCTTACCACCCGCGCGTACAGCACTTCGTTCTCTCTCGGCATCCTGTGCCTGAAAAAGGAACTGCGCAACCCCATTTACGCCATTTATGGCTTTGTTCGCTTTGCCGATGAAATTGTGGATACCTTTCACCAGTATGATAAAGCCGAATTGCTTACCCGATTTAAACAGGAAACCTATCAGGCAATTGCTGATGGCATAAGCCTCAACCCCATTCTGAACAGTTTTCAAAATACGGTACGGCAGTTTAATATCGACCGGACCTCCATTGACTTGTTTTTGCGCAGCATGGAAATGGACCTGAACCGGAAAACCTACGATGAGCACGGGCTTAAAGATTACATTCTTGGTTCAGCCGAAGTTGTGGGGCTAATGTGCCTGCGTGTTTTTGTATATGGCGATGATGCCCTGTTCGAAAAACTGAAACCCTATGCCATGAGCCTCGGCTCGGCTTTCCAGAAAGTGAACTTCCTGCGCGACCTGCGGGCCGACTACCTGCATATGGGGCGCACCTACTTCCCGGGGTTGGACTTCACCCGGTTTAATGAAAGCCATAAACAGCAGATAGAAGACAGTATTAAAGCTGATTTTGATCACGCGCTAACCGGCATTAAACTGCTTCCCAAATCATCGCGCTTCGGAGTTTATGTGGCCTACGTTTATTACATGGCCTTGTTTAAAAAAATACAAAATACACCTTGCGAAAAAGTGCTGGAAAGCCGCATCCGCATCCGCAACCGGCACAAGGCCCGATTGCTGGCTGTATCGTATGTTAAACATCAATTCAATCTCATTTAATGGAACACGTTATCCTGGTTGATAAATACGACAATGAAGTGGGCACAATGGAAAAATTAGAGGCCCACCGAAAAGGCGTTTTGCACCGGGCATTTTCGGTATTGGTATTTAATTCAAAAGGTGAAATGCTGATTCAAAGGCGGGCCGGATGTAAATACCACAGCGCAGGTTTGTGGACGAATGCTTGCTGTAGTCACCCCCGTGCTGGTGAACAAATCGAAAAGGCAGCCCAGCGCAGACTTAAAGAAGAAATAGGACTTAATCTTCAACCGGAAAAAGCGTACTCCTTTATTTATAAAACGGAATTGGATAACGGATTGATCGAAAATGAGCTTGACCATGTGTTGGTTGCCACCTCTGATGGTGAACCCGTTCTTAACCCGTTGGAAGCGCAAGATTGGAAATACATCAGTATGCCTGAACTGAGATCCCGAATGGAATCACACCCGGCCGAATTCACCCACTGGTTTAAACTTATCGTCAATCATTCTGAACTTAATGCATTGGTAACAGCGCTCCCTGTGTGAACATAAACACGGTGTGTTTGTTATCCTATAAAATCTAAGGCCCATGTTCTCCTTCTTTAAAAAAGATCCGGTTAAAAATCTTGATGAAAAACGTAAAAAATTGCTGGAAGAAGCCATGCACATCCAGCGCTCAGGCGACCTGAAATTATATGCGGTAAAAATGGAAGCCATCGATAATCTGGAAAAGGAAATTGAAGCGCTTCGAAAACAAGTCGGGTGAATCTGCCATTAATGAAACCGTAACACTCTTCTGGTTCAGGAGGGATTTACGCCTTCAGGATAATGCAGGTTTGTACTATGCACTTAAAAAAAATTCTGACGTCCTCCCCATCTTTATTTTTGATACAGAAATTCTGGATAAACTGGAAGATGAGAAAGATGCACGGGTAGAATTTATTCACCAATCCCTTCAACTGCTAAAAGCTGAGTTGGAAGGTTTGGGCAGCACCTTAGCCATATTTCATGGAAACCCGGTTGAAGTATTTAAATCCATTCACCCGAAAGCCGTTTATACCAATCACGATTATGAGCCCTACGGCATGATGCGCGATGCCCAGGTAAAAAAAATTCTGGAAGAAAAAGGCAGTCAATTCCACTCCTTTAAAGACATCGTGATTTTCGAAAAAGACGAAATTGTTAAAGAAGATGGCAGCGCCTACACCGTGTACACGCCCTACAGCAAAAAGTGGAAAGCAACTTTATCCGGCTTTTATACCAAAACTTACCCGGTCGAAAAGTACACCGAAAGGTTATTAAAAATAAAACCGTTGCCCTTTCCGGAACTTTCCGCCATTGGTTTTCAACCATCCGGAATTGATTTTCCGGAAAGAAAAATAAAACTATCAGTAATCGAAAAATACCACCTTCAACGCGATATCCCCGGCATAGAAGGAACTTCACGCCTCAGTATTCACCTTCGCTTTGGTACAGTTAGTATTCGCAAGCTGGTTCAGGTAGCGCTAACGAAAAATGAAAAATGGCTGAATGAATTGATCTGGCGCGATTTCTACCACATGATTCTCTGGCATTTTCCGCACGTGGTAACAAAAGCCTTTAAACCCGCTTACGACCAGATTGAATGGCGTAATAATCCGGAAGAATTTAAAGCCTGGTGTGAAGGGAGAACCGGCTACCCTATTGTAGATGCCGGCATGCGCGAACTTAATGCCACCGGCTATATGCACAACCGCGTGCGCATGATTGTGGCCAGTTTTCTAACCAAACATTTGCTCATCGACTGGCGGTGGGGTGAAGCCTACTTTGCCAAAAAACTTCTCGACTTTGACTTGGCCGCCAATAACGGTGGCTGGCAATGGGCCGCGGGCTCAGGCTGTGATGCTGCCCCCTACTTTCGGGTTTTCAATCCATACATCCAGACAGAAAAATTCGACCCGGAAGAAAAGTATATTAAGAAATGGGTTCCGGAAACCGGCACCAGCAACTATCCTAAACCGATAGTTGACCATGCCTTGGCGCGCGAGCGCGTGTTAACCGCTTACAAAGCAGCACTTAATGCCTGATCATGCGGGGAGTAAAAAAAGCAAACCTGCCTGAGAAAATCTGCATCGTGTGCAAACGGCCCTTTACCTGGCGCAAAAAATGGGAGAAAGTATGGCATGAGGTAAAATATTGTAGCGACCGGTGCCGAAAAGCTTAGCGCCATAACCTTAAAGTCTTCTATGTGTTTCAATTACTATGGACGTAAGCCTGATTTTCCCCCACCAATTGTTTCAAGAAAACCCTGCCTTGAAAAAGGGTAGGAAAGTAATACTTATTGAAGAGGACCTGTTCTTTACCCATTACCCGTATCATAAACAAAAGCTTGTCCTTCATCGGGCCTCCATGAAGAACTATGAAAAACGTTTGGAGAAGAAGGGGTTCCCTGTTTCGTACATCGAAAACGAAAGAGGAAAAACACTTTTAATAACGTTAAACAAGCTGCGTAAATCGGGAGTATCTGCCATTCACTATACGGATACCGTTGATTACCTGTTGGAACGCAGACTTAAACGCTTTGCAGGGCAATGTGGTATAAACCTGATTCAACATCGTTCTCCCAACTTTATTTGCACCGAGGATTTTATCCATACTTTCTTCAGTAAGAAGAAACGCTATTTTCAAACCGATTTTTATATTGAGTTAAGAAAGCAAAACCACATTTTAATCGATAAAGGAAATCCTGAAGGTGGTTCGTGGACCTACGATGTAATGAATCGTAAGCGATTACCAGCGGTTATTACCATTCCCGCCCGGCAACCATTACCCGAAAACACATTTGTTTCGGAAGCTAAAAAACATGTTGAAAAGAATTTTCATAACCATTATGGATCAGTTGAGAATTTCAATTACCCCATAAGTTTTGAGCAGGCTGAGCAAACCCTTAACCGATTTCTTTCTGATTACTTCTGTCAGTATGGCGATTACCAGGATGCCATTGATAAAGAGGATTCATTTTTATTTCATGCTGTGTTGACGCCAGCACTGAATATCGGGTTACTTCAGCCTGAATACATTTTAGATAAAGCCATAAAAGCCTACACTACGAAAGGCATCCCGCTTAATTCGGCCGAAGGTTTTATCCGGCAAATAATTGGTTGGCGTGAATTTATCCGATCGGTATACATCCGCGAAGGCGTAAAGGAAAGAACCTCCAACTATTTTAACCACCAACGTAAAATCCCAACGTCATTCTATAGTGGAACAACGGGCATTGAGCCGGTTGATGCCGTTATTAAACGCGTACTGAAAACCGGGTATGCGAATCACATTGAACGCTTAATGATACTGGGGAATTTTATGTTGCTCTGCGGTTTTCATCCGGATGACATCTACCAATGGTTTATGGAGTTATTTATCGATGCCTACGATTGGGTGATGGTACCCAACGTGTACGGCATGAGCCAGTTTGCTGATGGCGGGCTAATGGCTACAAAGCCCTACATCAGCGGATCGAATTACATCCTAAAGATGAGTCACTATAAAAAGGGAGAATGGTGTAACGTATGGGATGGCCTGTACTGGAAATTTATTGATACCCACAAAGAATTATTTATAAAAAACCCAAGGATGAGCATGATGGTAAAACTCCTGGAAAAGATGGATCAACCAAAACGGAAAAAGCTACTTCAAGCGGCCGATACTTTTCTTGAATCGCTATGATGAAAAGCCTTCGAAAAAAACCGTGGAACCGGGTGGATCAACCGGTGTACAGCATCGCCAGCGAAGCGGAAGGTCAGGTGAATATGAATATCTGCTCGTATGCCACACCGGTGTCTATGGTACCCAAACGGTTTATCGTGGCCATCTGTAAAAATACCTTAACGCTGGAGTTAGTCAAAAAAAATCCTCAATTCATTTTGCAATACCTTTCGCAAGAGCAGTATAAACTAATAAATCTGTTAGGGAAAAAGTCGGGACATTCCATAAACAAAATTCAACGACTCAAAAATCAGGTAGCATCGTACAACCATTTTACAGTACTCAAAGATTGTTTGGCTTATGTTCACTTAAGTGTACTGTCATGGCTGGATGGAGGAGATCATTGGTGTGTCCTCTGCGATGTTGAATCGTATAAAAATATGAATGAAAAAGAGCCTCTTACCCTGCGGTATTTAAAGAAAAAGAAAATCATCCGTTCATGAAACCACTTACCATTCTTCTTACCGGCTCTACCGGCTATATCGGCCGGAGATTACTACCTGTATTACTGGAGCAAGGACACCGGATTATCTGCCTGGTTCGCGACAAGCGCAGGTTCGACATGGAAGATTTTTCTGAAGAACATCAAAAGCAGCTATCCGTTTTTGAGGCTGACCTAAATAATCCTGCCACCCTTCAACATCTTCCCAAAGAAATTGATCTGGCGTATTACC
Organism: Cyclobacteriaceae bacterium; assembly: GCA_046294915.1. GTDB lineage: Bacteria > Bacteroidota > Bacteroidia > Cytophagales > Cyclobacteriaceae > UBA2336. The sequence goes on along the minus strand of JBKBOE010000061.1, from coordinate 7,419 downwards.
TGGTGCACTCCATGAGCACCTCCGAAAATTTTCTGGCACTTGAACAAAAGTCGGCTGAAACATTTGTGGGCTACATCAACCAAACGACCGCCAAACAAATTATTTACTTAAGCGGTATTGTCAACGACCCTTCGCTTTCCAAGCACCTTACATCACGGAAGAATGTTGAAGACATTCTCGGGCAATCTACAGCAAGCTTAACGGTATTGCGTGCGGCCATCATCATCGGCTCCGGCAGTGCCTCTTTCGAAATTATCCGCGATCTCGTAGAAAAACTTCCGGTAATGATTGCCCCGAAGTGGCTGAAAAGTCGTTGCCAGCCGATAGGCATTCGCAATGTTATCGAGTACCTTATTGGTGTGATCCTAAAAGATGAAACCTATAACCAGTCGTTTGATATTGGCGGACCGGACGTACTTACTTACAAAGATATGCTGCTGGGCTATGCGCGTGTGCGCGGATTAAAAAGATGGATCATTCCCGTGCCGGTACTTTCGCCAAAGCTATCATCACATTGGCTGTATTTCGTTACCTCAACTTCATTTATTCTGGCGAAAAGCCTGGTGAGCAGTTTGAAAAACGAGGTTATCTGTTCGGATAACCGGATACAAAAAATTGTTCCAATAGAACTGCTCCGCTATGAGGAAACACTGCGATTAACGCTCGATCGCATTCAACAACGCCTGGTTATTTCCAGTTGGAAAGATGCTGTGCCTACCGATGCCATCGACCAGAATTTTTTAAATTATGTTGAAGTACCCACATTTGGTTGCCTGAGCGATAAACGTACAATTTCCTTCACACGGCCTAAGGAAGAAGTTATTGAAAACATCTGGCACATTGGTGGCGATCGGGGCTGGTATTATGGCAACTGGATGTGGGGGGTACGTGGTTTCATTGACAAACTTTTTGGTGGCGTTGGATTAAGGCGTGGCCGAAGAAATGCCACCGACTTAAAACCGGGTGATGCGCTTGACTTCTGGCGGGTGCTGCTGGCCGATAAAAAAAGCGGAAGACTTTTGTTATATGCCGAAATGAAATTACCCGGAGAAGCCTGGCTGGAGTTTAAAATTCAGGATAATACGCTAATTCAAACAGCCACTTTTCGTCCACTTGGTTTGTGGGGACGAATCTATTGGTATTCCGTACTCCCCTTTCATGGGCTTATCTTTCCAGGAATGATTAAAAACATTGTGCGCTTTTAATTGTTTATACATAAATGAAAATTTATAACCTTACACGCACACAGTTTCTGCCCATTTCTTTGCGGGAGGCGTGGGATTTCTTTTCCACCCCTGCCAACCTATCGAAGATAACCCCTGAGCACATGGGGTTCAAAATCGTATACATGTCCGGTGGATCGAAAATGTATCCCGGCCAGGTGATCCGTTACATAGTTTACGGCCTTCCGGGAATACCCATGAACTGGATGACAGAAATAACCCACGTTCAGGAACCCACCTACTTTGTAGATGAACAACGGTTTGGCCCGTATGCATTGTGGCATCACCAACATCACTTTAAAGAAGTTGCCGGAGGAGTTGAAATGACCGATGAAGTGAACTATGCTGTTCCGTGGGGAATCTTAGGCCGTTTTGCCAACTGGTTGTTTGTAGAGCGCGCGTTAAATCGTATTTTTGATTTCCGGTATAAGGTATTGGAAATCTACTTTGCAAAACCGCAGTACACATGAGCCTGTTAACTTTATTAATTTGCGCAGGAATTACAATAGCTACGTTTTTGTTTTGGGAATTTGTAGCCTGGTTTACCCACAAGTACATTATGCATGGTTTTTTGTGGGTATGGCACAAATCCCATCATACGGTACATAATCATACGCTTGAAAAAAATGATTGGTTTGCTGTTGTATTCAGCATACCTTCTATTGCCCTGTTTTATTATTTCAGCCTGGTGAATTATAACCCCTATGGATTAGCCGTAGGCTTGGGTATATTTTGCTATGGCGTTTTCTACATTTTATTTCATGACGTCATCGTGCACCAACGCATCCGGTGGCGCCCAGCCAAACGTAGCAAATATCTTCAACGCATGATTAACGCACACTACGTACATCATGCAAAGCATACCAAAGAAGACTGTGAAGCTTTTGGCTTTTTGTTTGCTCCGAAAAAATACGAGCCAAAACAGTTTATCTTCAAGCAAGAAAGACAAGAAACCCAATAGCTGCGTTTGAGCGAACGTTTTCTATACCTTTCCCTTGATCTGGCATCCATCAGCATACCGCTGCTGTTCAGTTTTTATAAACCCGCCCCTTTTTACAAAACCTGGAAATACCTGTGGCCTGCTATCGCACTCCCGGCTGCGCTCTTTATACTCTGGGATGAATGGTTTACCCGCATGGGTGTTTGGGGGTTTAACCCGCGTTACCTTACTGGGGTGTTCATTGGTAATCTTCCGATTGAAGAAATACTTTTCTTCATCTGCATACCGTATGCCTGTGTATTTACCTACTTTGCGCTGAAACATCTTATTGAAAAAGACTACCTCTTTCAGCACCAGGAGCTGATCAGCAGTGTCATCATTATAATAATGCTCCTTATGGGCATGCAATAGATTGAAAAATGGTATACCGGTGTAACGTTTATATTGCTTGGAATTTTCCTGGCCTTCCAAATGTTCAAAATACGGCCACGCTATATGGGCCGCTTTTATTTGGCATATGCCGTTATTCTGATTCCCTTTTTTATCATCAACGGAATACATAACCGGTCATTCAATTAAGAGAAGGTGGTGTGGTATAAAAAATATTAAAATCTTGTAATACGGATATGCACCGTACCCGTAGAAGACATCTTCTACGGTATGCTGCTCATCCTGTTGAATGTGGTTATCTACGAATGGCTGCAGGAAAAAAATCCCGCCAGAAAATAGCGGGACTTTTAATTCCAGAAAAAACGCGGTAGTTATACCGCTAATTCAATAGGCTTTTCACGCTTCTCTTTTTTAGGCTTTGCCGCCTTTTCAGCTTTTCGCTCTGCTTTCTCAGCCCTCTTTATAGCCTTTTTAGTATCGCTGGCAACAGCAGCAGCCAACTTCTTGCTGGTGCGTTTAATCAATTTCTTTACCTTTTTTGAAGGCTTGGGATCTTCCTTGGCAACAACCTCCTGGAGGGTGCCTGAGAACTTATTCTTCAAATCCTTCTTCAATGCCTTGGTCTTGTTCATAAAGTGGGTAATTGGAATTTGAAAGTAAGGAATTGTTAGTATAAGGTTAACTGCTTAACAATTATTTAATATTGAAAAACAAAAGGCACTCATAATGAGCGCCTTAGAATGAACAAGTTCATTGATTTATTCGTACCGCAGGGAAGTTACCGGATTCAATTGAGCCGATTTAAGGGCCTGATAACCGATGGTTATGGAAGCTACAAAAAATGCAATAAAGCCGGCAAACAGAAATACCCAGATGCCTAGGTCAATGCGGTAGGCAAAACCACCCAGCCATTGACCCATGAAATACCAGGCCGGGATCACAGCCAGTATAAATGAAACGCCCACCAGTACCAGAAATTCCTTTGAGAGGGTAATTACCAGGCCGGTCACCGGGGCGCCCAATACCTTTCGGATACCGATTTCTTTTGTTCGTTGCTCTGTTAAAAATGCAGCCAGGGCAAACAAACCAAGGCAGGCAATGAAAATGGCAAGGGCAGAAAATAGGGTGAATAAATCGCGCATGCGCATTTCAGCGCGGAACAGTGCATCAAAATCCTGATCGAGAAAGCTGTATTCAAACGGAATACCGGGAGCAAATTCTTTCCATAAAGCTTCCATTTTAGCGATGACCTCGGAAGGGTTGCCTTCATACCGAACCATTAACTGGCGTGAAATATCCGTTAGCTGGATAACCAATGGACGTACTTTGGTTTTTAATGATTCATAATTAAAATCTTCAATCACCCCAATAACGGTAATCTTGCGGGGTTGGTCACCCGAAAAGTCAAGGATTTCAGAACCAATAGCGGTTTCCATCGTCCACCCTAATTCACGCACGGCCGATTCGTTAATCAAACAAGCCGATGAATCTGAAGCCATATCGCGCGAAAAGTACCGTCCTTCTTTCAGGTTGAATTTCATTACTGCCTGATGATCCCAATCCGAAAAGTAAGATGCCAACAACCGATCTTGTTCCGAGCCTGCAATTCTGAAAACATTAATATTATTTATTCCCGGAAAGAGATTGTTGGTATACGATGAGGCTGTAATACCTGAAAGCTGATCCAATCTATCTTTAAAACCTTTACGGCTTTCACTTAAGTTGCGCATGTTTTGAATAGTGATCACCCGGTTTTTATCAATACCAAGACTTCGTTCCTGCATAAAGTTAAGTTGCTGAAATACCACCAGGGTTGCGGCAATCAGAAAAATGGAAACGCCAAACTGCACCACCACCAGTACGCTGCGAACACCTTTGGTTTTCATACCTGCACGTAGTTTTCCCTTCAACACCTCCACCGGGTTAAATGAAGTAAGGTATAGAGCCGGGTAACTACCCGCCAGCAAACCCACAATCACCAGCAGGGCAATGGCTATACTTAAAAATTCCATATTCCATAACGAACTTAATGTCATCGACTTTCCGGCCAACGTATTAAACAAAGGCAATAAAATCCAGGTAAGTGCACAGGCTAAAAGAATAGAAATAAAACTGTAGATAAACGATTCGGCATAAAACTGGCCAATCAGCTGCCTGCGGAGGGAACCCAGGGTTTTACGCAACCCCACTTCTTTTGCCCTGCCTGCCGAGCGGGCTGTGGACAGATTCATAAAATTAATACAGGCGATTACTAAAATAAATAAACCTACAGCCGCAAAAATGTACACATACTTAATATCACCGGAGGGTTCAGGGTCGCCTTCCAGTTTACTGTACAGATGGGTATCTACAAGCGGATAAACAAAATAGCTGTACTTACCGCCTTGCGCTTTAAACTGATCGAATGTAAGGCCCAGTTGTTCAATTTCAGGCCCTACATGTTTAATCACCAGTTCTTCCAGCCGGGCATCAACAAATTCAGGAGTTGTTTTTTCATCCAGCTTTACATAAGTAAAAATCGAATTGCCGGTCCAGCCCTTGAAAATCTCGTTATCTACGGTGCTGAATGAAAGCAACGCATGAAACTGAAAATGCGAGTTATGCGGTGGCTGTTTGGCAACCCCGGTTACCTTAAACGATTTCTTATCCGGCCCGATGGTCAGCAGTTTGCCCAGAGCAGCTTCATTATCAAAATACTTTCTTGCCATTTCTTCGGTAATGACAATTGAATTCGGTTCGGTGAGCATCGTGTTGACATCGCCCTCAATTAATTCAAAACTGAAAAAAGAAAAGAAATTCGAGTCGGCATAGAACACCTTCTTCTCACTGAATGACTTTTCTTCGAAAGAAAAAACCACCGTATTGGAAGCCGGCCATATACGGCAGTAATCGGTAACTCCGGGAATTTCGTTAACCATGGCCTGGCCAACCGGATAACTCGAAGCACTCACATTAAACTCCTGCCCGGCCATCCTACCCATTAGTCCAACGCGATAAATGTTATCGGCATCTCTATGGAAGCGGTCAAAACTCAATTCATCCTTTACATAAATAAAAATAAAAAGGCATGCCGCCACACCTACCGTTAAGCCGGCAATGTTAATGGCAGAAAAAAACCTGTACTTGAGGATGTTCCGGATAGCAATGGTGAAGTAGTTACGTAACATAGTCGATTATATGGTTAAATTCAGGAATTGGTTTATTAATGAATTAAAGACTTAGGGTTGCTTACTCACTTTTTAAATTTTCTACAGGGTTAACAAAAGCAGCTTGTATAGTCTGTGAACCGATGGTAATGCCACCAAACAACAGCAGTACAAATACACTCAACAAGATGGTAACGGCATCGACAGATACACGAAAGGCGAAATTCTGTAACCATAAATCATTAATGAAATAGGCTGCGGGTATGGCCAGGGCCATGGCCAACAGCAGTATGGTCAGATAACCTTTTGAAAGAGTGAGCACTAAAGATTGATTGCTGCTGCCTAACACTTTTCGCAAGGCTATCTCTTTCTTACGAGTCTCCACGGTGTAGGTAGCCATACCCAATAAGCCCAAACATGAAATTATTATAGCCAGCGAGGTTATAAACCCAAGAATTTTTACCAGCGTACCAAATACAATGTTGTATAACGAATTCATTTCCTCATTAAAAGCCCTGATGTCGGATTTCAAGGCCGGATAAAGCGAAGCCCACACCTTATCGATTTTTTCTTTAGCGTTTAAATAACTTCCCGAATAGCTAACCTGTAGAATACTAAACTCTTCGGGATTATACATCAATGCCAATGGTCCAAGCTTTTCAGCGAACATTTCATGGTTGTAGTCTTTAACCACTCCAATAATTTGCTTTTCCGTTGAATCCGGCTGGTTTACTATAACCTGACCCAACGCCTCCAGGTTAGAACCATAATGAAAAGCCCGCACAGCTTCTTCATTAATTACAATAAAATTTTTGTTTGCCTCCCCCGCCTGCGCTTCATAAAATCTTCCGGCCACCAGTTTTATATCCATATTGTTCAGGTAGTTTTCATCTACTGAAAAATAGTTCATAGAAGTCCAGTCGGTGTCTGTTAATTGTTTTTTGAAACCGTGACTGTAAACAATTCCGGCTGACGGTATGTGAGAAGCAGCTGCAACGGTTACTACTTCGGGATATTTCAGTAATTCATTTTTTAGCCTGTCCTTATCAGCATCACCGGTTCGTATAATTATCTTATTGTCTGTACTGAAGCCATGATCGATGCTTACAAAAAGTTGAAGCTGATTGTACAATACCAAAACACTTATAATAAAAATCATGGAAAAAGTAAATTGCACCACCAACAGTGTTTTGCGTAACCCGATCTTCGACATGAGTCGGGTATTTCCAAGATTTTTTAGAACCTGGATAGGCTGGAAGCCAGATAATACTCCGGCAGGAAATAATCCAGCCAGCACCCCAACCACAGCAGCAAATAAAAAGAAGACGGCATAAACAAAATAATTTCCTTCCAGATCCCACTTTAATGCGCGCGCAAATGCCAGGTCAAGCATATGGGGTTTGAGGAGTGTGAGAATACCGAAAGCAAGCACCAGGGCAAACAAGGCTACGAGTACCGATTCATTGATAAACTGTGTAAAAATTTGCCAACGTGCTGCTCCGGTTACCTTACGCACACCAATTTCGCGGGCACGACCAAGAGAACGTGCAATGGAGAGGTTTGTGAAATTGAAACACGATGTGATTAGCACAATGCCGGCCAGTGCCGTTAAAAAATAAATGATGATCCACGGCATAAAAGGCCCTATGGGATTGTTCAGCATTTCACCAGGGGTAATGCTCATTAACGATTGTGTACTGAATTTTACAGGTCGGGTATC
>JBKBOE010000060.1:0-16984 GCA_046294915.1 Cyclobacteriaceae bacterium | reverse complement strand
CAGGCAGTCACACGGGTCAGCACCCTGGATGGGCATAGACCCTATTGTTATTTCATCGCAGATTGTGCTGGGCCTGCAAACCATCATTAGCAGGCAAACGGAATTAACCAAAGAAGCCGCGGTGATTACGGTGGGTCGTTTTCAATCGGGCATACGTGAAAACATCATTCCCGAAGAAGCATTCCTTGCCGGAACTATACGCACGCTCGATACGGCTATGCAGAACACCATCCACAAAAAAATTGTACACACGGCAACCCATATTGCCGAGAGCGGAGGTGCCACAGCCGAAGTAAAAATTCAGCGTGGCACACCGGTAACGTTTAATGACCCGGAGCTAACCCGCAAAATGGTGCCCAGTTTGCAGAAGGCGGCTGGTGTTGAAAACACCATCGAAATCAACGCCATTACCGGTGCCGAGGATTTTGCTTTTTATCAGAAAAAAATTCCGGGGTTTTTCTTTTTCGTTGGGGCCATGCCGCCTGATCAGGATCCGGCAACCGTACCCGCACACCACACCCCTGATTTTATGATTGACGAACGCGGCCTGATAACCGGCCTGAAAGCGATGCTGCAGGTAACCCTGGATTATATGTTTATGAAATAGCAGGGTCAATCAGAAAAATTCCTCTACCGCTTAACGGGAGTATTCGCCAATGGTTAGATTGATGTGGCGAACTTCTTCCGTTTTTTCCAACATTGCTATCTGAAACCTAATGCCATGAAAAGACTCTCCCTCATCATTTTCCTTTTCCCGCTCCTGCTTTGCGGACAGGCCAAAAAGCCCATTGTGGCTTCCGACCTGATGAAGATTGCGACAGCTAATCAGATCGATGTATCAGCTGATGGAAGCAGGGCCGTTATGGTAGTAACACGCAAAGCAGTAAAAAATGATAATGAGTATTACTATACCCGTCATTTGTACGTGGCTGATCTCACCGGCAAGCAGGAGTTCAGGCAATTAACCTTTGGCGACAGGAACGACAACCAACCTGTATTTTCACCCGATGGAAAGCAGGTTGCTTTTGTGCGCACCGATGGGGATAAGTCGCAGGTGTGGATATTGCCATTAACCGGAGGCGAGGCCTATGCTCTAACAAAAACGGAATTTGGAGCAACTAACCCGGTGTGGTCGCCCGATGGAAAGAAGATCATGTTTACCTCTTCCATTCCTGCCCATGCGATAGAGGGGAACCTTACCTGGAAAGATGAGCGGCCAGGCCGGATTACAGGCGATGAGCCGAATTTCAAAAAGCTGAAACCCGAAGAGCGCAAGAAGATAAAGAACAGCCCCGATGGAACCCTGGAAGAAGTACGTGCATGGCTTGCAAAGAATGCCAGTGAGAGCAACCCCAAAGTACTTACCCGGCAGGATTTTCAGGGCGAGTTAAGCCTTCAGCCCATTCGGAATTTTACCCACATTTTTGTGCAAGATGCAACTGCCGAAGCGAAAGCGGAACAACTGACCAGCGGCTTCCAGAGTTTTCAATCACCTGCCTGGTCACCCGATGGAAAGAAAATAATTTGCCGTTCACGGATATACACTGTTGACCCGGACCGCGAGCAAGATGGCGATTTGTGGGTGATCGATGTTGCAGCAAAAAAGTCATCTGAATTTCTGCGGTGGGAGAATTATTCGCTGAACAATCCGGTGTATTCTCCGGATGGTGCGCAGGTTGCCTTCAATGCTTCCCATACCCAGAACCGTCACGCCATGCAATCTCAACTGGCTATAGTAGCGGTTGCCGGGGGCAAACCCCTGTTGTTAACAAGCTCCCTTGATCGTGATGCGGGCCCGGCCCGGTGGTCGGCCGACAGCAAAGCGATTTATTTCACCGCACAAACGGAAGGTGATGTGGTATTGTACTCAGTTTCTGCCAAAGGAGGTACACCTCAAAAAATTATCGGTAACGATAGCGGTGTTAACGATTTTGATCTTGCTGGTGAGAAGATCGTTTACGCGCTGACAGAAACAAAAAATCCGTGGGAAGTTTATCTATACAACGTTAAAGACAAGAGCCATAAACAACTTACCCGGCTTAATGAAGACTGGCTGAAAGACAAACACCTTGTTTATCCGAAAGAGTATTGGTTTAGCCGCCCTGACGGAACCAGAATTCAGTATTGGGTTATGGAGCCTGCCGGAAGAAAGGAAGGATTAAAGTATCCCGCCATTCTGAATATTCATGGCGGGCCTGCTGCCATGTGGGGACCTGGCGTGTTTTCAATGTGGCATGAATACCAGTTGGAAAACAGCTGGGGCTATGGGGTAGTGTATTGTAACCCGAGGGGCAGTGGCGGGTATGGCGATACATTTAAAAAAGCCAACTACCGCGATTGGGGCACAGGCCCTGCTGGCGACATCCTCGCTTCGCTGGATGAAGCCTTGAAAAACCATGAATGGATTGACAGCAACAACCTGTTTGTAGAGGGAGGAAGTTATGCCGGCTACATGGTAGCCTGGATTATAGCGCACGACAACCGGTTTAAAGCGGCCAATGCGCAACGGGGCGTGTATGAACTTACCACTTTTATGGGCGAAGGAAATGCGTGGCGACTAATACCAACAGCGTTTGGCTACCCGTGGCAGGAAGGGGTAAAAGAAATTCTGGATGCAAATTCCCCGATGAGTTATGTTAGCAGGATCAATACACCGCTGTTGATCATTCATGGCGATCAGGATTTGCGTACCGGGGTATCGCAATCGGAAATGCTGTACAAGAGCCTGAAAATTCTGAACAAACCGGTGGAATACATTCGCTATCCAAAAGAGGGGCATGAACTGACGCGCAGCGGCAACCCGGGAAGAATGATGGATCATTTACTTCGGGTGATCGAATTTTTCGAGCGCTATGCCCGTCATCCAGAGCCATCGCTTGCCGTACAGTCCGCAACAAATCAGTAAACATACAACACCAAACCTTTCAGGTATTCGCCCTCGGGGTGGTAAATGGACACCGGGTGATCAGCCGGTTGACTAAGGCGGTGCAGCACTTTTATTTCGCGGCCTGCATGCAGGGCTGCCGAAACAATCGTGTCGTAAAACAGTTGCCTGTCTACAACCTGAGAGCATGAAAAAGTAAAAAGAATGCCCCCGGGTTTGATTTTTTTCATCGCAAGGGTGTTCAGCCGTTGATAGCCCTTCATGGCCTGGTGGCGGGCATCCCGGTGTTTGGCAAAGGCCGGAGGGTCAAGAATAATAAGGTCGTAAGTTACGGCACTCTTCTCCAGGTACTCAAATGAATCGGCAGCAAAGCAAGCATGATCAAATGCATTAAAGCGGTTTAGTTCAATATTCTTGCGCGCTGCTTCAATGGCTTTCTCTGACACATCAACTGAATGAACAAGGTTTGCTCCGCCCGTTAGTGCATAAACCGAAAAGCCACCGGTATAGCAAAAGGTATTCAGTACGGTTTTGCCCTTTGCATAAGTGGCAAGCAGGTTGCGGTTGTCGCGCTGATCCAGAAAGAATCCTGTTTTTTGTCCGTCTTCCCAGTTCACATAAAAACGGTTACGGTTTTCACTAATAATGTTCGGAACCGTACTCATTCCACTCAGGTATTCATCCTGCGCTGTACTTCGAAGTTGTGCCGGCAGGGTTGATCTGCTTTTATAATACACAGCTTTCAGTTTTTCTTTAAACGCAAGCTGAAGGGCATCAGCAATCGCCTGGCGGTCATTGTGCATACCGGCTGAATGTGCCTGCATCACAGCAACGCCATCGTAGTAATCAATAATCAGTCCGGGTAATCCGTCACCCTCGGCATGAATAAGCCTGAAGGCAGTTGTATGTTCAGCAGGTAAAGCGGCAGCGAACCTTAAAGCAAGCGCCCTTTCAATTTTTTCGGGCCAAAAATTTTCTGAAGGAATTTTATCGCCAAAACTTAACATCCTCACGGTAATGCTGCCGGATTGGTAATGGCCATAACCGAGGATGGTATTCCTCGAATCAGCTACCTCCACCCAGGTTCCATCGGCAGGTGAGCCTTCGGTGGATTGAATAGCCCCTGAAAAAACCCAGGGGTGAAACCGCTTTATGGATTGCTCTTTGCCTGGCTTAAGGCGCAGTTTGCCACTAATCATCATGTGCTGGAAATAAAGCAACAAAGGTATTTTTTGCGAACTATAATCCGCTTATTTCCGTATTAGGTTGTACCATAAGCAAGCTGGCGTTGAGGCAGATTTGACCGTGATGGCTGGAGTTAAAAACCTGACAAAATTTCGTAGTTCCTCTGAAAACAGGTCGGTTTGGCCCGATTTGCCCGTTTTTTGCTTTATTGAAAACCAAAAAATCCTGAATTAGCTATGAAACGATTTAGTGCATTATTGGCCGCAGCAGTTTTGGGAAGCCTGATAACCCTTGGCGCTTATCAGTACTTTTTCAAACCGGAGCAACCGGTTACCGTGCAATATGTATCCGGCACTCCAATATCCCGAATTGCATTAACTAAAGATGAGGACGGTAACACTGTGCCGCTGGATTTTACAGCAGTTGCCGAGAAAGTTACCCCTGCGGTTGTACATATTAAGAGTACCCAAAAAGGCAATACAACACAGCCCAAGTATATTGATCCTTTCCGTGATTTCTTTGGCCCTCGGAATTTCGGGCCCAGCCAGAGTTCAGGCTCCGGTGTGATCATTAACGCTAACGGCTACATTGTTACCAATAACCACGTGGTTCAGGATGCCGATGTGGTTGAAGTTACTCTTTTCGATAACCGCACGTTCAAAGCCGAAGTTATCGGAACCGATCCGGATACCGACCTGGCCGTAGTTAAAATCAATCAGAATAATTTGCCGTTTCTTTCGTTCGTTGATTCGGATCAGTCGAAAGTTGGTGAATGGGTATTGGCTGTGGGAAATCCGTTCAACCTGAACTCAACCGTTACAGCGGGCATCATCAGCGCTAAAGGAAGAAACATTGATATCATCAATCGAAATAATGGTGAAGGCAACACGGCTATCGAATCATTTATCCAAACCGATGCTGCAATTAATCCCGGCAACAGCGGAGGAGCTTTGGTAAACCTAAGTGGCGGATTGCTTGGCATTAATACAGCTATTGCCAGTCCTACAGGCGCTTATTCGGGTTATGGTTTTGCTGTGCCCTCCAACATTGTCAGCAAAATTGTTGAAGATTTAATTAAGTACGGAACAGTACAGCGAGGATGGCTCGGTGTAACCATTACCAGTGTGAACAGCCAACTCGTTAAAGAACATGACCTGGAAGTAAGCGAAGGAGCATTGGTAACCGGCTTTGCGGAAAAGAGTTCAGCCAAGGATGCCGGACTGAAAGAACATGATGTTGTAGTGAAGATTGATAACACGCCCATAAAAACCAGTGCGGCACTTATTGAAATGGTTGGTCGTCATCGGCCGGGCGATAAACTGATGATTACCGTGAATCGAAAAGGCAAGGAACTGACTATCCCCGTTGTGCTGAAGAACCGCGATGGCGAAGTTTCTGTAATAAAACCTGAAGACAAGCCGGTATATGCCACGCTGGGGGTAACCTTGGAGGACCTTGACGCCAAAACACTAAAGCAACTGGAACTAACCAATGGGGTACGCGTAAAAGCGTTGACCAATGGTAAGCTTTCAAAATATACCGATATCCGCGAAGGATTCATCATCACCAAGGTAAATGATGAGCCGGTAAAGTCGGTTAAAGAGTTTAATGAAATCATAAAAAAGAAAAAGACAGGCGAATTGGTTATCCTTACCGGAACGTATGAAGATTTTCCGCGCGAGTTCAACTATGCCTTTAGAATGTAGGATATTAAATCCACCAGTGTATGAAGAAACTGTTTAGAAAAGGAGAGCGTGTACGCAACAAGATTGACGGGAAAGTAATGGAGGTTTTGCGCTACCTGAAAAACAACCTCGTGGAGGTAATGACCTTCGATCCGCAATCGAAAGAGGTTAGAACCAAGCAGGTACGGGAAGATAACTTATCGAAAGCTGCCTGAAACTTCCACAACAGGGTAAACTAATTGGTACTTTTGCTGTTAGAGGAAGTTAAAAAAAGCGGCCATCAAAAAATTCAATATTCCAGCCTGGTACCGGTCGTCCATAACCGGAAAGATAAAAGAAGCGCGAAGGCTTACGGACCTGCGCAAGCAGGACTTTAGTCCCACCATGCTTGATTTTGGCCCGGTGTGCTTTTACCTCGCCCGGCATTTCGGGTTTTGTTATGGTGTGGAAAACGCCATCGAAATCAGTTATAAGGCGTTGGAAGAGAACCCCGGCAAAAAGGTGTACCTGCTCAGCCAGATGATCCATAATCAGGAAGTGAACCGCGATCTGGAAAGTCGCGGCATAAAATTTATTATGGATACCGATGGCACCCAGTTTATTCCGTGGGATAATATCGGAAAAGATGATGTGGTGATTATTCCGGCTTTTGGCACTACGCTGGAGATAATGCATCGGCTGCACGACAAGGGTATTGAACTGCACACCTATAACACTACTTGCCCATTTGTAGAAAAAGTTTGGAACCGTGCTGAAAAACTAGGCCAGGCAAACTTTACCGTTATTATTCACGGTAAACCCAAACATGAAGAAACGCGGGCAACATTTTCGCACAGCACAAGCACCGGGGCATCGGTTATTGTGCGCGACATGGAAGATGCACACAGGTTAGGAGAATATGTACTTGGTAAAAAAACAGCGGATGAATTTTTTAAAGAGTTTGCCGGAAAACACAATGAAGGGTTCGATCCGGCTATACACCTGCAACGTGTGGGTGTAGTAAATCAAACAACCATGCTGGCCACAGAAACACAAGCCATTGCCGATTACTTTCGGTCATTAATGATCAGTAAGTATGGCGAAGAGAACATTAAAGATCATTTTGCCGATACCCGCGACACTCTTTGTTATGCCACCAATGATAATCAGGATTCAACCTATGAACTACTGGAGACCGATTCAGACCTTGCCATTGTTGTAGGAGGGTATAATAGTTCAAACACGTCTCATATTGTTGAACTTTGTGAGCGAAAATTTCCTACCTATTTTATTAATGCGGAAAGTGAGATAAAATCCTCAACCGAAATCCATCACTTCGATTATCCAAATAAGGTAAAGCGTGTTTCCACGAACTTTCTTCCCCAAAAAGAGAAAGTTAGAATTATACTCACCAGCGGAGCTTCCTGCCCGGATACGATGGTTGACCGGGTGTTGCTGAGGCTGCTTTCGTTTTTCAACCCCACCCGAACAATTCAGGAGGCACTCCAGCAATTTGGAGTAACCGCCTGATTATTTTTTGCTGGCCTTCTTTTTGGATTCTTCCACCCGCTTGCCCCCGCGATGCTCCCCTAAAATGGCAACATCTTTCGTTACTTCATACATTTTGGCAGCCTGCATCATGGCCTCGTAGGTATCGCGAATGATAATAGTGCCTGGAGCTTTGGCTCCTTTGTTACGTATTTCAATGTAAAATCCGTCTTTTTTCTTCTTCGGTACGGTAGGAGGTCTTCCCATTTCCTGATATGTTTAAAAGGTTTTTTGCTTGATAAACCAATTTATAAGCAGATTGGTTCAGGTGCGCAAAGATGGTGAAAAAGCAGGAATATTAGCACGTGTTTTACATCAGCTGCCGATAGTTGTTACGGACGCTTCGCGCTGACCACCAGGCGCACAAGCGTCCTGCGGTTTTCCAAAACTGCCTCAGGCCTTACGTTGGTCATGTAGCGGACGGTGTTAGGATCAACACCTTGTACAGTCAGTTGCCGGATGATTTCCTCAGCCTGCTGACGTGTACGGTTGTTGTGCCAGGTGTGCCGAACAACTATGCTGTCGCGCTGGTAAAGCTGGCCGAGCGAATCAATATCGTCTACCTGAACAATAACCGAATCAATGGAAAGTTCAGTCAGATCCGGATCGCTTTGTATGCTGTCTTCCCTGTAGCCGTTAAGGATTACCTGCAATTCATAGGTAAATTGCGGATTACTTTTTATCAGGCGTGAAAGCCTTCGAAGTTCCGAATCGGCATCATCCAATTTGCTCGTATAGGGTTTAAACCGAAGCGCATCCAGTTCGAGTTCATCACCGGCCTCAAGCGGCTTGATTGACGTTTTGATTCGCTGAACATTCAAATTGGCATCGCGCGTCAGATCAAACCGCCTGGCGAAGTAGGTGTAGTTTCCACTCTCAGGATCAATGGATAGTTCATACATGGTGCCTTCTTTAAGATAAACAAAATAACTACCGTCTTTTGAATCGGGCCTGCCGCTGAAGAAGCGGTTTTTGGTTTGTATATCGGTAACTGAAACATATGCTGCCACCGGGCCACCATTAGGATCGCTTACTGTTCCCTCCAGTTTCATTACACCCCGTGGCCTCAGTTCATCAGGAAACAAGTATTCAACCAACTCGCTTTTCGTTTTACCCGGTGAATCGCGCAACAGGTAACGGCTATTCGACATAACACTAACGAACTGGTCGTCTTTGTCGGTATTAACAAAATCGAGTGGAACAGGAGAGGACCATGTGTCTTCTACCCGTTTTGTCATATACAAATCCATGCCTCCCTTGTTGGGCGATAGTTTATCGGAAGAGAAGATAAGCGTTTCCGCATCGGCCATGATGCGTGGCGTTTGTGAATTACCGGTGTTGATGTGTGCAGGTAATTCAACAGGCTCACCCCATCGGCCACCAGCTCCTTTCTTCGATACCAGAATTTTGCAATTTTCGGCCTTGTTCATGTCCATTCGTTCGCAACGCATAAAGTACAGCGTTGTTCCATCAGGTGTAATGGTCGGGCATCCTTCATGTCCTTTCGAATTGATGGGCATGTACATATTTTCAAGTTCTCCCCACGAATTGGCCTTGAGGCTTCCTTGCCAGATATCATAGCCGCCAACACCGCCTGATTTAATTGAGGTAATGTATATGGTTTTGCCATCCGGGCTTAGGGCATACCCACGCTGGAAATTCAGCCGGTTGTTAATGTGCTTGGGCATGGGCACGGGCTCCTTCCAGTCGGCTCCCTGGCGCTGCGTGTAAAAAATGGTTAACTGGTTGGCTTCTGCATAATCCGATATATATACCAGCGTGCTGCCATCGGTGCTGATAAAGGGCGCTGAAACGTTGATGGAAGGATGATTGATTGTCATAGGCAGCTTTCTAACCTTTGATTGTGTAAAGCCAAAACTTACCACCAGCCACCCGAACACGATTGAACAAAGCGTTTTCATAGAATTAAAATTAAGTAAATCTACAAGCAAAATCATTGCCGCAAGTGCAGGTATCTTTGCTTTTGAAATTGTAATTTAGCCATTCGGTTTTGTAACAAATGATTCAGGTAATTCCTTCTATAGCGATTCGTAAAGGCCAGGTGGTTAAAATGCGCAAGGGCGATCCGGCCAGCGAAAAGGTATATGGTGAAAATCCGCTGGACCTGGTAAAGCGGTTTGAAGACCACGGCATTGAGGTAGTTCACCTGGTTGACCTGGATGGTGCAGAACGGGGTGCCCCCGTTAACTATCACATTATTGAGCAGATAGCCGGGTACACCAACCTGAAGATTGATTTTACGGGAGGCATTTCAACCGATGGCGACATCAGCAAGGCCTATGAGGCAGGTGCTGATTACATTACAGCATCGAGCATTGCCATTTCCAATCCGGAATTGTTTGCTTCCTGGATTGTATCGTATGGCCGCGAGAAGATTACGCTTGGCGCTGATGTTACCGATATTACTACGAAGAAACTGTTGTTCAGGGGCTGGCAGAAAAAATCAGAGCTTACCTTATTTGAGCATCTCGACTTCTTTCATTCACGCGGACTGAAATATGTAAAATCCACCGATGTATCGCGCGATGGCGTTTTGGAAGGCCCGGCCTTTGGATTTTACAAGGAAATCCGCGACCGCTTTCCGGAAATATGCGTTTTAGCCAGTGGCGGTGTTCGGGGCATTGACGACATTAAGCGACTAAACGATATGGGCATCTTTGCCGTAATCTTCGGCAAGGCCTATTACGAAGGCATCCTGAAACTAAAGGATGTGGAGCAGTTCATTGCCCACGCGAAGTGAAATCATGAAGGAGTAAAGAACTCCCTCATGACTAATCCAAACTCAGTTCGCATTCAATACAAACGTGATGTCAACATCGGTTTCTCCATCCAGCGAAGTGGATGTTGCAGACTTGATGCCGGGCTGATGCTTTAACATTAAACGAAACGATTTATCGGAAACAGTTACATCGGCTGTTGTCCATGACGTTGTGAGTCCAATCGGCCTTCCATTAGCATCTTCATCGGCATAGTTAATGGTTCCGATTACCGTAGACGGATTATCCTTAATGTTGCCCGTTCCTGTTGGCGAAGCGAATACACCATCAGAGAACCGGAAAAAAAACTGGTGCTCATCGCCTTCTTCCTCGATCTCTTCAGTAATGTCATACCCGTGATCGCCCGGATCAAGCAGTCCATTTACCAATTCAAGGGATAGGGTGTAGGTGGTGTTTTTAGCAAGATTAATTGGGCCATCTACTTCCAGATCCTGCGGGCCGTCACCATCCGGATCAGTGGCTGTAACCGTTACGGCACCGCCACCACCTGTTGGGGTAAAAGTTAGTGTAATCTGCGTAATCAGTTCGGGAACGTTTTCCTTTGCGGGGTCATCATCACAACCGGTAAACACAAGAGCGGCAAGTACGGGCATGAGAAACAAGAAGCGTAAAGCAGTTTTCATAACGTTTATTTATAATGCAACAATGTTGCAATATAAGGATACCCTTGAAATTTCAAAAGCTGAATTTTAACGACAGAGCAACATTTCGGCCTGTTTCATCGGCATAGTAACGCATGCGGTTGGTGTATTCGCGGTAGGCATGGTTAAGCAGATTGGCAGCCCTGAGGCGAATATCCAGTTTTGTATTGCCTATCCACAATGCAGTACCGGCCTGCAGGTTAAGCAGGAAATACGCTGGCGGGGCAGGCATGAAATCAAAGTTGCTCTTGTCGGTTTCAAAGGGATCTTCGTTGAGGGCATAAGCATCCAGTATTTCGGCCACCATAACCACACGGGGCGCCCTGCGCTGCTCATCAACATAGAGGGCAGAGGCTTCGAAGGTGAGTTCCTGGCGGTTTTTACCAATGCCTTTTTTCCATTGTGTGCCGAGTTCGTAGCGGTTAGAGGGAATGTAGATCAGGTAATCGTTGTTGGTTTGGTCGTATGCCCGAAGCAACGAAATCTTGCCGTTAAGCGAAAAATTTCCGGCTACATCAACCTTGCCAAACCAATCGGCCCCGACAAATGTGGCGTTGGTTTGCGTATAGCGAAAGAATGGGTAAACTCCGCGAACCGTTTGCGTAATTCCGTACGGCCTCAGGTAAATGTAATTAAAGAGGTAGTTCGCATAGGCGGTTATTTCGGTGGTGAACCGGGCTTTGTGGAAACGCCAGGTGTTTACCCACTTCAATGCCTTTTCATTTTTGAAATTCACGCTATTAAAATCAAGTACCTCGCTGGTAGTTTCATCCAGCAGCAATCCATATTCAATGGCAGCCACACTTTGATGCACACCAAAACTGTACAATTCAGAAACATGAGGAGGCCGCCATGAGCTGGCCAGGTTGGTAACGAAAACGGAATGCGCATGAAAGGAGCGGGTGGCTCCGACTGAAAAACTGGCGTTACCGAATGAATAGGTACTGGAGTATAACCGGTTAGCGAAATCATAGCCAACTACCTGATAATAACGGTAGTCGTAGCGCGCACCAAAATCAACAGCCCATGATGTGAGGTTGAGTTTGCCGGTATAGAATACGCCACCGGAAAAATTGGTGAAATCCGGAATAAACGGAATGCGTTGGGTGCCGGGTTTATTATTGTTGATCTGCATCATAGTGTTGATGCCGGCACTCGAAGAAAATCGCTTTGAAGTATGCTGCTGCCATTCGGCATCGAGTGTATTGGTGATGAGTTCAAGATCAATAGCGGGAATGCTGTTCAATGAATCTCTTCGGATATCAAATTCTTTACGAGCGTTGTACTGAAAGCCGTATTGTACTTTAAAGTCGCCATAGGCGGTATGCAAGTGGCCGTTTATTTTCAGCAGGTTATGACTCACTTCCTGGCGGGGATTTTCAAGAGCGTAGGTAAATGGTTTTGTGTATTGGGGCGGTTCGCGGTCCATCGCATTGCGGAGATCTTCGGTGCTGCTGATGGAACTGCCTTTCAGAATGCCAAGGTTGGTTTGAAACCGGCTGAAGAATAAATCAATACCCTTCAATTTTTTATGAATTCCGGCAGCCAACGAAAAGTTGAGTTCGCTGAATCCGGTATTGCTGAGGATGTAATCGGGGGTTTGTGCATCGCCCGATTTTCGGGCAGTGCCTTGTACGCGCCAGCCAAAGCCTTCCCATTTCCCGCTACCCCCTTCCAACATTCCGGAGAGCGTTGCCGCCCTGCCATTGGTTTGCGTAATCAGGTTGAGTTCCCCTCCTGCTCCTTGCTGTTCGGGCAGATTGGCCGGGTTCACCACCACCACTCCTCCGAGCGCTTCCGCTCCGTATTTGATAGCCGAGGCATCCTTGATGATGATGATGTTCGATGCAATAAAGGGATCGATTTCAGGGGCATGTTCGGCTCCCCATTGCTGGCCTTCTTGCCGGATACCGTTGTTTAAAATGAGTATGCGCTGACTGTGCAGCCCGTGAATTGCCGGTTTAAAAATTGCCGGCCCGGATTGAATAGAAGATACTCCGGAAATTCTTTTCAGGGCCTCGCCAAGGGGAAGCCCACGGGTTTCATCAAGCTCCTTTCCGCTTAGTATTCGGTAATTGTTGGTTACGGTTACATGCTCGAAGTGATCGTGGACCTCAACAGCATCAAGCAACTTTTTTTGAGCCGTAAGTATTACGGTAACGGGTGCTTTTACAGGAATCTGAACAAAAACTTCATACGGCTCGAACCCGACAAACCGTACAAGGAGGCGGTAGGTTCCTGCGCAGAGATTTTCGAATTGAAAAGCTCCGAGTTCGTTTGTGGTAGTTAACGGGCCCGGAACCAACTCAACCGTTGCACCACTTAAAAGCTCTGCTGGCTCAGTCTGTACGGTGCCCGTCAGCGGGTAACTGCACGGCTGGCCCTGCACACAGGAAGCCCACAGCAATAGAGGGCAAAACAAAAGGGGTTTCACGAAATGCAACAAAGTTGCAAAGATAATGCATTGTTTTTAAAAAGCGGGTAATTGCGAAAATTCCGGAATCAATCTACAATATCAGAAAGCTTGAACCGCTGAATGATGTAATAAAGAAAGTTAAAGGACAAGATGTCCTCCTGGGAATTTTCATTTTTTGCCTCTGCTTTCTTTTGCGTTGCAGGCTTGATGACAACTGAATCGCGAACGGCTTCGCGGTTTACGTTTAAGGGTACTCTACTGGTTGGTTTGCTGTCCAGATCAACCGGCTCGGCCTGTTCCAGGCGGTCTCCACGTACGGGGCCGAGTTCTTCCTGTGCCATCACCAATGCAGGTGTCCAGGTCATCGCAACGACCAATGCTGAAAAAACCAGTCCGCTCAGGTGTAGGGTTTTCATAAACCGGTGTAGGGTAAACGCAGAATTTTTACTTTCTGTTACAGGAAAGATAAAAATATAGTTTGGAACTGAAGCGTATAATTAGACGAATTACTTACGGCAATAGACAGAAAGGCGATTTTTAGCCTTATTTTCGCCCATATATGATTTCCATTGAAGATTTTCAGAGGGTTGACCTTCGGGCCGGAACGGTAGTCAGGGCCGAACCTTTTCCGCAGGCCCGCAAGCCGGCCATTAAATTATGGGTTGATCTGGGGGAACTGGGGGTTAAAAAATCGAGTGCGCAAATAGCCGCTCTTTATACTCCTGAGGAACTGATCGGAAGGCAGGTGATTTGCGTGGTGAATTTTCCTCCCCGCCAGATTGCCGATTTTATTTCTGAGGTGTTGGTTACGGGCTTCCCCGATGAGCAAAACCGGGTTGTATTATCTTCCATTGAACGGACTGTGCCCAACGGGGCGCGTTTGTATTAACCGCAATGAGCACCCTTTACTTTTCCGATTTGCCCTCGCTTACAGGCGGAATGCTGGTATCGCTCCATCGCGATCAACCGGTGATTACCTTGATTACCGACAGCCGTAAGGCCGTAGTGGCCGAAGGGTCGGTATTTTTTGCGATCAGCGGTGAGCGGCATGATGGACACGCCTATGTTCGGCCGCTGTATGAAGCGGGCATCACGCAATTTATTGTTGAGTCTGATTTCGATTGGCGTAACTATCCTTCGGCCAATGTGTTGAAGGTCAGTTCCACCGTTCGGGCACTTCAGCAGATAGCGGCTCATCATCGCCAGCAATTTTCATTTCCTGTTATCGGCATTACAGGCAGCAACGGAAAAACCATTGTAAAAGAGTGGCTCAGCCAGCTGCTGTCTGCTGATTACAACATCGTAAAAAATCCGGGCAGCTATAATTCACAAATCGGGGTGCCTCTTTCAATATGGCAAATGCAGGCATACCACCAGTTGGGCATCTTTGAAGCAGGCATCAGCAAACCGGGAGAAATGGAACACCTGCAACCGGTGATCCAACCTACAATCGGCATTTTTACCAACATCGGTTCGGCCCACGATGAGCAGTTTGTAAGTCGCGAACAGAAAATTGACGAAAAGCTAAAGTTATTTACGCACGTTGAGAAGCTGATCTACTGCGCTGATCATACCGGGTTACACGGTGCCTTGGCAAAAAAAAGTATCCGCAGTTTCTGTTGGGGCACATCCGTTGAGGCCAATCTGCAAATCAGAAAGCAAGCCGATGGCTACGCCATCCGCTGGAAGGAACAATGGCATTCGCTCCGGTTTCCGTTTACCGATGCCGCCAGCATTGAAAATGCCATGCACGGTGTGGCCTTAATGGTACAACTGGGATATGAACCCTCGCAGATTCAGAGCCGGCTTGGTATGCTGGCGGCAGTGCCCATGCGCCTTGCCGTAAAAGAAGGCATTAACGGATGCCAGGTTATTGACGATGCCTACAATAATGATCTGGCGGGGTTACAAATGAGCCTTGATTTTCTTGCCCACCAACAGCAGCGCAGAAAGCGAACGGTTATCCTTTCCGACATCCTGCAATCGGGCATGGATGAAGAACAACTGGTAACGGCAATTGCCGGAAAAATTCAGGCAAGCGGGGTGCAGCGGTTTATCGGCATTGGCAGTGTATTAAGCCGGCACAAAAAATGCTTTACTGTTCCCTCCGCTTTTTTTTCAACAACAGAGGAGTTTATAAATCATTTTAGCAGCATTCCGTTTTCCGATGAAGCAATTCTGATAAAGGGCTCACGCCCGTTTCAGTTTGAGAGAATTGTCGCATTGCTTCAGCGTAATGTTCACGGAACGGTGCTGGAGATTGATTTGGGAGCGGTGGTGCACAACCTCAATTATTTTAAATCGAAACTGAAGCCGGAAACAAAACTGATGGTGATGGTGAAGGCGCTGGCCTATGGCAGCGGCAGTGTGCAGGTGGCCAACCTGCTGCAATATCACCGGGTGCATTACCTGGGGGTAGCCTATGCCGATGAAGGTGCCGAACTGAGGAGACACCACATTACCATTCCCATTATGGTAATGAACCCGTCAGCGGAGAGTTTTGAAAGTTTGCTGAATCAAAAACTTGAACCGTGCATGTACAGCATGGGCATTCTTAATGACTTGATTCGTTTTCTAAACGGCCGGCCATTGGCCATTCATGTAAAGCTGGATACCGGCATGCATCGCCTTGGTTTTGATGAGAAGGACCTGCCGGAGTTGGTGAAATTGCTCTCTGAACAGCGCAACCTTTCTGTGGCCTCTGTGTTCAGTCACCTTTCCGGGGCAGATGATGAACAGTTTGATGCCTTTACCACTGAGCAGGCAAACCGCTTTGTACGCATGACGGATGCGTTGGAAAAAACGTTGCACACAAAACCGCTGCGGCACCTGGTCAATACAGCCGGCATTCTTCGCTTCCCGCAGTACCACTTCGATATGGTGAGGCTGGGCATCGGACTGTACGGGGTGGCACCGGTATCGGAGGCAACCGCACTGGAGCAGGCGGTTACGCTCAAGACCACCATCTCACAAATCCGCAATATCAAAGCCGGTGAAAGCGTAGGCTACTCCCGCAGCGGGATTTCGGATAAAGCGAGGACCATTGCTACCCTTGCCATTGGCTATGCCGATGGATTCAGCCGGGCCTTCAGCAAGGGCAAGGGTGTGGTGCTGGTAAACGGAAAGCGCGCCCCGGTGGCGGGCAATGTATGCATGGACATGACCATGGCAGATGTTACGGGTTTGGATGCGCGCGAAGGCGATACCGTAGTAATTTTTGGCGAAGGGCTACCGGTTGAAGAAGTGGCCAAGAGGATTAACACCATTCCCTACGAAATTTTAACGAACACCAGCGACCGCGTAAAGCGTGTGTTCGTGGCGGAAGGGATTTAGGAATAACGGTTTGCGGCTTGGCGCAGTGGCGGATTTTCAGCACAAAAGTTTAATCGAAGAACTGCACTTGAACCTACAACAAAAACTGTTATACGAAGCACCGAACCCGCCATTACGCCAAACCGCTGTTAGCGGGTCGTTGTTCTTGTTCCATTCAAGTCTTCACTTCTTGCTATTTTAGGTTCAGTTGCCACGAGACTCCGAATTTGTCAATTACCCAGGCAAATTTTTGACTGAAGCCATAACTGTCTAACGGCATTGTCACTATACCACCTTCTGAAAGTTTAGAAAAAAGCGTTTTTATTTCTTCTGCATTCACACATTCCACGTAATTGGAAACTGCAGGCGTAAAGTCCCAATTATGTACAGGTGGGCTATCGCTACACATAAATTTTTGCCCATTTAGTTCAAATATTGCAAGCATTATTGAACCTTCTTTTCCCATCCCACCTTTTTCCCAACGTTGCACGTGAATGATTTTGGAATTGTCAAACAAACTGATATAAAAATTCATC
>JBKBOE010000059.1:0-17071 GCA_046294915.1 Cyclobacteriaceae bacterium | reverse complement strand
CAAAACAATTCACCGTGTCGCTGAGCGGACGCAGATTGTAGTGTGCTTTCAGGGTCTGATTCTGCCGGGCAAACTCTGCATTGCGCAGCAACTGGTTGGCCCGGTCAATCTTTTGCCGGTTTTGATGTTCAACGCGTAGAAAATTTTGAAGCGTAACGATGGCCTTATCAGATTGGCCGGTGTTCAGATAAGCTTCACCCAGATCAAACCAGATGACACGGTGCTTTTTTTCATCGGTAGTTAGTGATATTGCCGTTTCGAAATTTTGAACCGCCAGCGGATACCGCTTGGTTGTCATATACACCAAGCCAAGCCGGTAATACGCCTCCACAAATTTTTTATCGCGCTGGATCGCTTCAGTTAATAAATCAATGGCCTGCTGATGTTGCCCGCGTACCCGGTAATTATCTGCCTGGTTGTACAGTTCAATGGCTTTTTTTGATTTTGTACTTAGCACAGGCTGAGTATAGGCCTGTATTGCCAGAAAAATAAGGAACACCTTTACCACTTGACTAAGCATGACTAAAACTAAAAAACTAAATGGGCGTTAAAAAACTGAAATTATAATAATGTAATCGCTTCAGGGAATGTTCATATACTTGTGAATCTGCAGCGAAATCTGCCATTGCGGATTGGCTTTGCAGTAATCAACAATCAGGGGAAGCATTTCTTTTTCCTTCGACCACTCCGGCTGCAGAAAAAGTTTGCAGTCGGCACTTACTTTTCTGGCATGCTCTTCAGCCCAGGCGAAGTCACTCCGGTTACAGACGATAATTTTTAACTCATCAGCTACGGGGTAAATGGAATCGACAGGGCGTTTAAATTTTTTTGGTGAGAAGCAAACCCAATCCCACATACCGGTTAGCGGGTATGCTCCGGAGGTTTCGATATGGGTGCGCATACCGGCATGATGCAATGCCGAGGTTAATGGAGCCAGATCATACAGGGCGGGTTCACCACCGGTAATAACGACAATCGGAGCAGAAACGGACCGCGCACGGGCCACTATGGTTTCAACGTGTACCTGTGGATGAGCCGCGGCATCCCACGATTCTTTTACATCGCACCATACACAACCCACATCGCAACCACCCAACCGGATAAAATAAGCGGCACATCCCTGGTAAAATCCTTCGCCCTGTATGGTATAAAAATCCTCCATCAGGGGCAGGGCATCTGATAATTTTGGAGTAACCATTATCGAAAATTTGTGCAAAGCCGCCTGAACCATTTATGAATTTCGTAATTCAGTAGCCCGCAGGGTATTTAACAATAGCGAAGCAATGGTCATGGGGCCAACACCGCCCGGCACCGGGGTAATCATGGCGCACTTAGGCGCCACATTTTTAAAATCCACATCACCTTTAATGGCATACCCGTTTTTATATTGGGGTCCTTCAACCCGTGTAGTGCCCACATCAATGACTACGGCACCGTCTTTCACCATATCGGCTGTGATTAAACCGGGTTTGCCTACTGCAACAATTAAAATATCGGCCTGCCGGGTAAAATCGGCAAGCCCCCTGGTGTACTTATGGCACACGGTTACTGTTGCACGGCCATGTTCAACCAGCATCATGCTCAGGGGGGCACCCACCAGCCGGCTGGCTCCTACTACCACACAGTGCCTGCCTTCAGTTTCAACGCGGTAGCGCTTGAGCAGTTCCATGATACCAAAGGGTGTTGCCGGAAGCAGCAGCGGGTTTTTTGATACAATGCTACCGAAATTCCGGTTGGTAAAGCCGTCCACATCTTTATCGGGCTTAATGTGCTCGGTGATTTTTTCTACCGAAATATGAGCCGGCAACGGCAACTGAACGATAAAACCGTCCACATCCGGATCCTTGTTTACCTGGTCAATATGCTTAAGTAATTTATCTTCGCTGATGGTATCGGCAAAGCGCATCATGGTGTAGTGAAACCCCACCTCTTTGCAGGCTTTTACTTTATGATCCACATAGGTCTGGCTGGCTCCGTCATCGCCCACCAGGATGATGGCCAAGTGTGGAATTTTTCCGCCTGCCTTTTTGATTTCGTTTACCCGTTGAATGATCTCCTGTTTAATCTCAGCGGCAATTTTGCGGCCGTCAATCAGGGTGTATGTGTTTGCATCAACCATAGTATTTTTAATCAATCTTCAACACGGCCATAAACGCTTCCTGCGGAATTTCCACATTACCCACCTGGCGCATTCGCTTCTTCCCCTTTTTTTGTTTTTCGAGCAGCTTGCGCTTACGCGTGATGTCGCCCCCGTAGCATTTTGCCAACACATTTTTCCGAAGGGCTTTTACGGTTTCGCGCGCAACAATCTTTTGTCCGATAGCTGCCTGGATGGCGATCTCAAACATCTGGCGCGGAAGCAATTCGCGCAATTTTTCGCACAACTTTTTACCCCACTCATACGCTTTGCTTCGGTGTACAATGGCCGAGAGGGCATCTACTTTCTCACCATTCAACTGAATATCCAACTTTACCATGTCCGATTCACGGAAACCAATCAGGTGATAATCCAGCGAGGCATAGCCTTTTGAAATGGTCTTCAGTTTATCGAAGAAATCGAAAACAATTTCGGCCAGCGGCATTTCAAAGGTCATCTCTACCCGGTCGGTGGTGAGGTAAGACTGGTTTTTGATTACCCCGCGCTTATCCATGCAAAGTTTAATGATTGGGCCGATGAACTCGGCTTTGGTGATGATCTGCGCTTTGATGTAGGGTTCTTCAATATGATCAACGGTATTTGGCTCCGGCATTTCCGAAGGTGCGTTGATCTCATACATTGATCCATCTGTTTTGATGGCACGAAACTGCACCGAAGGCACCGTGGTTATTACCGTCATGCCGAACTCGCGCTCCAGCCGTTCCTGGATAATCTCCATGTGCAGCATACCCAGAAAGCCGCAGCGAAATCCAAAGCCTAATGCAGCCGAAGTTTCCGGCTCCCATACCAGCGAGGCATCGTTGAGTTGAAGTTTTTCCATAGATGCCCGCAACTCTTCAAACTCGGTTGTATCCACCGGATATATCCCGGCAAATACCATGGGCTTCACATTTTCAAAACCTTTTACAGCCTCGCCCGGGCGATCGGCATGGGTAATGGTGTCTCCTACGTGCACTTCGCTGGCTACTTTAATTCCGGAAATGAGATACCCCACATTACCGGCATGGATGTGATGCAGCGGATGTTTTTCCAGTTTAAGCACGCCAATTTCATCGGCTGTATATTCTTTACCGGTGCTTACAAATTTTACCTTGTCGCCTTTTTTAATAGATCCGTTAAACACACGGAAGTACACCTCGATACCACGGAACGAATTAAACACCGAATCGAAAATCATGGCCTGAAGCGGAGCGTTCGGATCGCCCTTTGGCGGCTTAATGCGTTTTACCACAGCGTGCAAGATGTCATCAATGCCAATGCCCTCTTTGGCGCTGGCGCGGATTACATCTTCGGGTTTGCATCCGATGAGGTCAACAATTTCATCGGTCACCTCATCGGGCATGGCGTGCGGAAGATCAATTTTATTCAGTACGGGAATAATTTCCAGGTCGTGCTCTAACGCCAGGTACAGGTTTGAAATGGTTTGCGCTTCAATGCCCTGGCTGGCATCTACAATAAGCAATGCCCCTTCGCAGGCTGCAATGGAACGTGATACCTCGTACGAAAAATCCACATGGCCCGGGGTATCGATCAGGTTAAGGATGTAATTCATGCCTTCCATCTTATAATTCATCTGGATGGCATGGGCTTTTATGGTAATGCCTTTTTCACGCTCCAGGTCCATGTTATCCAGAACCTGGTCCTGCATCTGCCGATCGGTAAGTGTTCCGGTGGCCTCTAACAACCTGTCGGCCAACGTGCTTTTGCCGTGGTCAATGTGAGCGATAATGCAAAAATTGCGGATGTTCTCCATAACCCGTCAGTTCCTCAAAAATTTGAGTTGCAAAAGTAGGAATTCCGGGCCGATTAATGGTCAATACCGTTGTAATTACCACACGATATGGGGACCGAGCTGTAATCGATCAATGGTTGGCCTGCAAAAAAATTAATCTATACCGGGCTGCTTGATTGTAAAGCCCGTTTTGGCTTTTTCCTCAGCAACAAGTTTACGCACATCGGCCAGCAGCTTTTTTGCATCATAAATAATCCCATCCTTAACGGTGTACTTCACTCCGCCAACACGCACGGGTTTGTTATCATCCGAGAGTTTAATGGCACCCGTACCGTAAAGCACCTGTAAATTTTCGAGCGGGTTTTGATCAACAATTACAAAGTCAGCGAGTTTACCCACCTCAACCGAACCCAAATCTTTTTCTATGCCCAATGCCTGCGCGCCATACAATGTAGCCGAACGGATTACCTCAAGCGGGTGAAACCCGGCTTCGCGCAGCAACTCCAGTTCGCGGATGTATGCAAAACCATACAGTTGAAAAATAAAACCTGAGTCAGAACCGGTGGTTACCCTTCCGCCACGATTCTTGTACTCATTAACAAATGTCATCCACAGCCGGTAGTTTTCGCGCCAGGCCACTTCCTGCTCGGTGCCCCATGCAAACCAGTACGAGCCGTGTGCCCTTCGGTTTGGCTGATAGAACGACCAAAGTTGCGGCAAGGTGTATTCCTCGTGCCACTCGGCCCTGCGCGCGCGGTGCAAATCGCGGCTGGCTTCATAAATGTTAAAAGTGGGGTCGAGTGTAAAATCCAGTTTAAGTAACTCATTCATTACGTTATTCCAATGCTCAGAAAACGGTGGGGCCGCCTGCTTCCATAGCTTACCGGCATTTTCAAAGCGGTGCTGCTCGTTTTGATAGTTATAATCCAGCGGGTAATCCTGGATGGTACGGTCAGTGAAAAGTGCTTCGGGCAAGCCATACCAATGTTCCATGCTGGTTAATCCGGCACGGGCCGATTTGACCACATTCCATCGGGCCACATCCATTTGGGCATGATGGCAGCATGAACGCAAGCCCAGTTTTTTGTTTTCTTCGATAGCTGCCTGCATAATTTCAGGTGCGGCTCCGAAAAATTTTATGCCATCAGCTCCTTTTGCTTTGTTGCTGCGCACCCACTCGCGCGCCATTTCCGGAGTGCTTATCGGCTTATCGCTACCCTGACCGAAGGACGTGTACGCATAAAGTCGCGGAGCGGTTATCAGATTTTTTGCACTCTTCTGTTTTTGATCCAACACCCAATCCAATCCGTTGCCGGCCGAAGGGTCGCGCACGGTGGTAATGCCATGACTCATCCAAAGTTTAAACACATACTCGGCATTAGGCGCCTGCCCGCCACCGATATGTCCGTGCATATCCACAAATCCGGGCAACAGGTACATGCCTTCGGCATTTAACTCTTTGCCGCCAGCATCAAGTTTGGGTCGTCTTTCCTGATTAATGGGAACACCCGGGTATCCGACATTCACAATCCGTTCTATCCGGTTCTGCCGGACAACAATATCCACCGGGCCAATGGGAGGGGCACCGGTACCGTCTATCAGCGTTACGCCTCTGATGATAAGTTGCGGAAAGGGACCGTCACCCTCTTTTACTTCAGGTGCTTTGCTTACTGACCCCTGGGCAAATGCCATGGATGTGGTCAGCATAATCAGGTATATCATCCGGTTCATGCAGTAAGATTTAAAGAGCAAAAGCTAAACAACTTCCGGTGAAAAGAAAACCGATGCGGTTTGTATGGCTTCACAACAATGTAACTGGCCATTTACAACAGGCGAAGAAGAATCACTTACCCATCCGTTCGACTAAAAAGGTAAGCAAAACGGCTAATGTCCTGCTGCGTCAGTTCTTTGTTGTTCCACCAGTTCCGGCTATAGATACGCAACCAGGGCCAGGATTTCTGCTCCATAAGTTGCGGGGCGTAAACGTGGGCCTCTTTACTCGTTAACATCTGCTCATAGGCATCATCGTCACACATTAGCATAGCCCGGTGTTCAGTCCCGTTCATGATGACAATATCTCCAGCAGACCACGGGCAAACGGCCAGTGATCCTGGCAATTTCTCTGATACACTCCAGTTTAAAATTGCAGATGAAAGATACCAATCAGCCGCACGTGCTTTACCGGATAGATCGGGGGTATATTTTCCTTCAGCAACCTTCCGTGCAAAGTCGAGGTAAGCCCGCAATAATTTAGGTCCTTCATTTTTAACCCCTTGTAGTTTTAATTCCTCGGGCCAGATGCTGCTAATGATCATAACTTTTTGCCGGGCTCGTGTAATGGCAACATTTAACCGGTTTTCACCACCGGCCACATTGAGGCTACCAAACTGCATGGTAAGTTTACCTGACGCATCAGCAGCATAGGCCGTTGAAAAAATAATAATATCCCGCTCATCGCCCTGAACGTTTTCAATGTTCTTTACAAATACCGATTCAGGAATATAAGCACCTTGAGCACGGGCTATTTCCAAACCATCCAGGATATGTTCTTGTTGCGGGGCATTAAACGTTACTACTCCTATTGTTAATTCAGGATGTTGACCGGCTATCTCCTGAATCTTCTGAACAACCAGATCAGCCTCCTCCTGATTGGTCTGGTCCTTCCATGTACCCTTAACCTTGATGTAGTCAATTGCCGGCTCTTTTTTATTAACGATGGCCTGATCAGGAAGCATGCGCAGTTTGCCCTTGTAAAAGTGCCTGTTCGAAAAATCAATTAACTCTACCGACCGGCTTCGGTAATGATTCTGCAACAAAACCGTTGGCAAATACCGGCTTGTTAAATCAAGTAATGAATCCACTTCCAGGTCTTCTGCCTCTCCCTCCTCCTGAAACCGAACCTGATAAAGATCAAGGGGCTTTAACTGCTGGCTGTCGCCTGCCACCACAACCTGCCGGCCACGGTGCATTGCCGGTAATCCGCGTTCAGCAAAACACTGAGAAGCCTCATCGAAAATAACCAGATCAAAAATCCCCGCAAGCGGAAACAATGCTGATGCCGACTCGGGCGATGTCATCCAGCAAGGGATTACGTTAAATAATTCATCCTGAAAGGAGGCAATCAGCTTCCTTACCGGCCATAATTTTCTTTTCTTGGTAACCTGGTGAAGCAAATCGCGGTAGGTTACCCGGTTATTCAGGCGGTTGTATTCCACCTGTTCATAAATGCGTTCGCGGGCTTTTATCCGAACGATTTCCTCACTAAGCTTTTGCTTTTCACTTACCGACTGAACAAGTTCCTGGTGCAGTTGCTCCATCTTCCGGGTTGAAACCGTTCGGAGAACAGGGTACTTGGCCTCCAGGTGATCGATCCACGCCAGGCGCAGGCTGTTCTGGAATACGGACTCAAATTTCAGGGCATCCCAATCCTTTATCTCATCATAAAGCCGGTTGATTACTTCCAATTCAACCGATGAGAAACTTTCTTTTAACGCATCGGTTTCACACAAGCTGTCGAAATCAATACGTACCTGTTGCGTCAGATTAAACCAAAGACCGGGGTTCTGGGCAAGCGAACCAATCTGGTACGGAGTAAGGTATCGCAACCAACCTGCCTTTCGCTCCGGAATTTCTTTGAGTACATCATAAATACTCCAAAGTCTTCGTAAAAAATCATCGCGGGTAAATTGTTCGATGCTGATACCTTTGCTGATCTCGCGCAATGAATTGTAAAGCAATTTGGCTCGTGCAGCAAGCACTTGCTTTTCGAACCATTTTTTGAATTTTCGTTTATCATATTCCCGGGGCAAATCAATCAACCATTTTTGTTCTTTGAGTGCGGTCAAATGGTGCTCCAGGTTGAGGCGGTTATCGAGACGATCTTCCAAAATGAGCAAGCCCTTTTTGTTGTACGGAAGATCATTGGCTATGAGTATGCGCTTTAAAAAGAATTTATGTTCCGAAAAAAGTTCCCAGCGGATAAGCCGGAAGATATTCCTGCGTGCCATTAACCGCTGCTGTAAAGCTACCTGGCACTTCCCTATCTGGTCATCGGTAAGTGTTGCTTCAACGCCCGCTCCTTCGAAACAATTCATGCATACCCGCTCCATGTTTTGCAACCATAACACGTTAGTCACCTCATCTTTTTCATCGACCATGCTTTTAAAGAAAGCGTACACCGTTTCATCAGCAAGCATTCCGGCCAACTCATCGGCTTCGGGCCTTTTCATCAAAATGGTTTCAGCCTCTTCAAGCGAAACTGTGTACTGAAGCAGCGGTTCGAGCCTGCTACCCAGATTTTCCTGAAAATCTTTAACATCCTTTATAGTTCGCTCAATTTCATCACGGTCGGCAATCCGGAACCGGGCAAACGACTTTCTGTTTTTAAGTGGGTAATCATTCGCTTCTGTTTTTTTTGCATAGCCCACATAGGCGGTAAGCTTGCGGATAAATGTTGACAAGGAATGAAAATCAAATAGCTGATACTCTTGCCGGAGGTTTATCCGTTGCGATGCCGGATCAGAAGTGAGGTATAATTCTTTCGCAGACATACCGCACTCCTTATCGGTGAAAAGTGCTTTTCTGAATTCCTCCAATTCTTCAGTAAGCTGATCAATCGTACGACACACCTGCAGAAATCTTCGTTCGGTTTGAATAATGTCGATAGAGCGGTTTTGCGCCTGATAGTCTTCCACACGTTCAACCTGCTCGGCTATTTTCTGAAAGATCAGTCTGCGGTCATCCCGAAAGTCATGCACCAATGCGGTAAATGCAGATAAACCAACCGTTTGCAGGCGCTCGAATACAACATCTAATGCAACTCGCTTTTGGCAAACCAACAGTACTTTTTTTCCGGAGGCTATGCTGTCGGCAATAAGGTTGGCTATGAGTTGCGATTTTCCTGAACCGGGTGGCCCCTGTACCACCAGCGAGTATCCCAGCTTTACACTTTTAAGGGCATGCTCCTGCCAGGCATCGAGTTTAAAGGGGACTAATACCTTCTCTTCTTTTACAGCCAGGTTAACCGCAACCGGATCACGAATTGGCGGGCCCTGCATGTGCAAAGCCTTTGAACTAAAGAAGTCTTCAAGTGATGCGAATAAATTTTCATCAATCAGTTGAAGGTAGTCAGGCACCAATTGCGAATCGGCTTGCGGAAAGATTCCGAGCACGGCTTCCGGAAACAGTTTTATTTCTCCATTGCGGTGCGCCTTATCAAACTGATCGCGCGTAAAGGACTCAAACCGCGTAATGGAGCCCGAAAATGTGTCGGGATTAAAATTGATTTCGATTTTGTCTTTAAGGAGTTGGTAAAGCTGCGTTCGGAAAACGGTGCTGTCTGCATCAAACTCATCAAACGAAGCCTCCAGTAAGGCTTCATTCACCGGAAGCTGGTTAAAATGAAAATAGGCAAGCAGCCAGGACTTGTTAAAAGCAGGTTCTGCATCTTTTCGCACCTGAATAGTCCATGCGTTGTTTTCAACCTCCAGTTCCACCGGAAAAAAAAGCAAGGGTGCACGCACGGGGGTGCCGTCATTAAATTTACCGCGAAGCACCGGCCATCCCACATGCAGGTCGCGCGTGCCTTTCTCTTCAAACAAAAACTGGTCAGTGCGGTGAAGTCGCTTCAGCATACTGCTCACTGCATTGGCGGCTGCCATACGGCTGTCAATCAGCGGGCAAATGGTTTTGCGTTTACCGGCAATCAAAGCCTCAATAACCTCAAAAGAATTTTGAACAACCACATGATTCAGGTGAGACAAATCCATAACCTGGTGGCCTGCTTCACGGAGCAGGAGAAGAGAACGGTTGTTGCCAACAAGCCGGGTGAGCCTGCGCAGGTAGTTTTTGAAAATATGTTCTGCAGGTTTATTCAAGGCTCAGATATGGCTTGATTCTATGGAGCGATTCCAATGGTATGGTTTTTAATTCATCAAGATCGTCTGCTGAACGAAACCTTCCATGTTGAAACCGGTAGGTTACAATAGCACGGGCCATAGCTTTCGAAATATACGGGTGAGCTGCTAATTCCATTTCGCCTGCCCGGTTAAGGTTGATTGCCCGCGGCTTAAAACCAGGTTGAATATACGATTGTTCGGTGAGTTGACGTACTCCTGTTGAATCCATGCCGTACACTTCGAAGAGTTGTTTTTTATCAACAAAACCGCCTAGCGCTTCACGATACTTTACAATTCGCTTTGACAGCACCCTGCCGATACCCCTAATAGAAATGAACTGCGTTGTATCAGCAAGGTTAAGGTCAAAGGGTGCTTTTATAACTTCAACAGGCCTCTTGTAGGAACCCTGCCCAGGCACTGATGAATTTGCTTCGGGTATAACCACATAGGGCGCTATTCGGTTGTAAAGTGCTGTGTCTATGGCATACAATTTTAGCAGGTCATGCACACTGCGAAACCGACCTCCTTCATTTCGGTAACTGATCAGTTGGCCGGCTAACCGGTGAGAGAAGCCAAGAGCCAGCAACTCGGTATGCGTAACTGTATTCGGGTTAAACCGGAATAACGTTGGTAACTCACTTCCAGGTTGATCTTCTTTTTCTCTACCAGCCTCAGCCTGCCAGATTGCAAGAAAGCTGTCCAGTTTTTCCCAATCCTCATGGTCAGCATCTCTATTAACCCAGCGATATACCGGCTCTGAAAAAATAAAAACGATGAGCAAGGGCAATAAAATAAGGAAGGCATTTACCTGAGCACGGGTAAAACCGAAAAAATTGCCGATTTGCTTTCGCAAGCCCATGCTAATCCATGTAGTGGTCAGCCAAATTAAAATAAAATACAATGGGTTCAACGCCAACTCTTTTTTAAAGGCATTGTAATTATCTTTCTACCTTTCGACTTATTCATCAACAGAACGTGCCTCCGAAGAGCGAACAGGAAAGCCATTTTATTAACCTGATTAACGAACATCAGGGCCTTATACATAAGGTGTGCATGATGTACGAAAATGACCGGGAGGCCCGTAACGATCTGTTTCAGGAAGTGGTTCTTCAGTTATGGAAATCCTTTCACACGTTTCGGGGCGACTCCAAGATAACCACCTGGATGTACCGCATAGCCCTGAACACGGCCATTTCGGGGCTGCGCAAACAAGGCCGTAAAATTCAAACCGAAGATTTGGATGACTACCACCTGAATATTTCAGACCGGGAACCTGACAATACAGAAGAGAATTTTGAAAAGCTGCAATGGGCCATCCGTAAACTTTCCGAAATAGAACGGGCAATGATTATGATGGCGCTTGACGAAGTACCCTATGATGAAATTGCAGAAACCATGGGGATAACCCAGAATAATGTGCGCGTACGGATGAATCGCATACGTGAAAAACTCCGCAAACTTTTGAATGGTTGAGCTATGGAAGAACTTGATGATTTAAAATCTATCTGGAAGCAACAGCCTAAGGGCGTTGCCGCTAAGAACACCGATGAAATTGCCCACATGTTGCGGAGCAAGAGCACATCTATTGTTACCCGGCTTAAGCGCAGTGTATGGTTTGAGTTGTGCTTTACCATTGTGTGCGGTATTGGCCTTGCCGTTTACGGACTGCAGGCGAAAAGCGGTCAGCTTGCATGGATGGTGCTGACTCTTTCCATCATTTTCGCAGCGTATATTTTATACTACATTAAAAAACTCATGTTGCTGAGCCGCTATGAACTTAGCCAGGGGAATCTGAAAACCAATCTTGAAAACCTGGTAGCCGGGCTTAGCGCTTACTTTTCGTTTTACAAACGCAGCTACACCATTCTGTATCCCGTGTTCTTTTGTCTTGGATTGCTTTTTGGTGCAATAGATGCCGGGCTGGATAATTTTATCCAGCGATTTAAGCAACTCGGCTTTCTCATCTGGTTTATTCTGGTTACCGGTGTTTTTATGGTTGGCGTATACAAAATCACAGCGTGGTACCTTAAAAAACTCTACGGCAACCACCTGGATAAGCTGAAAGAAATGCTTGGCGAGCTATCCGCATCTTCCTGAGTCGTTTACCCCAAAAACCGAACGTTTTACCCCAGGAGCCAGGCGTTTTACAGGGAACCAAAAAAAATCACCCCTACTTTTCTCTTCTTTGCCACCCACGCTGAACCTTACCCGTACGAATTCGTAATGGCGAATGGTGAATGTAATGGATTTTAAAAACCGACTGCTTGAGCCCTTCCCCTATTACCTGCAGGACGACCGGAGAAACCTGGTGCTGATTGCAGGGATCAGCCTGTTTGTGGTGGCCTTTATGTACGCCTTCAAAACACCGGGCGACCATGACCTGACCCTTCCCCAACATTTTTTATTCGGGGGTATTACTTTCGTGTGCCTGGTCATCAACATCATTGCTCTGCCTAAAATTTTTCCCGCCTGGTTCGACCAATGGACCCTCGGTAAATACATCCTGATAAATATCGGGCATCTGCTGCTTATCGGGGCAGCCAGCTCGCTGGTTGATATTTTTTACATTTGTCCGCACCTGCCGGTGTCCGAAAATCTTATCCAGGCCAATAGCCGGGTACTTATAAAAGGAATAATACCCATTGCGCTGACCACGCTTTTTCTTCGAAATACCCAGCTTCAGCAAAACCTGAATAGTGCACTGCAAGCCAACCGTGAATTGCAAAAAATTCAACAGTTAAAAACCGGACCCTCCAAAGAAACAAACCGCATAACGTTGTATAGCGAAACCAGCGATACACTGGACGTTAACCTGCCCGATTTGCTGTTTATTGAAGCGGATGACAATTATTCGACCGTATTCTGGAAAAGCGGACAGGGTATTCAGCGAAAATTATTACGGGCAAATCTAAAAAACATAGAAAATCAACTTGATAATTCCTTTACCCTTCGTTGCCATCGCTCCTTCCTTGTTAACATTAATGCTATCGATTCCGTGTCGGGCAATGCAAACGGCTATAAACTGAAGATTCGGGATACGGATATCGTTATCCCGGTGTCGCGGCAAAAGGGAAAAGAAGTGATGGGAAAAATTCATCAACTCCGAAGCATGATGGAACTGGCCTGACCATTCACCCCGAAGGCAAGCCGTTTACCCCGATAACGTGGACATTAACCACAGTAAGGGTGCAGTTAACCCCAATTGCAGAGAACTGACAGTCATTTAAATTTTATTTGCGTTGTACTGATCAAAAATCATAAGGTTATGAAAAAACTACTTCCCGTTATTGCACTCCTGGCCTTCATTGTTGTTACAGAAAGCCCGGCACAAACTGCTCCACGTACTGAATATACGATTCAGGTAAGCGAACCCGTTCTGGCTGTAAAAGCCGGTGAAACCAGCTCACTCACGATAAACCTGGCAAAGTCAAAAAGTTTTTCGAGGTATAAGGCAGAACTTAGGCTTACCTCAAGCCTTCCTGAAGGCATTAGTGCCCGCTTTGAACCCGCCACCGGATTGTTTGATGTCAGCACACTATATATTACAGCCTCAAACGAGGTTAAGCCCGGCCACTACCCGCTTGTGGTTCGGTGTGAAATGGGCCGAAAGTTAAAGGCCATTCAGGTAACCCTGCAGATTGAAGACAGGGGAACAACAATTGTTACCCATAACTAAGCCGAATCAGTTCGGTTATTGGTTCAGTAACCGAACTGATTTTTAAGGAATAAAAAGTTTATTCTGCACCAGGCAGTCGGCCAATTGGCGGTAAACGGGTACCCACGTATTACCTGAAGAATGCGCTTTAAGAATTCGTGTGGCAAGGGAGCCTTCGCTGAAGAGTATTTCTAACTCAGGTTTCCACTTTTCGAGTGCATCATTACCCCGGTACGTCAACCGATCAAAAATATGTTTCCACAACTCACCTGCATGCACTTCTCCTTTCTGACACCCAAAAAGTTGGAGGTAAGCCTTGTCAGCCAGCAGTGCGCGCTCCGCATGCTCTATGGTCAGATCAAGTACAGGCACAAGCATTTCGGTACGGTACTTCACCTGTGTTTCAAAGTCGCAGAAAACTTCATAAACAAACGCTTTGGCTGTTTCAATAAGCAAGGTGAGAATGGCCATTTCAGCCGCAGGGCACTCCTGTGCGTCCATCAGTCTTAGCTCAATTGAGCCCCGGTCAAAACGGGGCACCGCACCACGGGCATTAACCCAGATTGGATTTAACACACCGGTTGAATCATAACGGGCGATGTCCGATTTAATCTTTTCGTAAATGGTATTGAGGTAGTTGCGTTTCGAGAACACCGCTTCCGGGATAATGCGTCCGGTAATGGATGGAATTTTTGATTGGTTTGTTTTGTAGTATTTCAACCGTGTGTCGGCCGAGCCGGTAATTTTTCTCTCAATGACAGGGGAACTGGCGCAAAGTGCGGGTATAATGGGCAGAATAATCCGTACAGCGGCATGAAGCCGCGCAAACTCCTCATCATCGTAAAACGGCAGGTTAAGATGGGTGCTTTGAAGATTAGACCAGCCATGCCCGCGGCAATCAAAAATGCGGTTATAGGCTTCATATACCTCACTGCTTTCATGCGGCCACAGTTTGGTTTCGGTTAACGGGTTGAAGGCCGGATGACAGCCGCCCGGTAAGAGCCGCGCATTCCAGTTTGAAAGAATTGCGTTTACACGCTTCACCTCATCGGCAAAAGCATTTTCAAGGGCAGTAAAATTCAACTCCGGCCGGGTTGCCTTCAATTCAATAACATGCAGCACCATTTCATTAGACCACGTAATGGCTTCGCGGGTGAAATCACCTCCATAATGACCCAGTTCGTGTTTAAGTAATTCATCGGCAATTGGTTTAACCGCCAATGAATCCTTATCAACAATCATGTACTCTAATTCCACACCGTAGCCCTGAAAAAGATGAATGCGGTTTGGCTGTGTCATGATCGGGCAGGATTTGGGAGGAGACGACTTGAAACCAGCATCACGAATTGATAAATCAGAGCAATTTAGAAATAATCAGGTTGAAAACTTCAACAAGGATTAGGATTATAATAATTAACTCAAGCAAACTACTCTCGCGCTGGTTGCTGATATCACGGAATACAGTAAGGTTTTCTTCGATGATGCGCATCATATATTCCAGTTCGCTGAACCGGACGCGTAAGTCAAAGTGCTTGATCAAGCCCTGATGCAACTTATCAAGATACTCGTCATCCCAAACCAACTCGGGAGCATCAAAAATATAAATGTTCTCGGCTACCTCATTTTGGGTATTTAATGCTTTACCAATAAACCGAAGCATATTTTTGCGACTGATCTTCAGCTTGCCGCTGGTTTCAAGGTGGTAGGTAAAACCCTTAACCTCTGCCAACAGTTGTTCGGTAATGGCATGGTAATGATCCATAGCCACCGATTGGGCCAGGTTAAACATGGCTATGCGTATTACCTTTTCATCACAGCTGCTCAGCACCACCTGACCAAACTGAAATTGCATGTCGCTGTCCGGCTCAACCTGTAAAACGTGCTCATCGCGAAGCCAGGGGGTTACCGGATTTTTATGAAAGGCCTGAACTGCCTTTACCGCCCATTTAATTTCATCATCCGAATAACCCGTAAAAACAATTACCCCGTAGTTAAAATAGTATTGATATTTGCCTTCGGTAAAACCATAGAACAATTCCGATGACAGTTCGGCAATAGGCTTAATTTCAAGGAAATTTTTAATGGCTTTTATATCCAACTGGTTGGCAACCACAAGTGCAGTGAGTTTTACCGTTTGTACCATAGCCTGAGCGTGTCTTAAATTTAAAATAATACAGGCAACAAAAAAGCATTGGTCATTTTAAAGATATTTGCATCCAAAACCAACAGGCCAATGAAAAAACAACTCTGTACGGGTATCCTGTTAATATGCTCTCTAAGTGCATTCAGCTGGGGAGTTACCGGCCACCGGGTTACCGGGTACATCGCCAGCAAGTATCTGAATAAAAAAGCAAAGAAGGCCCTTGAACGGATTTTGGAGGGTAAATCGCTGGCCATGGCAAGCACCTGGATGGACGAAGTACGGTCAGATTCAACCTACAACTACATGACCGACTGGCATTGGGTAACCATTCCGGACGGCATGACTTACGAAACTGCTGAGAAGAACCCCAATGGAGATGTTATTCAGACCCTGGAACGCATAATCGGAGAATTAAAATCGAAAAAATTATCCGCTCAGCAGGAACGAGAGTATGTAAAGATTCTCATTCACCTGGTGGGCGACATTCATCAACCATTACACGTTGGCCGCGGAGACGACCGCGGAGGAAATGACATCAAAGTAATGTGGTTCAGAACCGATAGCAACCTGCACCGGGTGTGGGACAGCGACATGATTGATGATACAAAACTAAGTTATACCGAACTGGCCGAGTCGCTCCTGCTTCCATCGGCCAATACCGTTCAATCCCTGCAAAAAGCTACTGTACGTGAATGGGCGACCGAAAGCATGGCATACCGGAAAAAAGTATACGATACCGGCAACAAGCGGTTGGGATATACTTACTCCTACCTCTATTTCGACATCGTTCGTGAACGCCTCTTGCAAGCCGGCATCCGTTTGGCCGGTGTGCTGAATGAAATTTATGGGAAATAATGTAGCCCCGACAGGACAAATGTCGAACGAAGATTTTGGCGATTTGAAAAAACTGCATAAGATATATCTAATTATCAAGAAGTTGTAAATCAGGTAAAGGGGCCGCAAAGGGGCCAAAGGGGACATTCGTAGGCTGTTGCTTTTACCGTCATTTGGTCATAGCATCTTTCTACAGCACCATAATTACGGTCTTAATTCTCGAATAATTCTCGAATAAGGCGCCAGACATAGAGCAAAATCCTTAACAAGTTAAAGGGGTCACAAAGGGGCCAAAGGGGCCATTTTCGTAAAAGTTCCTATATTTAATCTACAAAAGCCGGACATTAAATTTTTCAATAATCCCAGAAAATGCCCACTGCTATCAATAAGAAGGAGAACGACAATATCGATTTCAAGGAATCCTGGAACGATAATCACCTCAAAACGATCTGTGCCTTTGCCAACACAAAGGGTGGTACTTTATTGGTGGGAGTTGACGATAAAGGTGTAACCAAAGGAGTAGCAGATGCGAAAAAATTACTTGAAGATATACCAAACAAAACTCGTGAATGGCTAGGGCTAACCCCTGATGTTCAACTCAAGAAGTCTAAAGGTAAGGAGTATATCGAAGTAAAGATTAAAGAAATTAACA
>JBKBOE010000058.1:0-17817 GCA_046294915.1 Cyclobacteriaceae bacterium | reverse complement strand
GACCGGCCCCAACCGCGATCTGCATTCGGGTGTGTATGGCGGTGCGGTAGCCAATCCGGTGAATGTGCTGGCCAAAATGATCGCTTCGCTACACGATGACAACGGCCGCGTAACCATACCGGGTTTTTACGATAAGGTGGTTGAACTCACCCCGGCTGAAAGAGAAGCCCTGAACAAGGCCCCGTTTGATCTGGCGCACTATAAAAAAGAATTATCCATAGAGGATGTACACGGAGAGAAAGGATACACCACTTTGGAGCGCACAGGCATCAGGCCTACACTCGATGTAAACGGCATCTGGGGTGGCTATACAGGCGAAGGAGCTAAAACCGTATTACCGTCAAAGGCCTATGCAAAAATTTCGATGCGCCTGGTTCCGGATCAGGAGAACCACGAGATCACCGAATTGTTTACAAAACATTTCATGTCGCTGGCACCAAAATCTGTAAAGGTAAAAGTTACACCGCTGCATGGCGGACAGCCCGCAGTTACTCCCACTGACTCAAAAGCTTTTCAGGCGGCCAGTGCTGCATTTGAAGAAGTGTGGGGAAAACGCCCCATACCTACCCGCGATGGGGGCAGTATTCCAATCGTTGCCCTGTTCAAAAAAGAGCTTGGCCTTGATACCGTATTAATGGGTTTTGGTTTGGATTCCGATGCCATTCACTCTCCCAATGAACATTATGGCGTAAAGAATTTTTTACTGGGCATTGAAACTATTATAGCGTTTTATAAACACTATGCTACCTGACCGCCAACTTTTTTGCTGCCTGTAACGTTATGGCTCGGATTGCTGATTCCTGAAAATTTATGACATACAGACTTTCAATTGTCCTCATCGTATTGACCACAGCTTTTGCTGAAGCCCAGGTGCTAAAACCGGCAACCTGGTCGTGGAGGCCGGAAAAAACCACCGTGAAAACCGGTGCCGAACTGGACCTGATCTTTACAGTAACCACCGATAAAAACTGGTATGTATATGCCAACGACTTCGACCCCGATTGCGGACCAATGCTCACTACCGTAACCTTTGAGAAGAATAATTCATTTGAACTGGTGGGCGGCCTAAAGGCAATAAACCCGGTAGCCAAGCACGATGAAATTTTCGGTTGCGATGTAAAGGTTTTTAAAAATACAGGCGAGTTCAGACAACGGATAAAAGTGTTAAGCACAAACCTGAAACTTGCCGGAATAATCGAGGGACAAACCTGCACCGAAGTTGACGGCAAGTGCATTCCCTTTGAAAGTGATTTTGTGTTTACCGGTATTGCCGTATCGGGAGGCGAAGTGAAGAAACCCCAGCCGGAAATTGATTTGCCGGAGCCGGAACCTCAACCGGAAGCAACTGAAACAATTGCAACACCTGAGCCCGGGTATAGTGGAATTAAAGGCCCGGTGCTGGACAAAGCTATTCTGGAAGGAACCGATAGCCTGAACGATGAATCATTTTTTGGCTACCTGGTGTTTGCTTTTGTGCTGGGACTGATCTCCTTGATTACTCCTTGCGTGTTCCCCATGGTACCGATGAC
Source organism: Cyclobacteriaceae bacterium (assembly GCA_046294915.1). Taxonomy (GTDB): domain Bacteria; phylum Bacteroidota; class Bacteroidia; order Cytophagales; family Cyclobacteriaceae; genus UBA2336. The sequence goes on along the minus strand of JBKBOE010000058.1, from coordinate 16,288 downwards.
GGTAACATTCTTTCTGCGCGATAACCAGTCACGAAAAGAAGGCGTTCGCAATGCTATCGTCTTTGGTGTTTCCATTATTGCCATTTATACATTAGCGGGCACACTGTTCGCGGTATTGCTGGGTGCTGAAGGACTTAACGCTCTGGCAACACACTGGGCTCCTAACCTGTTTGTGTTTGTTATATTCATTGTGTTTGCACTGTCCTTCCTCGGATTGTTCGAAATCAACGCACCTCACCAGTTGGTAAACAAAGCCGATCAGAAAGCTGAGAAAGGCGGATTGGCCGGAATTTTCTTCATGGCAGCCACCCTGGTGTTGGTTTCCTTTTCCTGTACGATTCCCATCGTAGGCAACGTGGTGGTAATGTCGGCCGGAGGGCAAATTGTAAAACCTATCCTGGCCATGTTTTCGTATTCGCTGGCGTTTGCCATACCTTTTACCTTGTTTGCTGTTTTTCCAGAATGGATGAAGGGCCTGCCCAAATCGGGCGGGTGGCTTAATGCCGTAAAAGTTGTACTGGGTTTTCTTGAACTTGCTCTGGCGCTAAAATTTTTGAGCATTGCCGACCAGGCTTACCATTGGGGCCTTCTCGATCGCGATACCAATATTGCCCTATGGATTGTCATCTTTTCATTGCTTGGATTCTACCTGCTGGGGAAAATCCGCATGCCGCACGATAGCCCTATTGAAAAAGTATCGGTGCCCCGCTTACTGCTGGCAACATTAGTATTTTCATTTGTCATTTACCTGGTGCCCGGATTATGGGGCGCCCCCCTGAAAGCCCTGGCCGGCTATCTGCCGCCACAACACACACATGATTTTGATTTGGTAGCCATGACACGCAGTACCCGTGCTAACGAAATCTGCGATGCGCCAAAATATGCCGACTTTCTGCACCTTCCGCATGGGTTGCAAGGCTATTTCGATTATGAGCAAGCCTTGAATTGTGCGCGTCAGCAAAACAAACCCCTGTTCATTGACTTTACCGGGCACGGTTGTACCAATTGCCGCGAAATGGAGGCCGTGGTGTGGAGCGATCCGCTGGTGCTGGAGCGGTTAAAAAATGATTATGTTATTGTGGCACTTTATGTCGATGATAAAACCCTGTTGCCGGAAACCGAATGGATAACTTCGTTGTACGACAACAAAGTGAAGAAAACCATCGGTAAAAAAAACGCGGATCTGCAAATCACCAACCTGGATAATAATGCTCAGCCGTTTTATGTGCTGGTTGGCAAGGATGAACGGGTGCTGGCATGGCCTTATGGATACGACCGCAGTGTGGAGAAATTTGCCTCCTTTTTAGATAAGGGTAAAAAAAAGTATGCTGAATTATACAAGTAGGCATTAAGCCGATATCTCAACGCCTGGCAAAAAATTTTTATATTTACACAACTCATTTTTTCAACTGGCCTGGTATTTTTTAAACAACTACTGAACGGATTATACCACAATGCAAAAACCTGGCGCCCGATTTTTTTACGGTTTGCTGTTGCTCTTTCTGTTCGGCACGGAACAGTCGGGAGAGCCAACAGAGAATTTTGAAAGCACTTATTTTCCGGTTACGGTTCCCAACAGCCCGGTTACCCGGTATGGGGTGCCTGTGGAGAACTATCTGGTGGTTGAAGACAGGATAAAGCGAAATCAGTTTCTATCGGATGTGTGGAAGGAATTCAATGTGCCTGCCAGATTGATTAACCAGATGGCAGCTCTTCCGCAAACTGTTTTTGATGTACGCAAAGTAGCTCCGGATAAAAAGTACACCTTTATTTGTTCTCCTGATTCATTACGGACACCTAAAGCGTTTATCTATGAGCCCAACCCGATTGACTACGTAGTGTTTAAATTGGATGAGTCACTTGAAGTAGAAGTATGCCAGCGCGATGTTCAGGTAATAGAGAGAGCAATCAGCGGAATAATTGAAACCACACTCTTTCACACCATTGCCCAACTGGGCATTTCCTATGAGCTTACCAACAAGTTTGTTGACATTTTTGCGTGGCAGGTTGATTTTCAGCGGCTACAGCGAGGTGATGAGTTTAAATTGATTTACGAAGAACTGCAGGTGGAAGGAAAACCCATAGCTATCCAAAAGATTAACGGCATTTATTTTAACCATGCAGGCCAGCCGTATTATGCCATTCCGTTCGATCAGGGGGAAGGACTCGATTACTTTGATGACGAAGGAAACAGTTTACGCAAGGCACTCTTGAAGTATCCGATTGAATTCACACGAATCAGTTCGCGTTATTCCGGCAACCGGTTTCATCCGGTACTCAAAGTTAACAGGCCACATCTGGGTACCGATTTCGCTGCACCAACCGGTACACCTGTTCGCTCGGTAGGCGATGGCACTGTGGAAGAAGCCGGATACACCGGCAATAATGGCAATTATGTAAAAATCAGGCATAACAGCACGTACACTACGCAGTACCTTCACCTTTCAAAAATTGCTCCGGGTATTCAACGGGGCGTGCGGGTAAAGCAGGCGCAATGGATAGGAAATGTAGGCAGCACCGGGCTGGCCACGGGTCCGCACTTGTGCTACCGCTTTTGGAAGAACGGAAAACAGGTGGATGCCCTGAAGGTTGAACTGCCTCCGTCACAACCCATTCAGGCCGCCTTTCGCAGCCAGTTTGATGAGCTAAAATCAAAAATTAAAATTCGTTTACAAGCAATTCCTTCGGCCAGCCAGGTCGTTTTGGCTTCTGCTTTTTGATACGGAAAATTTAAAGCTACTGTACACTTTCTACAGCGGGTTTTCGTATATGTTTACATCATGAGCCGCTATTTAAGAATTGCTGGATTGGTGATTGGGTCGATAATTATCCAGAATTCCTTTGCGCAGAGGGTTGGCCTGGTACTTAGTGGGGGTGCAGCAAAGGGCATTGCCCATATTGGCGTATTAAAAGCGCTCGAAGAGCAGGGTATTCCTATCGATTATATTGTGGGTACTTCCATGGGGGGGATTGTAGGAGGCTTTTATGCAGCCGGTTATAGTCCTGAAGAGATTGAGAAACTCGTATTGTCGGATGACTTTTTGCGCTGGGTTAGGGGTATGCCCGAGCGCGGTCATAACTACCACTATTATAAGCAAGAGGAGGCCCCGGATTTTGTAACCCTTAACCTGTCACTTGATTCAGCCCTGGCTCTTCAATTAAACACCAGCCTTGCCAATGATGTATCGTTGAATTTTATGCTCCAGGAGAAATTGGCACAGGCATCAGCTATTGCATACGGAAATTTCGACAGCCTGTTTATTCCGCTTCGCGTGGTTGCGGCCGAAGTGTTTACACAGAGCCAGGTCATTTTGAAAAACGGTTCGCTGGCCAATGCGCTCAGGGCAACACAAACTGTACCTTTTTTTTATACGCCCATCCGGATTGAGGGTAAGTACCTTTTTGATGGAGGCATTTACAACAATTTCCCGGTTGATGTGGCATATCGCGAGTTTAATCCGGATGTGATTATCGGCAGTAATGTTTCATCCAAAATTTATAAAGAGTATCCCTACCAGGAAGATGATAAACTTATAGCCCGCTCCTTACTTTATATGTTGCTTGATAATTCTGATCCGGCCGATCTGGACAGCATTGGCATATACATTGAGCCGAACGTTCGATACTATACATCATTCGATTTTGATAAAGCCAGGGCCTTAATCGACAGCGGGTATAACCAAGCAATGCGGATTATGCCCAAAATCAAGGCCAGAATTAACTCCCAGCGCACGCAAGCTGAATTGGCCGATGCCCGATCGGCATTTTATGCTGATGCCCTGCCCCTGCAGTTCGGAGAACTATCTTTTAAATCGTTTAATTCAAAGCAGCGTCAATACATTCGCAAGATTTTTGATGATAAACCGGACAGCCATCCACTCAGTTTATCGCAAATAAAAGGGGGGTACTTTAATCTGGTTTCCGAAACCTACTTCAACAATGTATACCCCACCATATATTATGATACATCAGCTTCTGTATTCAGGCTTCAGCTTGCACGCAGACCACAAAAAAATTTCAGGGTAGATTTTGGCGGTGTTATTGCTACACGTAATGTGAGCAACATTTACCTCGGCTTAAATTATTTTTATTTTAACCGGGCACTAAGTCACTTTTACACCGCATTTCAAACCGGAAGTTTTTATCAGTCGGTAATTGCCAGTGCGCGTTTTGATTACCCGTTTTTTGGCCGCTTCTACGTACAGCCTGAAATCAGGTATAATGCTTATGATTATCTGGAGGCCACCGATCTGATAAAGAAGACCAGGCCCACTATACTCAAACGGTTTGACAGACAGGTTTCTGTAGCCATGGGATGGCCAATTGGTAAAACCATAAAATCAACCCTGAGCATTAGTGGATTTAATAATGAAGACCGATACTCCAATGTTAAGTCCTTTAACAGTACCGATACACTGGATATCCTCAAACTTTCCGGATATAAAACGGGATTTCAGCTAACATCAAGCACGCTCGACCGGAAGCAATATGCATCAGCCGGAAGTGCGTTTTTGTTAGCGGTTAATTACATCAATCTCACAGAGAATTATGAGCCGGGCAATACAGCTGATCCCACCTTAATGAACAGCCCCAACCGAAACCTGCAATGGTTTCAGGTACGGGTAACCGCACAGCAGTTCTACAGTAAAGGATGGTTTCGCCCCGGGTATTATGCCGAAGCGGTTTTCTCTAATCAGCCCGTGTTTAGAAACTACTTTGGTACAATAGTAAACACCCCCGCATTCCTGCCGCTGCAAGACAGTCGCACCCTGATCCTTGAAAATTTCAGGGCGTTTAATTACCTGGCTTTTGGCCTGCGCCATGCCATTATTATTAAGCCCCGAACCTTGGATTGGCGAATAGACGGCTATCTGTTTAAACCCATTGAATATATCCGGCAGGGCGCTAATCAGGAGGCCATTACTGACAGCGAACTAACCAAGGTGTTTTTGGCTGCCACCACCGGCCCTGTTTACCATTCCCCTTTGGGCCCGGTTAGTCTGAGTTTCAACTACTACGATGATGCAGAGAACCGGTTTGGGGTATTCCTCCATGTAGGATTTTTGCTGTTTAATAAGCACACGATGGATTAAGACTGGCCAAATTCCGGTAAATCCAAACTTTTTATACAAGGCTTCGACAGACTCTAAACGGTTATTTCATGTACCTTTTCGGAGGTTTTTTAAATTTTAACTATGTTTAAACCTTGAATAAACCCACCAAACCGTTCATGAAGAAAATTTTACTTTCCATTCTTCTTTCCCAGGTATTGTTATTCCCCTCCTCTGCACAGGTTGTTCAATGGGCATCCAAGGTTATTGAATTCTCCTCTGAACTCACACCCGTGCAGTACTCGGCACAGCAGGTGCTTGGCAAGCCAAATGTTTTGCCTGCCGGAGGACAAAACCCGAGTGCCTGGGCTCCCGATAAGCCAAACCGAAAAGAGTTTTTGAAACTTGGGTTTGAGAAACCAATCAGCATCCAGCAGATCGCCATTGCAGAGTCGCACAATCCGAGTGCGCTCTTCCGGGTATTGCTGTATGACGAAAGCGGCAAGGAATATGAAGTGAGCACACTCAACCCACAGTCGGTACCCCTGAAGGGACGAATGCTGAACTTGTTCGTAGAGAAGACTCCGTATAATGTAGCGGCTGTAAAACTTGAGTTTGATGGAGCCGCAGTACCCGATTACTATGGCATTGATGCCGTAGCGATAAGCGATTCGAACTATCCGATCATCGCCTTTATTCCCAAGCCTTCGTTGCTGGCCTCGGGAATTATCATTGAGCAACTCGATGAAAAAGTAAACAGTGAATATCCCGAACTTAATCCTATCCTTTCGCCCGATGGGAAAACGCTATACTTCAGCCGGAAGAATCATCCGGAAAATATGGGCGGTGTTAATGACAAAGAAGACATCTGGTATTCTGAACTGGGAGAAGACGGCAAATGGCAATTGGCCAAAAACATGGGGCCCCAGTTTAATAATGAGTACCCCAATTTTATTAACTCGATAAATTCGGTTACCCCCGATGGCCGATCAGCCGTTATGCTTTTAGGTAACAAGTATTTGCCAAAAGGTAAAATGCTGGCTGGTGTTTCGGTAAGTTCCAACGTGGGCGGCCGGTGGACAGAGCCCGTACCGTTAAACATTACAAACGATTACAATTTCAATGAAAAGGCGAATTACTTTCTTACCAATAACCGGAAGACATTGATCATGTCGGTTGAGCGTGAAGATTCGCAGGGCGACCGTGATTTGTATGTGTCGTTTATGAAGGATGACAGCGTATGGACTGAGCCGCTAAACCTTGGCAACGTGGTAAATACAGCTGCCCAAGAATCGGCCCCGTTTTTGGCAGCCGATGACAAAACATTGTACTTTTCATCAAACGGATTCAGCGGGTATGGGGGCACCGATATCTATGTATCAAAGCGATTGGATGACACCTGGACCAACTGGTCGGAACCCGAAAACCTTGGTCCGGAAATAAACTCACCGCTGGAAGATTTATTCTTTAATATACCTGCCGAAAGTGATTATGCATACTACTCCCGCGGTGTAACCGAAACCAATACCGATATATTTCGGGTTAAATTACCCATCATGCGCAGTCCCGAACCCTGGGTTACTGTAAAAGGTAAACTGGTGGATGGTGAAACCGGAAAACCCATAGGCGCCAAAATTATTTATGAACGGTTACCCGATGGAACGGAACTGGGTATAGCTCAATCCAACCCGGAAACCGGAGAGTATGAAATAAAACTTCCTGCCGGGCATTTATATGGAATCCGTGCCGAAGCCAAAGATCATATTTCTGAAAACCAGAATCTGGATCTGAGGAATATTACCTCCGATATGATTATCCAAAATAAAGATTTTACTCTTCAACCCATTCGCGTAGCACGTATTGACGAAAACGCCACTATTACCTTGAATAATATTTTCTTTGACTTTGATAAGTCGGTACTTAAGCCAGAATCATTTCCTGAACTGGACAGGTTGGTAGCTTTGATGAAGGAGCGGACAGGCATGCAGGTGGAAATTGATGGGCATACCTGTGATATAGGCGATGAACAATATAATCTGGGACTATCGGAACGCAGGGCAAAGGCTGTGCAGAAGTACATCATAAACAAAGGCATTGAATCATCCCGGGTTACGGTACAGTTTTTTGGAGAGACAAAACCGGCTGTTGAAAATACAAACCGGGAAACCCGCAGAAAGAACCGAAGGGTCGAATTTAAAATTATAAAACTATAATTGCTTTGTCTATGACGGTAAGGTTAGTTACACTTTTCTATTTAGGGTTTTCGGTTACGGGGCTGTTTGCACAGGATGAAAACACCGTGGTTGCCTCCGGTAAGGTATTAAATGCCGATACGAAAGAGCCGCTGGTGGCCCGCATTACTTACCAGAGTTTACCCTATGGCAACCGGATGGGTGTTATTAACAACAGTTCATTCAGTTTCCCGCTTTTTGATGGTGAACGGTACTCCATCACCGTTGAAGCCACCGGCTACGCTTCGGCTAAATACATGATTGACCCGGCCGAAGCAAGCGATGGAAAAATTGTTAAGGATATTGAACTGCATCACACTACAGGCAATGTGAGCAAGAAGCATTCGGCAGGAACGGTAATGCGGCTTGACAACCTGATATTTGAACAAGCCAAATCCAAAATTGATCCATCTTCTTACGAGGAACTTGACTTATTGGTTGCCATGATGAATGAACACAAAAGCATGGTAATCCAGTTGGAAGGTCATACCGATTATGCGGGTGATCCGGCAAAAAACCTCAAACTCTCCCAGCAACGGGTGGATGAGGTAAAGGAATATTTGGTAAAAAAGGGTATTAAAAAGGACCGCGTAAAAACAAAAGCATTTGGGGGCACCATGCCGCTTTCCCAAGAAAACACACCGGAGGCCCGCAGGCTTAACCGCAGGGTAGAAGTGCGCATTTTACAAAATTGATTTAAGGCCGAAGACCAGCTACTACAGGCAAAGCCCGGTAACGGATGGTTTGTAGTGTTTTTTTAAAGGCTGACTTTTCGCTGGCATTCAGGCTGCTTTCATGCACGGTAAGCAGAAGTAACCTGGCCATTTCTTCAATGCGGGGCGATGAATACCGCGCGATAGCCTCATCCAGATAGAAAATAGCTTCCGCTAAATTTTGCTTGTTGTATGCTTCAATAGCCAGGTTATAATAAAGCAACCCCGCCAACTCTTCCAAGGTTACCCGGTTAAACAAGTCAAATGAAAATTCATAGTAGCTTAAATCGCCTTTAGGTTTGACCATTGTAGGAGTTGTTGATCGGTACACCTCCATGCGTCTGGTAATTTCATTATCCCCGGTAACCAATCCGTTTGCCGGATCAGTGGCTTCCAGCAAAAGTTCACCGGTCTCTGTTTTAACCAGAATAAAGATGTGGTAGTTGGTTTCGATAACCTGGTGCGGGATGTCAAAATCAGAAAGGATTAACGAATAGAGAATGGTGCCTGTAAGACAACTGTATGCTCCGTTTTTAAAAAGGACGCCAAAGGTGGCCTGCGCGTCAAAAGTCTTCAGAAATTTTTTGTGCGTGGCTGAGAAGACATACCTCACAAAGTCAAGGTCGGAGCGGAATTTAGCCCGTTTATCCTGCAGGGAATTCAGGTGGCGCATAAACATTTCCTCCGAGCCGGGCACCCTCTCGCTGGTTGCCAGAAAACCGGCTAAATAGTGCTCTGTTGCCGGATTAATCGGTTTTGACCACCCGCCAAAGCTTCCAATAAGCATAAAAAGCAGTACCAAAACCCTCATCATTACGCCAATGTTAATTTAATGTTAACAAAATTAAGTATAGATTAATAAAATACAAGTAATGCGTAACATTTAATTAATATTTGGGAGCTTAAAAGAATTCGCCAACTTTTGCCTGATGAGTAATATCGCTGAAGAAGTTCCGGTTGAAGTGATGAGCCGCATTTTCGGCCGGCAAAGGCAATCGGCAGAAACGCTGCGTACTGAACCTGTTTCAGGTCGTAAAAAGCGGTTGCAGAAACTGGCGTCCTGGATAAAGGCTAACCGCAAAAGTATTCAGGAAGCAATCTATGCTGATTTCAGAAAGCCCGAAGTAGAAACCGATGCAACGGAAATTTTTGCAGTGCTTACCGAAATTGACCATGCTTTGGCCAATCTGGATCGATGGACTAAACCTGTAAAGGTAGATGCTCCCATAACCATGCTGGGAACACGTTCCGTTATCCGGTATGAACCTAAAGGTGTTTGTCTGATTATATCACCATGGAATTATCCCTTTAATCTTTCGATAGGTCCGTTAGTTTCAGCACTCGCTGCCGGTAATTGCGCTATCATCAAACCTTCTGAACTAACTCCCAATACTTCGGCACTAATTACTAAACTTTGTTCCGAACTTTTTGATGAATCCATAGTTGCTGTTTTTGAAGGAGGTGCCGAGGTATCGCAGCAGTTGCTGGAGTTGCCCTTCGACCATATTTTTTTTACGGGCAGTCCGGCCATCGGAAAGGTGGTGATGAAAGCTGCGGCTAAACATCTCAGTTCGGTAACCCTTGAACTGGGCGGCAAGTCGCCCGCCATAGTTACACCCTCGGCCCGGTTGCAGGATGCGGCCCGAAGAATTGCTGTTGCCAAGTTTATTAACAACGGCCAAACCTGTATTGCCCCCGATTATGTTCTGGTACACGAATCAATACTGGATAGATTTGTTGATGCCTTGTGCGAAGAAACACAAAAACGTTTCGTTGCCGGTGGTCGTATTGAACAGTCGTCCGACTATGCCCGCATTGTTAATGAAAAACATTTCAACAGAGTTAATGCGCTTGTTCAGGATGCCATTGATAAAGGGGCCAACGTGGTATTAAGCGGACCGGTTGATGCCGCCTCCCGGCTGATCCACCCTGTTATCCTTACCCGGGTTCCTGCCAATGCCCGGGTGCTCGAAGAAGAAATTTTTGGCCCGGTGCTGCCGGTTATGCCGTACCAGGCAATCGATGAGGCAATCCGGTTTATCAATCAAAAACCCAAGCCTCTTGCCCTGTATATTTTTGGCCCCGGTAAGAAAGAGCAGGAAGAAATTCTTGGCCAGACGTCTTCAGGAGGAGTATGCATAAACGATTGTGCTATTCACTATTTGCACCCCAATTTACCGTTTGTGGGGGTTAACAACAGTGGCATAGGCAAAGCGCATGGGCATTATGGCTTTTTGGCATTCTCTAACGAAAAACCTGTGTTGCGGCAGCGAAATGGGTTTACTTCCGTTCAGTTTTTTTACCCGCCTTACAATAGTACGGCAAAAAAAATAATGGACTGGCTTATTCGTTTATTGTAAATCGGGCACCTAATTGACGAAAACTTAACCGGAATTTCACTGGCCGGTTTTGTACTTTTACCATCCCGTTAAACCTGATTGAATATGCTCAAGAAGATTGCCATCGGATTGTTGATTTTTGTAGTTGTATTAGGGGCCGCAGCATTTATTTTGCCCGTCATTTTTAAAGATGATATTAAAGCCGCCATTGACCGGGAGATTGCCAAATCGGTAAATGCCGATGTGGTTTTTGATGCCGACAAATTCAGCCTTACCCTGTTTCGGAATTTCCCCAACATCACTGTTGAGATGCGCGATTTTGGGGTAATTAACCGCGAGCCCTTTGCCGGGGAAGTACTGTTTGCCACCGAAAAACTGGAAGTTGAAGTAAACCTGAAAGATGTGTTGTTTGGCGACAAACTTAAGATTAAAGGCATAACCTTAATCCGGCCCATTATTAACGTGCGGGTGCTCGAAGACGGCCGCGCCAACTACGACATCGCCATTCCTTCGGCCGACACAACTACAACTACCGAAGATCCCGGTGAATTTTCATTTGGCATTGACCGCTGGCAAGTAGTGGAAGCCGATATCGTTTATGATGATAAGTCCATTCCGTTTTTCCTTGAGCTGAAAAATGTAAACCACAAGGGTAGCGGTGATTTTTCGCAGGCATCGTTTGATTTGCGGACCTCAACTGTTGCCGATACGGTAAATGTGGGGTACGCGGGCGATCTGTATCTGGCTAACAAACGTGCGCAGATTGATGCCGTCATTTCCATCAGCGAAGAATTTTCGAAATACACATTCAAGGAAAACTCTGCCAGGATCAATGACTTTGCCATGAGCTTTGACGGTTGGCTCAAAATGAATGACGATAACTTCGATATGAATATTTCATTTAAAAGCCCTGAGAACACGTTTAAAAGTTTATTGTCGCTGGTTCCCGGAATGTATTCCGAGAGTTTTAAAAATATCCAGACGGATGGCGAACTGGCCTTCCATGGTTTTGTAAAGGGTATCTACAGTGAAAATCAACTCCCTGCATTTCAGGTTAATCTCAATGTACTGGATGCGATGTTTAAATATCCGGATCTGCCTACGCCAATCAACAACATCAATCTTGACCTACTGGTTGATAATAAAGATGGTATTATTGACAACACCGTAATTGATGTGAAAAAATTTCACATGGACTTTGGATCGAATCCGTTTGATGCCCGTGCACTCATCAGCAAACTCTATCCAACCCAGGTTGATGCCAACCTGCAGGCAAAACTTAACCTGGCCGAGGTAAGCAAAATGTTTCCGGTGGAAGGACTTGACCTGAAAGGAAGCTATGCCGTTAACCTCTCGGCAAAAGGTGTTTACGACAGCCTGAAAAAAACTATCCCCTCCATTGATGCGGCCATGTCGTTGGCTAATGGCTATGTTAAGTCTTCGGAGTTTCCGCTGCCGCTGCAGGATATGGCCTTCAATGCAAGCATAAAGAACACCTCCGGTAAAATGGCCGAAACTGTAATTGCTGTTAAAAATTTCGCCATGGTTATGGATAACGAAAAATTTACAGCCGATCTGCTCATCCAAAACCTGGAAGATTATACCTGGGATGTAAAGGCCAATGGCGGCATTGACCTTGAAAAGATTACCAAAATTTTTCCCATAGAGGGCATGACCCTGGCCGGTAAGGTAAAGGCCGACCTGCAAACCAAAGGCAAGATGAGTGACCTGAATGCCGAACGCTACGAAAAACTTCCTACCAGCGGAAGCGCATTACTGAAGGATTTTAAATATACATCAACCGACCTGCCTTACACCGTAACGCTTTCACAGGCAGAGATGGCCTTCGACCCGAAAAAAATTGAGATGAAACAGGTAGCGGGAACCATCGGTCGCAGCGATTTTAATCTTTCCGGGTCTGTTTCGAATTACATAGGGTTCCTGTTTGCTAAAAATGAATTACTGAAAGGCGGCATGACGTTCAGTTCAAACCTGCTCGACCTGAACGAATTCATGGCCGACACCGGGGAGACTCCGGCAACCGAAGAAACCACATCGTATGGGGTGATACCCGTGCCTCAAAACATCGACTTTGTACTGAAATCATCTATCCGCACCGTTAAAATGATGGACTACACCATCACCAATGCCGCTGGCGATATTGTGGTGCGCGATGGTACTGCCAACCTGAGCGGGCTTAACTTTAACCTGCTGGGGGGTGCGTTTACGGTAAACGGAACGTATAATCCGAAAGACATGGCGCATCCGAAGTACGACTTCGCTCTTAAAATTGAAAACCTCTCGCTCGCACAGGCGGCCACCTCTTTTTCAATTGTAAAAACCTACGCTCCGGTAGCAGGCCTGATGAGCGGCAATTTTTCAACCGACTTCAAAATCAGCGGTGAACTGCTGCAGGATATGATGCCCAACCTGGGCACCGTAAACGGAGATGGCCTGGTTAAGGTAGCGCAGGCGGCATTGAAGGAATCAAAACTGATTTCGGGGATAACCTCGCTCACCAAACTGGATAATACCAGCGAAGTAACCATGAAAGATGTGCTTATGTCAGCCTCTATTAAGAACGGGCGCTTAAGTGTAAAACCGTTTGATGTAAAGTTTGGTGACTATAAAACCACCGTAGCAGGAAGTACAGGCGTTGACGGCTCCATTGATTACAGCCTGAGAATGGATGTACCTGCCGGTAAACTGGGCACACAATTCAACAGTTTTGTGAGCCAGTACACCGGTGGAAAAACCGATCCGAATGCAATGATCCCCGTTAACCTTGGTCTGGGAGGAACCTTCTTAAGTCCGCAGCCCAAATTGCTGATGACCGAACAAAAGCAACAGGTTCAGCAGGCAGTTACCACAGCCGTAACACAAGAAGCCGAGAAAAAAGCTAACGAGCTTATTTCGGGCTTACTCAACAAAAATCAGCCTAAATCCGATTCGGCAAAAAAAGACAGCATAGCCAAACCGGAAGACCCGAAAAAGAAAGTAGTTGATGAAGGTGTAAAGACTATCCAGAACCTGCTGAAGAAGAAAAAGAACGAATAGCCGGAAAGATGAATAACACCGGTGTACAATTCTTAAGAACTGTTTTTCTTTCCGGGCTTAACCTGGCAGCATTAAGCACACTGGTCTATTTTTCGGGTTGTTGCTGGAAGACACCCGAAGATAAATCGTATCGGCTTGAAGTTACCCAAAAGCATCTGCTCCCCTATGCCAACAATCAGGTAATCGATTTTGAAGATGATGCTGGTGAACGGTTTCCGGTAACTGTTAGCAAGCAGTATGAAATTAGTAAACTGGCTATGGAAGATGCCGACTGTGTCGAGTGTTGTATTTATTACGAAACCCTTGAACTGGAGATCATCAGTTTTAGTCCGGCCGGCCCTGATGAAATTTTTCCCGTATTGGTTGCCGCCCCGCTCAAATCAACACCTAACAAATTCAAAGACGGAGCATTTGAACTGAAAGTGATTACCAGCGATGCGTTGGATAACCTGTTATCCGGTTATGGAAGCCTCCTTCGAACGGAGCAGGCACTTTCATTTGATGATTCGCGTGAGCTGATTTGCACACACGATGAACCATTCAGGTTTTGTCATCCAACCTTTGAAATGAATGGCGTAACAAACGAAAATGTATCCGAGGTGCAGCTTTTAAAAGTGCACCCGACTGGATTTTCGGAGCTGCATTGTTTTTTTAACAACACCGGCCTGTTAAGCATCCGGCAAGTCATCTACGAAAATGATGTGCCGGTGGAGACACGAAATTATTACCGGATTGACTGACTTTTTACAGCAACGGTAACTCGCGATGTTTTTTACAGGTTAATTTTATTGTGATAGTCCGTAATCATACCACTAATAACACGGAGCACTCTGATGATGAATAATTTTCAGTACACTCAGACAGCGCCTTGGCCAATCTTCGGCTTGGCATTGGCATGTGCGGATTGGGCACAGCGCTGGATGAGTGTACGGGGCCATGCAGCCCAGGAGCATTTTTCATTAGGTGTCTTTACGGATTATAAGAAATTTTAAAATCGAAAATTAAAAGATATGCGTATTTCATTGTTTTTCCTTTTGCTGGTTTCGTTTGCTGCAGTCTCGCAGAAAGCCGACACTACCCTTATTCCAAAGCTAAAAGACGAAGGCTTTAACCGCTCGCAGGTTATGAGCATCCTGAGCATGCTCACCGATGTGCACGGCCCGCGGCTTACCAACTCGCCCGGCTATAAAAGGGCGGCAGAGTATGCCAAAACCACACTGGAATCGTGGGGCCTTCAAAATGTTCACTTCGACTACTGGGGCGAAGAGTTTGGCCGTGGCTGGCAATTGAAGAAATTCAGTCTGTCGGCCACCTCACCGGTTTACTTTCCGGTAATTGCCTATCCGAAAGCCTGGACACCCGGCATTAAAGGCACGGTAAGTGCAGAGGCCGTTTACCTCGATATTAAAACCGAAAGCGATATAGAAAAATATAAAGGCAAACTGAAGGGCAAGATTGTGATGTTCAGCCTGCCTACTCCGGTGAAGCCGGGTTTTGAACCGGATGCCAGACGGCTCACGGAAAAAGATTTACTCGAGTTGGCCAACTCGGGCGAGAGCGAAGCATTTACCGGCCGCAGGTTTCAGGCACCCACTGAACCCCAGCGGTTAGCGTGGCTGAAGTGGGACCTCTGCATGAAAGAAGGAGCTATTGCCATTATCGAAGCGAGCCCCAACTTCAGGCTTGAAGACGGAACCGTAATGGCCGCAGCCGCAACCGTTCCGTACCCTCCCGAAACACCTTTTGAGGGAAGACTGCCATCGCGCAGTGCCAGCGCTCCGAAAATTTTACCGCAGATTGTGGTAGCGGCCGAGCATTACAACCGAATGGTACGCCAGGTACAGCAGGGCCTTCCGGTTAAACTTGAGCTTACCCTCGAAACAGAATTTACGCCTGCCGAGCAAGGCTTTAACGTGATTGCCGAAATTCCGGGAACGGATTTGAAAGATGAAGTAGTAATGATTGGTGCCCACCTCGATTCGTGGCACAGCGGCACCGGCACTACCGATAACGGCTGTGGCTCGGCCGTGATGATGGAAGCCATGCGCCTGATCAAATCGCTGGGCATGAGCCCGCGCAGAACCATCCGCATCGGCTTGTGGGGTGGCGAAGAGCAGGGATTGCTCGGTTCGCGTTCCTATGTTAAACGTGTTTATGGCGAGCGCCTGGACCGTACGTTTCCGTACGACTCCATCAGGCTCACACCGGCTGCCGATAAATTTTCAGTTTACTTTAACATGGATAACGGCTCGGGCAAATACCGGGGCGTGTATATGCAGGGCAACGAAAACGCACGACCGGTGTTGCGCGAATGGCTTAAACCTTTTGAAAAACTGGGAGCCGCCACGTTAACATTACGCAACACAGGTGGAACTGATCACTTGTCGTTTGATGCCATCGGGCTTCCCGGCTTTCAGTTCATACAAGATCCGATTGAGTATGGTACCCGCACACACCACACCAGTATGGATTTGTTCGACAAAGCGGTGGAAGCCGATATGAAGCACAATGCCGTGATGACAGCAGCGTTTGCGTGGCTGGCCGCTAATGCCGAACAGAAGTTTCCGAGGAAGTAGGTGTTTACTTATCGGCACATTTAGTCTTTGGTATAATGCGTTTACTGCTCCTCAGCTTCGCTTTTTCAGTTTTCGGATGCGTTATCCTGAAGGCTCAGCCGGCTACTATTCGATTTCAAAACGAACTGAAAGCAAATGTTGTGGTAACTAAGGTTACCGATCTTCAACTCTTTACCCAAACGTCAACTTATGCATTGAACCAAATCCGATCGGTTTCTTTTTGGGAGGCCGAACCGGATTCGGTTGCCCTGTACACATTACGATCAAATGGTGTTACGGTTTATCTGAAACGAAAAAGGCTTGCCCCGATTGAAGCGCCAC
>JBKBOE010000057.1:0-17996 GCA_046294915.1 Cyclobacteriaceae bacterium | reverse complement strand
AAGGGTTCAATGCTGACGCTTCGGTCAGCATCCTGACCATCGCTATGGCGATGCGTCAGGGCTCCCGTCCCGGGTACACTCATTAGCAGGTCTTATGAAGTAAAGAAGGGTTCAATGCTGACGCTTCGGTCAGCATCCTGACCATCGCTATGGCGATGCGTCAGGGCTCCCGTCCCGGGTACTTTTTTACTAGATTCCTATATTTAATCCAGTGGCTGGTTATTTGCTCATGTTTCGAGGACTTCTTTACTTACTTATCATCTACATTCTTACCGGTTGTAATCAGCCAGAAAGAAAAGTTTTAGTTTGGAACGATGAATTTAACTACCCAGGTTCTCCGGATTCGACCAAGTGGAATTACGACTTAGGCAATGGCTGCCCTGAATTGTGCGGTTGGGGAAACCAGGAGTTAGAGTACTACACCAACAATCCAAAAAATATTCGAGTTGAAAGCGGTGTATTGATAATCGAAGCGCATAATGACTCACTGGGAGGTATGCCTTTCACCAGTACGCGTATTATCAGTAAATATAAAGGCGATTGGCTTTACGGACGTATAGAAATAAGGGCCAAATTACCCCGTGGACGGGGCACTTGGCCTGCTATCTGGATGTTGCCTACCGACTGGGCATACGGGGGCTGGCCGGCCAGTGGCGAGATCGACATAATGGAACATGTGGGTTTTGACCCCGGTGTCATTCATGGTTCAATACATACCGAGACATACAATCATCAAAAGAAAACCCAGAAAGAAGGTATAATCATCGTAGCGGATGCCCAGGATACCTTCCATGTATACAGCATTGATTGGAGCGAAGTTAAAATTGATTTTTTTGTAGATAACACCCGTTACCATACGGTTTCGCGCATGCCCGGTGACTCTTTTCGGGAATGGCCGTTTGATAAGCGATTTCACCTGATTATGAATTTAGCTGTTGGCGGCTTCTGGGGCGGTATGCATGGTGTGGACGATTCCATCTGGCCGCAGCGAATGGAAGTGGATTATGTTCGGGTGTACCGCTAAGGCTCCCATTGAATATCCAAAAGAAAACCCAAACCAGTTTTAGTACTTTGCCTGCTTGTTTTTTGTCAGGTCCTCAAAGAGGCTGTTGAATAAGGAGAGAATAAGGCTGAAAGCCAAGGCCCACCAAAAGCCATCTACTTCAAAGCCATTAACAAACCAATCGGCAAGTTGAATCATCAGTGCATTAATCACCAGCAGAAATAAGCCGAACGTCACGAACGTGATGGGTATAGTAAGCACAATCAATACCGGTTTTACAATGCCATTCACAATGGCTAACACCAAGGCAACCAGCAATGCATAGCCATAATGTTCAACATGAACACCCGGCAAAAGGTAGGCAGTTAACAGAACTCCAAGTCCAGTCAATAAAAACCGAATAAGGCTATACATAGTGGTAAATTTTCAAGGTCGTCTTGATCCTTTTTTCGATTTGTTGAGGCGTTGTTTTTTTCAGATTAGCAAGATCAAGGTAGTACACTGAAGTACCGTCTATTGTAGCAAATTCCCGCTTCTCAAAACATTCACTAAACGCAATTCCGCTAACAGAAGTCATAACATCAATTCGAAGGGGAGGGTAGCCAAGCTGAACAAACTGTATTTTCCTTCAGCGTAGGTGCTAACAACATCTTCGAAAGATAGTGAAAATGACATTACTTTGAGGTATGTACGCCATTGTGGACATTGAGACGACCGGGGGCTACGCGGATAATCATCGCATTACAGAAATTGCCATTTATCATCATAATGGAATTGAAATAACCGATCACTTTTACACGCTCATCAATCCCGGCAGGCGAATTCCCTATTTTATTACCGGCCTAACAGGCATTACCTCCGAAATGGTTTCGGAGGCCCCAACTTTTGAAGAAGTTGCAGAGCATATTTTGCGCCTGCTGGAAGGAAGGGTGTTTGTGGCCCACAATGCGCATTTTGATTATTCGTTTCTGAAAAAGGAATTTGAATTGGCCGGCATCTATTGGCAGGCAAAGAAGCTGTGCACTGTTCGTTTAAGCCGAAAAATTTTACCAGGCTTGCGCTCGTACGGTTTAGCCAGCCTGGCTGCAAGTCTTGGAATAAAAATCGCTAACCGGCATCGTGCGGGTGGTGATGCCGAGGCTACTGCAATAATTTTTTCCCGATTGCTTCAACGCGATAAAGACGGATACATCAGCAAATCGCTGAAGCGAAATTCCGGGGAGACGATTCTTCCACCGAATCTGCCCAAAGAAGAATTTGACCAACTTCCTGCCAAACCGGGAGTATATTATTTTTTGAATTCACGGGGGCAGGTAATTTATGTGGGCAAGGCCAACAATATTAAAAAGCGAATTGCCGGACACTTTACCGGTGATGCACGCGAGTGGGGCCGCTCGAGAATACGAAATGAGGTTCACCACATTACCTATGAACTTACCGGTAATGAATTGGTATCGCTCATCCTGGAATCGCAGGAAATCAGAAGGCTGTGGCCCAAATACAACCAGGCACAAAAATTTAAAGCAGAAGAATGGGGAATTTTTACTTACGAAGATCGGTGTGGCTATAAACGGTTTTCGGTAAACCTGGTAACGCGAGGGTCAACACCTCTTATTAAACTTGGTACAAAAGGCGATTCCTGGAATTTTTTATGGGAGAAGGTTCATGCCTTTAAACTATGCCCTAAACTGAGCGGCCTTCAGTTGAAAAAGGGGTTATGCTTCAGCCACCAGGCAGGTACATGCAAGGGTGCATGTGCCGGTGTTGAGAAACCTACCGCTTATAACAAGCGGGTAAATAAGGCGATAAAATCCTTTCAGGATATCAGTACATCCGTGGCTATTGTCGGAAAGGGGAGAAATGCCGATGAACGCTCCGTTGTACTTGTTGAAAAAGGAAAATTTGCCGGTTATGGCTTTGTTGGCAAAACGAAAAAAATTAACAGCCTCCGAACGATAAAAAAATATGTAAAGAATGGCGTAGGAACATCAACGGTGCAAAACGTTATAAACTCTTACCTGCTTCATCCGCGCGATTGCGAAGTAATTATAGTTACCTGATGCGCTTTCTTCCTTCAACCCCCGGATACAGGGTTGGAACGGGATCGCTGGTAAAAATTTCTTTAGAATCAATGTTCATCAGGGAGAGTACGCCCGACCAGCCCGCACCTGTATCCATAAGCCAGATGCCACAGGCATAAAGCGGCTGGTAGGAACTGACAGGGGTGTGACCCAGATAAACTTCATCATAAACCGTTAGTGAGGTTTCTAATCCTTTGCCATTCAAATCAATAGCAATTCGTGCCAGATTTCGGTCCCACAGAAATTGTTCAAGGGTTTGCTCTTCAATGCGCTTTAACGGATTAATACCGGCATGAACAAACAATTTGTTATCCATAATAAGATAGGGTAATGCCCGCTCAAAAAACTCCTTATGCTGACTGTTTACTTCTTCATTATAGGATTGTAATGTGGCAAGCCCTCCCTGATCAAGCCAAACATCGTCTTTTATTCCATACTGCATCCATTGCAAGGTTAGATAATCGTGGTTGCCCAGAATGTATTGCAGGTTTTTGATTTTCAGAAGCTCATTTACTGCCTGGTTAGTTTCCGGCCAGCCATCGCACACATCGCCAAGTGAAATAAGCAGATCCATTTCGTAATCAAAACCTGCCCGCTGCAGGCATTGCAACAATGCCCGATGGGCTCCATGAATATCACCAATCACAAACCGTTTCATCAGGTATAATCAGCAGTAAATTAATAGATTCGCACCGGTTTAATCCTTTAACCTATGAACTGGATAGAAATGATTGGTTTGTTGGGAGCGTTCTTAAGCAGCATCACCTTTATTCCACAGGTGTACAAGGCCTGGCAAACCAAGAGTGTAGGCGATCTTAGTCTAACCATGATGCTGATTGTATTTACCAGTACGATTGTCTGGCTTGTTTATGGAGTGCAACTAAACCTGCTGCCGGTTATCATTTGCAACGCGATTATCTGTGGCCTGAGTCTGGCACTTATCTATTTTAAGTTTGCTTTTAAAGGCAAAACGGGATAGCACCCGGAAAGCCAAAGAAACAGGTTATCAATTTTATAATCCTTAAATCGTAAAATTGCGGTACTTTTAAAATTGAACATGTAGTATTCAGATTGAGGCAGTTAATTCTTGAGAATATGGAAGCGGTGGAAACCGGAAAACAGATTGAGCACAAAGAAAAAATCAGGCAGGTAATCTCTGAAGTGGGCAAAGTGGTGGTTGGCCAAGAGTACATGGTTAACCGGTTGCTGATCGGCCTGTTTACGAATGGCCATATTTTACTGGAGGGCGTTCCAGGCCTTGCAAAGACCTTAACGGTAAGTACACTTGCCCGTGTTCTTCATCTTGATTTCTCACGCATACAATTCACGCCTGACTTACTTCCCGCTGATTTGGTGGGCACCATGATCTACAACCAGAAGGAAGGAAAGTTTGAAGTGAAGAAGGGACCGATTTTCGCCAACATTATTCTGGCCGATGAGATTAACCGCTCGCCTGCCAAAGTGCAATCGGCCTTACTGGAGGCCATGCAGGAGAAGCAGGTAACGATTGGCGAAACCACGTTTAAACTCGATAAGCCTTTTCTTGTATTGGCCACACAAAACCCGGTTGAAAACGAAGGGACCTATCCGTTGCCCGAAGCGCAGATTGACCGGTTTATGATGAAGGTATTTGTAGATTACCCCAGCAAGGAACAAGAACTTGAAATTATGCGCAGGATAGCGAACATGAAGTTTGATTTCTCTGTAAATCCTGTGCTGACCAAAGAAGATATTTTTAACATCCGGGATGAAGTAAATAAAGTGAAGATTTCGGAATCGCTTGAGCGGTATATTATTGAATTGGTGTGGGCAACACGCAAAGCGGTAGACTATAAACTTACAGAACAGGCACCCTACATTCAGTTTGGTGCATCTCCTCGTGCCAGTATCAATTTAAACCTGGCTGCCAAGGCCGCAGCCTATATGGATGGCCGCGATTATGTATTGCCCGAAGACATTAAAGAAGTAGCGTTGGATGTGATGAACCACCGAATTATTTTAAACTACGAGGCCGAAGCCGATAACGTAAAAACATCCGATATCATAAAGGCCATTTTGGGTAAGGTGCCCATCATGAAATAATCTTCGGCTTAACATTGCCGTAAGAATTTTTTAAACGGGTTAACTCCGCTGTAACAAAAGGGCAGAGCATAATCATCACAAAATTCCGATATCCCTGGAAATCAATAAGTTAAATCACTTTTAAGCCTTTAACAATTTGGTAACATTGCCTTGCCGGTGAGGTAATAGTAGTTAAAGACCTTTGCCATCAAAAAATTACCAGCCCACCTCATTTTATGACTCAGAAATTTACCGCTTTCCTTGTGTTGATCTTCTCAACCCTGCTTGCCACCGTAGCTTTTAGCCAGGGCTCAATTGGCGGAGTAGTTAAAGATGCGCTTACCGGTGAACCCATAATCGGAGCAAACGTGGTTATTCAGGGCACCCAGCAGGGATCTTCAACTGATCTGGATGGTAAATTCCTTATCAGTAATGTAGCTGCCGGGAAATATGTTTTGCAGATTTCATTTGTAACCTATAAAACCCATTTGGTCAACGATGTCGTGGTTGACAACGGGAAACGAATTTCCATTGATGTGCAGTTGGCGGAAGATGTGTCGGAGTTAAGTGAAGTTGTGGTGCGGGGCACCCGTACCATCGATAATGATTTTGCTTTGCTGGCCTCTATTCGCGAAAGTAAACTTGTAGTTAGCGGCATCTCAGCTGAAATGATTTCGCGATCGCCTGACCGCGATGCCGCTGAAGTGGTTAAGCGCATTCCCGGAGTGACCATTATGGGTGGCCGGTATATTGTCATCCGGGGTGCCAGCGAACGGTACAACGTCACCATGTTGCATGGTGCGTATGCCCCCAGTATGGAAGCCGATCGCAGATCATTCGCTTTTGATGTGATCCCCAGCGGGCAAATTGATCAGTTGCTGATATTTAAAAGCCCTTCACCTGAACTTCCTGGCGATTTTGCCGGAGGGGTGGTAAAGATCTCCACCAAAAGTATTCCCGATGAAAACAATATAACCTTTGGTTACTCCCTGGGCTATCGTACAGGCTCTACGTTTAACGACTTTTATCAGGGTAAACGGGATCCCATCCAATCCTTGGGATTTAATGGCGGCATTAATGATTTGCCCTCAGGTTTCCCTGCTGACCTTCGCGGGATAACCAACGAAACCTCATTGCGTGAAGCAGCCTTGTCATTAAACAATAACTGGGTGCCCGAGAAAGTCAGTTCCTTCTTAGATCAAAGCGCTTCGTTCACTGGCAATTTCCGGTTTAGAATAAAGAACATTGAAGTGGGGAATATCACCGCTATTAACTGGAGTAACAACCGCAACCGCTATGATGTACGCAGAAAAGACTTCAACCAGTTTGATGAGATAAACAACACCCCTTCACTGATTTATGATTATTCAGACGACCAGAACAATCAGAATTCCAGAACCGGTATTCTCTTCAACTGGGCTTTTAAAATCAATGATAATCACACTATTGAATTTAAAAACCTCTATAACCAGATCAACAACAGCCAGTATATCTTCAGAAAAGGCCAAAACTTTGAAGGCAATTTTTTCGGACAGTGGGGAGGATTCCAGGAAATCTTCAGGGGGGTTTACTCGGGTCAATTACTGGGCAAACATAAACTGTTTAATGGCCGTACCAATGTAAACTGGGTTGCCAACCTAGGCCAATCGTACCGTGATATGCCCGATAACCGCAGGTACAGACGTGACCTCGATCAGCAATCGGGTACTGAAAGAACCTATGTTCCCGTTAGTGCAGCACAGGTTTACTTTTTGGGTCGGTTTTATGGTGATATGACAGAAGACAGTTACTCAGGCTCGGTTGGAATCGATCATACCCTTGAGTTGAACGAAAACTTTTTACCGGTAATTTCAGCAGGTGTATTTTACGATAAGAAGGATAGAACTTTTATTGCTCGCAATATCGGGTATGCACGCGATGCTTTTGGCTGGAATACCGATTTAGAATACTTACCTATTCAGGATCTTTTTGTGCCGGATAATATTTACCCTCCCAGTGGTAATGGGTTGATTATTGATGAACAAACCAATGGTAGTGACTCCTACACGTCAAGCAATGAGCTAACAGCATATTATGCTGGGTTGACGCTGCCATTTGGAAAAAAGGTTACTCTTTCGGGCGGTGTACGGGTTGAGGATAACCTGCAGGTTCTTTCAACGGCTACTAAAACAGGTGATGATATTGCACAACAGGTACCCGTTAAGCGGGTACTGCCTTCGGCCAACCTCTCGTATAATTTTACCGAAAACATGCTCATAAGGGCAACCTATGGCCAAACACTGAACCGACCTGAGTTCCGAGAAATAGCTCCCTTCAGTTTTTATGACTTTGAATTTAACTGGGTATACAGCGGAGAGCCTAATTTGCGCACCGCTAAAATCCAAAACTATGACCTGCGCTGGGAGTGGTACCCCTCTAAAACTGAAATGATAACCTTAGGAGGTTTCTACAAAGATTTTACCGATGCCATCGAAGCGGTGTACGTTCCGGGTGCCGGTTCGCAGGGGGCAAAGGGATTTCGTTACGCCAACGCAACTTCGGCACATGTGTATGGTGTTGAATTGGATATTCGGAAATCACTGGCGGGCCTCACATCAAGCCGGTTTGTGGATAACCTGAATCTCCTCTTTAACACAGCACTTTCAAAAAGTTCCGTGGATGTTGGTGCGCAGCCCGAACGCCCACTGATGGGTCAGTCTCCATATGTGGTTAATGCGGGTTTATATTATCAGAATGATGAATCAGGTTTGCAGGTCTCTCTTTTGTACAATGTAGTTGGCCGAAGATTGTTTGCCGTTGGTGGATACACCGATATGGGCGATGCCCTTTATGAAGATATTTACGAAATGCCCCGTAATGTTATTGACTTTAGTGTAACCAAACGATTTGGTGAGCGCCTCCAGGGTAAACTGACAGTTGCCGATATCCTTAACCAAAAATATGTACTGATGCAGGACGGAAACCGGGACGGAATTTTTGATCGCAAAAGAGATCAGATTGTTCAGGAAAACCGGTTCGGATCATTGTACACGCTCGGATTTACCTACCGGATCTGGTAAGGTTCAGTTAACGTAAACGAAGCATTGGTAACTTAAAGTTCGGCCTCTGTTAACGTTGAGTTAACAGAGGCCTAATACTTTTGCCCAGTATTCAGAAAATTAAAGATTAAACAAATACCAAATGAAAAAATCAATGTTTACATGGCGATCGCTGGCTTTTGCGGCCCTGGCTGGCAGCCTGCTTTTTGTTACATCCTGTAATGACGATGGAGGAGAAGTTGCCGGACCCAGCATCAGTCTTGCTTCAAGTTCCTTCACAGGCATTATTGGTGCCGATGCATCTGTAGTGGCTACCATTACTGCCCCTGGCGGACTGGATGAAGTAATTGTTTTGAAAAATGGTGGTGCATTTGATACGGAGTCGTATTCCGGTGAAAAAAATGCAACCTACACCCTAACCTATGCTGTTGAAAACCTTCCGGTCGGCACGGTAACAAATTTTACGGTTCAGGCCGTAGATGTAAATGGCAAAACTTCTGCCCTGGCAACCTATTCTGTAACCGTTTCCAGCAAGGAAATTGTAACGGTAAGCGGAGTAATCAACGCCAGCACCACATGGACAAGCAATAAAATTTATCGTCTCTCCGGTTATGTACGCGTAGGCGATGACTCCAAACGCGCAGGAGGAACCGATATTACTGGTGTGGTATTAACTATCGAGCCTGGAACGATCATTCAGGGCTTGCCAAAGAGCGGTACAACCCCTCCAGGAACGCTAATTGTTCAACGCGGAAATCAGATTATCGCCAACGGAACGTCTGATAACCCGATTGTTTTCACATCATCTAAGGCTCCGGGTACACGTAACCCTGGCGACTGGGGCGGATTGGTGATTGTAGGTCGCGCCTACAACAACCAAAGTGCCAATGCCGA
Source organism: Cyclobacteriaceae bacterium (assembly GCA_046294915.1). Classification (GTDB taxonomy): domain Bacteria; phylum Bacteroidota; class Bacteroidia; order Cytophagales; family Cyclobacteriaceae; genus UBA2336. Next base: position 8,919 of record JBKBOE010000057.1, on the reverse strand, counting down.
ACTCGAAGGAAACTACGGAGCATTTCATGGAGTAGGTGATAGCCCGATTGCCAGCCCCGATACCGATAACTCCGGCTCACTCAAATATGTACGCATTGAATTTGCCGGTACACCTATAAATCCTAACCAGGAAGTGAACTCATTAACCCTGGGCAGTTTGGGTAGCGCATCCACCATTGAATACGTACAAGCTTCCTACGGACTTGATGATCAGTTTGAATGGTTTGGTGGAACGGTCAACGCCAAGTATCTGGTGGCTTACCGCGGTCTTGATGATGACTTTGACGTAGACTTTGGCTGGTCAGGAAATGTGCAATGGGCCATTGGTATTCGCGATAACACGCTGGCTGACCAGTCAGGTTCAAACGGTTTTGAAGTTGACAATGATGGTGGCGGTTCGGGCGCAACGCCATTCACTTCAGGCGTATTTGCAAACGTAACCATTATCGGTCCGAAAAAGACTAACGACCTGAATATTCAGGATAACTTCCAGAATGGTGCTCACTTACGCAGAAATAACAAATTAAAAATTTATAATTCGGTTATCACCGGATATCCCAACGGAATCTTTATTGACGGTAGCGGTACCCGTACCAATGCCGACAATGGTGAATTGCAGCTTCGTAACGTTTACATAGCCGGTGTAGAAAACTGGGGTGGAAATGGTTATGGTTCTGCCAGCACAACCGAAGAGCAAACCGTGAGCGGCCTGCCCTTCTCTCCTGATGCCAACAACCCGCAACAGCCAAGAGGTTTTATATTCGCTGCCTCCGGTAATATCGGGGCAATAACAACGCAGGCGTGGTTCCTCACCTCAGCATTCGGTAATGTCATCGAGGATAAATGGACTGATCTGGGCATCAGCTCAACCCTCTTTGATTTGGGTACGCCAACCTTTTTACCTACGGGCGGTTCGGTACTGCTAAACAAAACCAACCTGTGGGCTAACTGTCCGAATGCCGGATCCTTCTTCAATCAAACGGTTAACTACATTGGTGCTTTTGGCACTACCGACTGGACAGCCGGCTGGACGAACTTTGATCCGCGCAACACAAATTATAATAACTAACAATAGTTTAGTTTCAAGAGAAGTCGGGGGAGTAATTCCCCGACTTTTTTATTTTTAATTCCTGTTTATGAAGTCAGCAATTTTCTTTTTGACAATTTTCTCCCTCATGCTCTTTTCCTGCCGGGATAAGCATGACCCGGATTATTATGTGAATGCACAACAACGGGATTCATTATTAACCGACATTATTACCTACATTTATGTTCGCCCGACAGGTGCAGCATGGGACACGCGGTTTAATGCACAATTCAGAAAATTTTATGTGAATAGCTTGCCCAAGTTTAAACTGGAGAAACTTTACCGTGACCAGTCGGGTTTGTACTATTTCTTCCTCATTCGCCCGGCACGAAGTGCCGAAGGATCTTTGCGGGGTGTAGGAGGAAAATTCAAAATGGATGCCCAGGGAAGAATTACTTCGTTTGAAGAAGTTTACAACACACCCGTTGGCGCACTAACCGAATTGCGAAAGAAGGGATCGGAACTTTTTACCCACATGACCAAGCATGGAAATGTTGACGCGTATTTACTGAATGATGAATACCTTGAGTGGCCCAATGCCTGGACCTATTATGACACCATCCGGCATGAGTGGCTTATTAAGCCAGGCATTTAATTCACTTTCTTCTGTTTCTCTTTGTGCATCTCTACTACTTTCTTTACCTGCTCAAGGGCAATGGCCAGTGAATCCTGGCTTTTTTTGTTTTGTTCAAGCTGGGTCATCAGTTTCAGGTACTCCAGTTTATTTACATCCAGTGATTTTTCTAACTGAATCTTTTCTTTTTGATTATTCTCCAGCCGGATGTTCAGGTTTTTGTTTTCGGTAGCCAGCCGTTGCTGTTGCCGCTCCACCGCCTGCAATGCCCGGGTTGACTCATCAATCTGTACCTGAATCTTATCCCGATAGAACTGGATGCCAAAATCGTAGGTTATCCGCTCCAGTTCTTTGCTTATCTTCTCGGCCTCTTCAGCAGCCCATTCATCAGAATGTATTCCGATCCACGCAGCCGTACGCTCCCCCTTTTCTTTAATGGTTGCATAAAGCGGACTTTTATAAACGGAGCCGCCAATAACCGCTTCGCTGGTGGCCATCGGGTTAGCGCCAAGTTTCAGTTTTGCGAATGTTTTCAAATACCGGGTTAAAGCGGTATTCACTTCATCAACAGTTCCTTCCAACTCTACCTCAAAGCCATCGGCATTTTTACCTTTTATGCGGGCGGTTTCTTTTGTTACTTTAACCGATTGTGCAGATGCAGCAAGGGTTGAAGCAATAAGTATAAGTCCGATAAACTTTCTCAGCATTACCATGTTTCTTACTTTGAGTAACCAAAGCTAACAAAATTGAGTCCAAAAAAGGTACTGATTACCGGAGCCAGTGGCCTGGTGGGTAACCGCCTCACCACGTTACTTCTTGAGCAGGGGTATGAGGTGGTTCACCTGAGCCGCACAGCAAAACAAGGTAAAGTACGATCGTATACATGGGATGTTTCCACAGGAGTAATTGATGAAAAAGCCTTCGATGGAGTTGATGCTGTGATTCACCTTGCGGGTGCCGGTATTGCCGATAAGCCATGGACGGCTAAACGGAAGCAGGAGATTTTAGAGAGTCGTACCCGGTCTTCTGCGCTATTGTATCAAACACTTAAAAACATACATCATCAGGTAAAAGCATTTATATCGGCATCAGCTATTGGTTATTACGGTTTTGGTGGCAGCGATGAGGTGTTTACAGAATCCAGTGAACCGGGCTCTGATTTTTTAGCGAATGTAGTAAAGGCCTGGGAGCATGAAGTGGACAAGATTCAGGAGCTTGGCATCCGTACCGTAAAAATCAGAATTGGAATTGTACTGAGCGATAAAGGAGGCGCCTTGAAAGAAATTGCCAAGCCTGTTCGCTGGGGTGTTGGCGCACCACTGGGGAACGGCAAGCAACCTATGAGTTGGATTCATATTGATGATTTGTGTGCCATGTTTAAGTATGCCGTTGAGAATGAAAATATGAGCGGTGTGTACAACGGAGTTTCTCCTAAGTGGTCATCTAATCGTGAAGTCACGAAAGCCATTTCAAAAGCATTGCATCGGCCTTTACTCCTTCCTCCTGTCCCATCTTTTGTGATGAAACTCATGTTGGGCGAAATGGCAAACCTGGTATTATTAGGAAGTAAAGTATCGGCAGAAAAAATTCAAAAAACCGGCTTCCATTTTAAATATGAGCAATTAGAGAAGGCGATTCAGTCTTTTTATACGTCAGCTTAGGAAATTACTTTCGGCACGGTGCTGCTCCTTTATTGATCACATCAGTTTTTACAAATTTATTATTCAGCTTAGGCTTCCATCGAAAATCATTCACCTGAACGATATCAAATAGCTCAGCGGAATTTTGATCCAACAGTTTTGCGGTGAACTGATCTTCAATTAACCTTAAGTGATCGAGATCACATCCAGATAACTTCTTGCCAACAGCAAGGTTGCCTAAAGAATCAATTTGTGCAGGTTTTATTCCGGGTTTAAGTTTAATCGTATAGGTGAGCTTGGTATCTATACGCGATACGTAAAACATTTCGTTAATTTTATTATCTACGTAGAAGGTGTTGAACTGATAACGGCCACCGGTTAAATAAACGGCAACATCGGTGAGGCAGGGAGAAGCGTTACTGACAATCCGGGTATTGGTTCGGTCAACAATACCATCAGGATATAGCTTTAAAAGCGCCTGTTCTAAACCCAGGAAACCAACTACCAGGCCATCGCAGAGATGGCCGTGAAATTTAGCAACATCATCAAGTGTAACTTCCTGAATGTGGCCTAGTCTGCCTTTTGAGAAATCAGTATCATTGGTTTTGATCTTTAATGATCCGGTGGTCAGCCCCCGGGTAGGAAACATCAACATATAGGTTTCATCCGACAAGCTTATTTTGTCGACATGACCCATTTGTGTAAAATCATGGCTTACAAAGTGTATATGAATATTACTGCTTTTGTGTGTATAAACACCTTGGTGGTGTTGCGAGTAAAAACCAATGAGTTCGCCCTTGGTATGGGTAAGGGTATAATTGATTTGATTTTTTCCCGCCTGGTAGCCGGGTACATCCGGTGATCGCGGGGTTACAATATGTGTGGTGAGCATTGGTATAGTTCCAACAATCCGAAAGGCAAATGGAATTGAAAGATCATAGCCTTTTTGATTGGCAATGGCTTCAATGGCAGTTTGGAGATCATTCAAATCATTAACTTTTGATTTGAATTCATAAGAAGTCCACTCAGGAACTTGCTGATAAACGAAAAAGGGTGCTTCTGCTTTCCAGGTTTGACTCACCCTCGCTGATCCATCAGCCAGCGCTTCGGCAATCAATGGCTTTCCGTTTACAATGGTTATTTCACCCTGCATTTTTCCGTAAGGCCCCAGTCCGTACAGGTTATTTTTAGTCAGCGTGTCGAGCAGGATGTTTCCTTTAAAATTCTCGGCTCCCATGGTACTCATGGCTCCTGCGTGTTTTACTACAGGCTGGGCATAAGCAAAGGGGACAAGCAGGAACATAATGAGTGTATAAATTTTCATAGGTTTTTGGGTTCGGTTAGATGTGGTTTCCATCATTATTTCAGAGAATGGCATTAAATAAATAACCGGAAAAAACAATACAAGCCGACACCACACCAAAGAAGATGAATATTAGCTTGGTGGTCATCACTTTTTTCAGCAGTGTGCCTTCCGGTATGGACAATCCAACCACGGCCATCATAAAAGCAAGTGAAGTACCAATAGGAATGCCTTTCGCCACAAACACCTGGATTACCGGAACAATACCTGCAGCATTGGCATACATGGGCACGCCCAGAATTACTGCCAAGGGTACAGCATACCAGGTATCGTTTCCAATATATTGCTCGAAAAACCCTTCTGGCACAAAGCCATGCATTCCCGCACCAATGGCAATACCAATCAATACATACAGCACTACACTCTTAACAATACCGTACGCTTCTTTGACAATAGAAGGCAGTCGTTGCGTGAACGTTAATTTTTCTGCTTCGAATACTTCACGCTCAGCTTCAGCTTGTTCCCAGATTTTACGAACCCAATCGGTGAGTAACGGCTCAAGCTTCATCCGGTTAAGAATGGCACCACTGACTACACCTAACATAATTCCACTGGCAGCATAGATCAACGTTGTCTTCCATCCGAACATGCCCAGGAAAATAGCCATCGCAACTTCATTGACCAGCGGAGAAGTAATCAGGAAGGCAAACGTAACTCCTAATGGAATGCCGCCTTTTACAAATCCAATAAACAAGGGTACCGATGAGCATGAGCAGAACGGTGTTAGTGCACCAAAAAGGGAAGCCATTAAATACTCAGCTCCGTATAATTTGTTTCGCGAAAGAAAATTGCGAACCCGGTCGATGGGAAAATACGAATTGACAATGCCCATAAGGAATGTGATCAGAAAAAGCAAGATCAGAATCTTGATGGTATCGTAAACAAAGAAATTTAAGGATGCCCCCCAATGGCTTTGAGATGATATACCCAGAACCTGAAAAATCAGCCAATCCGCAAAATGTTGAAGCCAGTCGAACATGCTATTTAATTAAGAATTTATAATTCCGAATTAGGAATTCGTTTGAGTTTTGTTTGGAGGTTTTTAGAATACTTCTCAGTAAATGATTTTTGCTCAACAACATTATCCTCTTTTACATCCCTAATTCGTAGTTCATTATTTTAATTCTTTAACAACAAGGACTACCATCGCTATTTGGCGCATCACAGCAAGAACTACTGGTTGCTGCAGCGGCTGGGGTTCCGCAGCATCCTGCGCTTTCATTTTTTACTAACACTGAATTGGTATCCCCTTTTGTCGGGAAACCACGTTGTACCCATCGTATAATTCCATGCTGCATATTCACTACATTTTTATAGCCCTGGTTCATAAGAAAATACGTGGCTTTTAAACTTCTTCCGCCACCCCGGCATACCATAATCAACTCTTTGTCTTTCGGTAGTTCGTGGTATCGGGCTTCAAACTCACTAAGAGGAATGTTTACGATGTTAGGTACATCATAAGCTAACTGCGCAACTTCATCGCGTTCGCGCACATCGACAAGTAATGCACCTGCTTTTACCCGCCCTTGCGTGGTGGTAGGACAAATTTCAATAGCTGTTTTCGTTTCCATTGGTTTGATAGGTTTTATAGGTTACTGTAATAATTGTTTCACTTCTTCAGGCATGGGTACGCGGCCCTTAATTTTTACCTGCTCGTCAATAACCAACACCGGTGTAGTAAGCACATTGTACTCCATGATTTTTTGAATGTCTTCTATTTTTTCAATCGTTGCTTCAAGGCCAAGGTCAGTTACTACCTGCTGAACGATTTCTTCTGTTTTTTTACACTTCGCGCAACCGGTTCCAAGAATTTTTATGTGTTTCATTGTTTAACAGATTTTGTGTTTGCTTAAATCGTAATTCGTAGATATACGAACATATTGGGTAAATTTTTTTAGTCAAAGAATCCAATCAACAGACCTTTGGCCAGGTTCCAGTTTTCCCGGTCAATGCAGTATTTAATTTTAGGCGGAGTAATTTCGCCTTTAATAAGCCCGGCTTCCTTTAACACTTTAAGATGTTGCGAAAGGGTACTATTGGCTATGGGAAGCTCCTCGGCCATGTCTCCATGAAAACAGCAGGCCTGCCGCGAAAGGATCTGTAAAATGGCTACCCGAACCGGATTGGCGATGGCATTACCGAATCGGGCTATGAGTTCCTGTTTTTCAGTGTATTTGAATTTGATAGCGGTTGCAGGCATAATGTTCGTAAATATACGAACAAAAGAGTATTGAAAAAGTTCAGGCTATCTGATTTTTATCAGTATGTTGATGGCGTTGACTGAACCCCTTGTGAAACAGGTACTTATTTTTAACAGTAAACAGCGATTTGAATGCTTCAGAAGCGGGTGGATGAAGTACATTCATGCCCATTATTTTAAACGTAACCTTGTATCTTTCGGAGAGAACTTAATTCACAAAGCAGGCATGTCGAAAGTAAATAGAAAACCTAAGGCTGATTCGGAATTGATTCAGCAGGCCATAGAAGATGAACACCGCATCCGCAAAGCATTTAAAGATAAAGACTGGTCAGAGATAAAGGGCGAAAACAGCTGGATGATTTTTAAGGTGATGAGTGAGTTTGTGGAGGGCATGGAAAAACTGGCTAAGATCGGTCCGTGTGTCACCATCTTCGGATCGGCCCGCACCAAACCCGGCCATGCGTACTACAAAACCGCAGAGGAGCTAGCCTACCAGCTCGTTCAACATGGCTATGGTGTTATTACCGGTGGCGGGCCGGGTATTATGGAGGCCGGTAACCGCGGTGCACACCGTGCAGGCGGCAAGTCGGTGGGATTAAATATTTTTTTGCCTTTTGAACAAAAGGGCAATCCCTACATTGATCCGGATAAACTCATCACCTTCGATTACTTTTTTGTTCGCAAAGTAATGTTTGTCAAATATTCACAAGGGTTTATTGTTATGCCGGGAGGGTTTGGAACGTTAGATGAATTAACAGAAGCATTAACCCTTATTCAAACCAAGAAAATCGGTCGCTTCCCGATTGTTATGGTCGGCAAAAAATTCTGGCAGGGTTGGCTGAAGTGGGTGAAGGAAATTTTGATTGAAGAAGGTATGATCAGTGAAGAAGACCTTGATCTGTTTACCTTGGTTGAAACTCCTAAGGAAGCTGTTAAAGCCATTGATGATTTCTATTCGAAGTACCTGCTGGCACCTAATTTTTAGCAACTGTGCAAATCCTGGAGAAAAACTTTCCACTGATTGTCTCTTTACTTTCGCTGGTTATCGTGCTGGGCTATGTGCGGTATTCCAACGATCGGGTCAAAAACATACTGGCAGAAACAGCGCATAACAAGCAGCACGAAGAAGGAGTTCTCCCCCCATCACAGAGCGATGCTGAGATACCCCGGTACCTGGCCGTATAGTACGATTTGCCGGCCTCACTTAGTTTTGTCGGTGAACCTGTGCCTCTTGAAATTCCCGAAGTGCGCGAACGGCTGGACCGCGAATTGCAGATTAATATTTACCTGCACAGCTCCACCATTTTTCTGATGAAACGCGCCAATCGCTGGCTGCCGCAAATGCAGGAAATTTTGCGCAAACACAACATCCCCGATGATTTTAAATACCTGCCACTGATTGAATCCGGGCTGCTGAATGAAGTCTCACCAAAAGAGGCGGTAGGCTACTGGCAAATATTGAAAAGTGCAGGCAAAGAACTAGGACTTGAAATAACCGATGAGGTGGACGAGCGTTATGACCCGCTGAAATCCACCGAAGCGGCTTGTAAATACCTGAACAATGCCTACCGCAAATTTGGCAACTGGACACTTGCGGCCGCTTCGTACAACAGGGGTATTCGCGGTATTGAAGAGACAGTAAAAAAACAACAGGTCAATAACTATTATGACCTGTACCTGCCGCAGGAAACGGCCCGCTATGTATTCCGGATTATCGCCATTAAAGAAATCATCGAAAACCCGAAAAAGTATGGATTTGAGGTGAATCCCAGGCATTTGTACCAACCCGAACCACTCAACTACATTGAGGTCAGCGAATCCATACCCAGTCTGGTACAGTTTGCGTTAAAACACGGCAGCAACTACAAACTAGTAAAACGCCACAATCCGTGGTTGCGGGATGAGCGCCTCACTGTAAAAAAAGGCAGGACCTACCGCATTGCTTTGCCGGCAGAATAAGTTTCAATCTTCCAGTTGCTCATAGCCCGACCGGAGCAGCAGGTATCCCAGCGTTCCCATTACCAGGCCTATCACGACTAAACCCACCGGTGTGCC
>JBKBOE010000056.1:0-18762 GCA_046294915.1 Cyclobacteriaceae bacterium | reverse complement strand
GCGGAGGACTCAAAGGAAATGTTTGAATACCTGCATAAATACTCACCGTTGCACGCCCTTAAACCCGGAACGGCTTATCCGGCTACACTGGTAACCACGGCCGATCATGACGACCGGGTGGTACCGGCACATTCCTTTAAATTTGCAGCCCGGCTTCAGGAGTGCCAAGCCGGCAATAATCCGGTGCTTATCCGGGTAGATGTTAAATCCGGGCACGGTTCCTCCAACTTGTCCAAGGCATTGGATGTTACGGCCGACCAATACGCTTTTGCCTGGTATAACATGGGGGTGGTGCCACCCGTAGCGAAAAAAGACATGTAGATTCCTGTTAAGCAGTGTATTTTTAAATAAGCCCGTAGCGGACGGGTGCCCCGTAATCCAAAAAGAATCCAGAATTGTTGTTTTCCTTTAAAGGATTTGGCACAGTTTGAAGGATTTTATGGATTACAAAGAACAATTGAGGCATCTTTCCGGAGCTCGCTTTTTTCCGGCTAAAAGTTATTTAACGGAAAGAGACCATTCTGTAGAGAATCCTTCTTTAACCATATTGGTCCCTCTCTATAACGAGGCCGGGTGCCTGCCTAAACTTGTTGACGAGCTGAATAAATTCATTAAGGCTTCACCGGTAGAAACGTTTGTATATTTTATAAATGACGGATCTACCGATGATTCCCAGTCAATTATTGAGTCGGTTAGTATGCGCGACCCGCACTATCACTACCTCAGGTTTACATCAAACCAGGGCCTGAGCGCTGCATTAAAAGCCGGTTTCGATCATTGTAAAACTTCGCTGGTCGCTTACATGGATGCCGATTTACAAACAACTCCCATGGATTTGTTAAAACTACTTCCGTTTATTCCTGAATATGACTTGGTAACAGGCGTACGGGTAAAACGAAACGACCGGATCGTTAAGCGGTTATCTTCAACAATTGCCAATTCGGTAAGACGGCTCCTGATTAATGACGGAATTGCTGACACAGGTTGCCCGTTAAAGATTTTGAAAACGAATTATGCCAAGGCTATTCCGTTCTTTACAGGTATGCACCGGTTTATTCCAGCGTTAGTTCAGTTGCATGGCGGCCGGGTAAAACAAGTTCCGGTACAACACTTTCCCCGCTATGCAGGCGAAGCGAAGTATAATCTTCTGAACAGATTAATCAACCCTTTTTTTGATACACTTGCCTTTCGCTGGATGAAAAAGCGATATATCCATTATCAAATTGATAAACAGGCGTGAACCTCCATCAGTATCTCATTTACGGATTGGGGTTTTTTGCACAAGCTCTTTTCGGTTCCCGTATGATTGTACAATGGATCAGTTCTGAACAGGCAGGAAAAGTAGTGTCACCAACAATTTTTTGGCAAACCAGCTTAGTAGCTTCTTTCCTCTTTATGATTTATGGATTATTACGCTATGATGTAGTAATTGTTGGCGGCCAGGTGCTATCCTATTATATCTATATACGTAATCTTCAACTGAAAGCGGCCTGGTTAATCTTTCCGGCTTCATTGCGTTTAATCTTCTTACTCATTCCGGTGGGTACCATTGTTTGGATCGGGTTGTTCAATCAAGGCATGCTTACGGAGCTTGAGTTGAAGAATGATTTCACGCAGCTAATCGTGCTACTGGGTGCTGCAGGTCAATTGATTCTTAATTTGCGTTTTATTTATCAGTGGTATTATTCTGAGAAACGACATCGTTCCGTGTTGCCGGATGGTTTCTGGATACTGAGCCTATTGGGTTCTGTTCTCGTAATCGGCTATGGAGTGTATCGTCAGGATCCGGTTTTGTTGTTGGCCCAATCACTCGGACTGGTTGTTTACATTCGAAATATTTTTCTGGGGTTAAAGAAAGGCTGACTGAAACTATGGATGCGTTTTTATCCCGTCCGCGTTATTCGCTGCTTCTGATTTTATTTTTTCTGCTATCCATTTCATTTATTAACCTGGGCAGTTGGGGGGTTATTGAAACAAGTGAAGCGCGTTACGCTGAAATCTCCAGAGAGATGCTTGAATCGGGTGATTGGCTACACCCTGCTTTGCTGGGCATAAAGCATTACCATAAACCACCGGTTACCTACTGGATTACAGCAACAGGGTATACAATTTTTGGTGTTACTGCTTTTGGTGCCCGTTTTTTTCTGGTGGTGAGTTACCTGCTTCAGGTTGTATTGGTTTATTTCATTGCACGAAAAATACTGGGTAGCGATACCGATGGACTGGTAGCGGCAGTTATTTACAGTAGTTTGCCTATTGTACTTACTTCGGCACGAGGGCTTACTACCGACAGTTACCTGAACACTTGTATTCTGGCATCCATTGCTTCATGGATACAATGGAAACTTAGCGGCCGCATTTTTTGGGTATATCTTATGGCCATTTGCCTGGGCCTGGGTTTCCTCACAAAGGGTCCGGTAGTGCTCATTGTTCCTGTACTTGTAATGTTGGGTGTACAACCTTTCACACCTGTGGAGCGCACACCGTTTACACTTCATTACATTCTGGCCATCCTTGTTTTTCTGTTTATCGGCTTTAGCTGGTTTATGGTCCTCGTACTGGAAGACAAGAATTTTATTGATTATTTTCTTTTCCGGCATACCCTGGAGCGATATGCTGCTGCCGGAGTATTTAAACGCGCTGAGCCATGGTGGTATTACCTCGCCTATGCACCATTGCTGGCTCTTCCCTGGATTCTTATACTGTTCTTTAAAGTTTCTGATGCGAATCAGCCGGCCTCCTTCAAAACCATAAAGCGGATATTGATTTTCTGGATTGGTATTCCCTTTTTGTTTTTTAGTATTTCCAGTTCCAAGCTGGTGCTTTACGTGTTGCCGTTATATGCTGGCATTGCGCTAGTGTGTACGTATTGGTTTAAACTCCTTACGCAACAGCAGATAAAAGTCTTTGAAAAAATATGGCTCAGCTACGCGGGTCTGCTGGCAGCAGGGTTAGTGGTGTTTTTCAATATGTACAATAAATTGGAATTGCCATTATGGGTAAATAGTATCCCCATACTTTTTCTGGTGCTGCTGATGGTATTCCGGATAGGGATGCATATCGCCCTACACACAAGGCTGATGATTTATAGTTTGCTGTTAACCGGATGCTTATTGCTCACTTCATCTTTTCTTTTTAAGTACAACGGATTATGGATAAGCACAACTCAACCTCTCGCGGAATGGATTGAAAGAAATGGAATGAACGAGCATCAAATTATGGTGTATAACCGTTTATTACCCTCATTGAGTTTTCATCTTCAGAAGCAGATTATTTCCTTACGGGATGGCAACCATAACCTCGACCGGGAAGTTCAGTTTCAGAGCGACAGCACCTGGAAAGATAATTTAATTGATTTAAGTAATAAAACGGATAAGGTCAGGCTACTGACCACATTACAAAAGCCAGCAGTCCTGATTGTAAAAGGAGAGTTAAAGCCTGCTGCCGAATGGATGCGGGAATATTTTTCTAAGGAACAGAAATTGGATGAATGGGTAATTTTTTATAATTGAGAAAATAAACGGATGCTTTTCTGATCAAAGAAGTATCTTCACGGGAGATGTCAGCAGGGCAAAAATTTTTCTAATTTCCATTCTTCAATAAGGAGTTAATTCTATGAATAATGCGGTTACCATACGCAAAGGAATGAAAAGCGATTTACCACGCGTATTGGAGTTGATTAAGGAGTTGGCAGAATACGAGCGTGCTCCGCATGAAGTTACCAACACGGTAGCCTTAATGGAGAAAGATGGATTTGGCACGAATCCAATCTATGATTTTTTTGTAGCAGAGACGAATGCGGGAATTGTGGGTATTTCTATTTTTTACTGGCGATACTCAACGTGGAAAGGTAAACGGCTTTACCTTGAAGACATTATTGTAACTGCAAGTGAACGCGGTAAGGGATATGGAAAACGGTTGTTTGACCGCACTATGCAGCATGCCCTGGATGAGGACTGCTCCGGCATGTTGTGGCAGGTACTGGAGTGGAATGAACCGGCAATTAATTTTTATAGAAAATTTTACAATCCTAAGTGCGATGGCGAGTGGATAAACTGCAGCCTGGAACGCAGACAGATGGAAGATCTACTGAAGAAAACTTAAACGCCAACGTCAACAATAGCCCTGACCGGAATTCCAAAACCCCCGTGTATTTCCACATAATCTTCTTCCAGGTCAATCAGGTCAGACACCACTTCTACCACTTCGCCACCGGATAATTTTACAAACAAGCTGATGGATTCATGATCAGAATTAGTGAGCGCCATGGCCGTTTTTAGCTTATGCTCGCGCTCAAATTTATCTTCAAAGGAGGTAAGTACATCTTCTCCGGCAAATTGAAGCGACCGGATTTCTTCAAGAGTAACTTTTCGGGCATTCATATAACACAAGTTAAGTGAAACATGAAAACTACCAAGGAGCGGATAATCACAAAAACAAAATTCCCGAACTTCAGGTTCACACTTCTTCCAGCAATGTACGAAAGGCTACGTGCTTAAATTTCTGTTTGTGCTCTTCGATCAATGCCGGAGCAAATTTCTCCAGGTACTGCAGCACGTTTTCCAGCGAATTGGCCTGGTACTGTACGCTGTACGATAACGTGCCGTCCTCATTATCGTGCAACACCTTGTAAATTTTGGCAGAAGTAAACATGCCCGTGTTCAGCACATGCTGCATATGTGATTCCTTCATCCACTTCAGCCACAGAGCCTCATCGGTCTGGTCAATACCCACGGTTACATTGTATAAAAACATATCAAATACAGCGTACCATTTACAGAGTTGATAAGAATCACTAAATTAAGTGATTCTGGTCATTACTAAAGATAACTTTTTATTTTAACCTTGGCAAGGTGGTAATAACGGGTATAAATATGAAAACGGTTTTTTCACTTGTTTTGATAATTGCATTTTTTGTTGTGTCAACCGGCTTGGCTCAGAATCAAGACACCACCCGGTACCGCATAGAAACACGCGATGGAAATGAGTACATCGGTCAGATTGTTCAGCAGGATCAAACCGTTATTCGTTTGAAAACGGAGAAACTAGGTGAGATTACCCTCCGGAAAGCAGACATTAAGAGTATGGTGGCCATACAGCAACGGCCAAAAGACGGCAGGTACTGGTTTGAAAATCCGCAGTCAACCCGTTATTTCTGGCAACCCAACGGATATGGTCTCCGCAAGGGTGAAGCGTATTATCAGAATATATGGGTATTCTTCAATCAGGTAAGTGTAGGTGTTACTGATCATTTTAGTATTGGTGCAGGAATAATGCCACTGTTCCTTTTTGCCGGGACGTCTTCACCTGCATGGCTAACTCCCAAAGTTTCTATACCGGTAGCAAAAGATAAATTTAGTGTAGGCGCTGGTGCGTTAATGGGAACGGTTTTAGGTGAGGCGAATACCGGCTTTGGTATAGCTTACGGTGTAACAACTTTTGGGTCGCGTGATAAAAACCTCAGTTTTGGTCTGGGGTATGGCTATGCCGGTGGTGATTGGGCTGAAACGCCCACCATAACGTTGAGTGCCATGCTACGAACGGGCGAACGAGGCTATATCATTACCGAAAATTATTACATCGATTTGGGAGGAGAAAGAATTATGTTGTTCTCCATTGGTGGAAGAAGAATGGTAAAGCGAGTGGGGATAGATTTTGCATTACTTATTCCATCGGATACCGGGGGCGAACTGTTTGCCTTCCCGATACTGGGCCTGACGGTTCCGTTTGGTAATGTTCCCGGAAATGTGAACAAGTAAGGATCCTAGGATAGGAGGTTAACTCAATCGTTTACCAACCTCATCCCAATTTACAATACTCCACCAGTTGGCAATATACTCGTTGCGTTTGTTTTGATATTTCAGATAATAGGCATGTTCCCATACATCCAGCGCCAGCAACGGTATGCCTTTAAGTTCACTGATATCCATGAGCGGGTTATCCTGATTTGGGGTTGATCCGATTTTCAGTTTGCCACCGTCATTTACCAGCCAGGCCCACCCCGAGCCAAACCGGCTCATGGCAGTTGCAGAAAATTGTTCCTTAAATTTTTCGAAAGACCCGAAAGCACCGTTTAGCGCATCGGCAACTTTTCCGACAGGAGTTCCGCCACCGCCAGGCTTCATAACAGTCCAGAAAAAATTATGATTCCATGCCCCGCCCCCGTTGTTACGAGCCTTAGCTGAAAGGCGCGAAGTGTTGGAAAAAAATTCGGCTTCTGTGGTATAAGCAATACCTTCAGCGGCAATGGCATCATTTACATTTTTTACATAGGCAGCATGATGCCGGCTGTAGTGTATTTCCATCGTAAGGGTGTCAATGGCTGGTTCCAGGGCGTTGTAAGCATAGGGAAGATTTACCTGTGCAAAAGCTAATGCCGGACTTGACACGGGTTGTTTGGTGGCAACTGAAGCACAGGCAGTTTCGGCCATTAACGGTGGGGCCACTGTGGCTAGTACAGATACCTTAGCGGCCGTTTGGATAAATTCTCTCCGGGTTTTCATAAATCAGAATGGTGTAGTACGTCAATATCGGATTTTTCGGGAAGTCAATTTACCTAAAATTCTGTAGCTTGCATACAGCCCTTAACGCCAACCTTATGAGCGAAATATTGTACGACCAGATTCCTTCGCTGGATTTAGCTGACTTTACAGGTGGCGATCCAATTAAGAAGGAGAAATTCGTTACTGATCTCGGTTCGGCTTATAACAACATTGGTTTTGTTGCCATACGTAACCACTATCTTTCCGATGAGTTGTCCGGGCGCCTTTATGAAACCGTGAAAAAATTTTTCGCCCTTCCTGATGCGGTGAAGCAAAAATACGAAATACCCGGTTTGGCGGGCCAGCGTGGATACATTGGTAAAGGAAAGGAACATGCTAAGGGAAGGAATACCGGTGACTTGAAGGAATTTTATCACATCGGCCAGGAGGTTGAAGATGATGATCCGATCAAGAAGGAATATCCGGCCAACGTATGGCCCGATGAGCTACCCGAATTCAGGGAGATCGGTTTAGCCGTTTATCGCAGGCTTGAAAAAACCGGAGTGTACATGCTTCGGGCCATTGCCCTTTACCTGGGTTTACCCGAAACTTATTTTGATGACAAAGTACATCACGGCAACAGCATCTTACGGCCCATTCATTATTTCCCCATTACGAACCCTGATGATATACCGGCTGATGCCGTGCGTGCTGCCGAACATGGCGACATTAACCTGATTACCCTGCTTATGGGTGCCAGTGCGGATGGCCTTCAGGTATTACGCAGGGATGGTAAATGGATACCCATTACAGCCTTACCGGAGCAACTGGTTGTAAATGTTGGCGACATGCTGGAACGGCTGACCAACAAAAAATTAAAATCCACCATTCACCGGGTGGTTAACCCGCCACGCGATAAGATGAACATGCCCCGGTATTCCATTCCGTTTTTTATGCATCCGCGAAGCGAAATGAGCCTGGCTGCACTTCCATCATGTGTGGATGCGGATCATCCAAAATTATGGCCTGATATTACAGCTGGAGAGTTTTTAGAGGAGCGTTTGGCTGAAATAGGGTTGAAGAAAAAGTAACTACGCGTATCCGGCAACAACCATGTACCAGCGTGTCCGATACTATATTTTCTTGCGCGATGTGTTATGGTTGGCGCTTACTTCTTTTGGAGGCCCTCAGGCTCACCTGGCACACTTTCAGCGGGTTTTGGTAAGCAAGCGCAAATACCTCAGTGAGGCTGACCTGATGGAACTCAACTCGCTCTGCCAAATACTTCCGGGGCCAAGCTCTACACAAACGCTTACCGCAGTGGGTTTTAAAATTGGTGGGCCCAACCTTGCGTACCTAACATTATTGGTGTGGGCATTGCCTTCGGTTCTTTTCATGACTATGATGGGCGTGCTACTTTCGAATATACAGGAAAAGAACTGGTCGCTGGAGTTCACCCGGTTTATTCAACCCATGGCTGTGGGCTTTGTAAGTTATGCAGCTTATACCATCAGTTTAAAAACGATTCATACTAAAACCGGCATTGCTTTAATGATAGTTGCTGCGTTAGCATCCTACTTCATTCAAACACCGTTTGTCTTTCCGGTCATTTTGCTGGTAGCCGGCCTGATAGCAGCGCTTAAATACAAAGAGCAACCGAAAGAAGCAAAAACAAAGTTTGAAATAGCATGGGCTAACTTTTTTTTGTGGATTGGTGTGTTATTGGTAGCTGCAGGACTGGGCGCAATTACCGGTGCCCTGCCTATTCGCCTGTTTGAAAATTTTTACCGTAACGGAAGCCTGATTTTTGGAGGAGGCCAGGTGCTTACTCCGTTGTTGTATACCGAATTTGTACAATATGCACCAAAGCAATACCTCACGTCTCAGGAGTTTCTGTCCGGCTATGCCGTTGTGCAGTCGCTCCCGGGTCCGGTATTTTCATTCAGTGCATTTATCGGTTCGCTCTCCATGCGTGAATATGGAATAGCCGGTGAATTGGCGGGCGCATTTATGTCGGCAGCGGGTATATTTCTTCCGGGCACTTTTCTGATCTTTTTTGTCATCCGGATATGGGACAGCCTTAAAAAATACCGTGCCATCCGTGCTTCGCTGGAAGGCATTACGGCTGCCAGTGCGGGGTTGGTCGCAGCAGCAGCCGTTATTCTGTTTCAGCCTTTGCAAAATACCGTTCTTAATTTTGGGGTAACCATCGGCACTTTTTGTGTGTTGGCATTTACCAGAATCCCCGCACCATTTATTATTCTTTTAGGTATTATCCTTGGTTTGGTCTTACGATAAAGAAAAAGCCCGGCTTTGAACCGGGCTTTTCTATTATTAAATAAACCTTCCTTATCCGAGTTTGAAGATGATGGGCACCACATATCGCTGACGTACAGGTTTACCGCGTTGCTTGCCCGGGTTCCATGGAGGAGCACTTTGAACAACCCGCACGGCTTCTTCATCGCAGCCGGCACCAATACCCTTGATGGCTTTAACATCCTGAATTGAACCATCGCGGTTAATAACGAACTCAACAAATACTTTGCCTTCAATGCCCATTCTCCGGGCCTGGGCCGGATATTTCATTTTATCCTGTACATATTTATAGAATGCAGACATACCTCCTTTTGGCGTAGCACTTTCTTCAACAACCAAAAAGATCTGGTCAACATCTTCTTTTTCTTCAACAACAGGTGCGATGGTGATTTCCTCTACCTTGGTGTCGGTTGTTACTTCTACGTCAAACTCAACCTTGATGTCTTCTTTAATTTCTTCTTCATCAGGCACTTCAATAATCTGAGGTTGCTGAATTTTAGGGGGTGGTGGGGGTGGCTGCTCGGTGGGAGGCACCTCCAGAATTTCTTCAATGGTGTTGGTATTCTTACCAAGATTTTTCAGGTCGGTGTCATCATACGACCGAAACTCGAATGCCATGACCACAATAATCAGCGTGATAACTAACCCGATGTTGAAGAACAACCAGGATTTGTTGGTTAAATCCGCTTTTTCTGTCTTTTTAGGTTCCATAGGTTCAGAAATTTGACAATAGAACGTCAAATATAGAAAAAGGTCACAATCCGGAGTAAGAAAAATCGGCTATTTGCGGCTGCCGTAGAATATTGCTAAAAATAAGGTGGGAAAAACCGAATATTTTTTGGCCGTAGGGATGAATTCGATGGGCCGGGTATAAGCGTCCAGCAAAAACCCTGCTTCAAAACCGGTTACGGAGCTCTTAATATCGCCCATCTCAAAATTCAAAGCGGCTTTCAGGTTTCCGCCAAAAACCACATCCGATTCGCCCAGTCCTTCGAACAACCGGCCGGTTCCCCAAATCCGTTCAATTGAGATGGTGGTGTCATATTGCTTCCGCAAGGTTAAAAACCCACTTTGATCTACGGAATACTCTACATAATAAGGAGCAACCAGACCCAGACTTGGACCTGCAGCAAACACTGCTTTTATTTCTACACCCTGCTGCGGAGCTTTTTTAAATAAGATAAAGTCGCGTCCATATTGAAACCGAAACGCATAGAGGTAATTGCTTTTTCCGAGGATGAAAAAATTGCCGGTTGCATAGGAATTGAAACGCAATTCCTGAGGATGCTTAACGTTCATAATTTCCAGTCCGAATGTCTCAAGCATCCGGTCGGTTAGCTTACGTGATTTTTTAAAGGTGAATCCGCCTATCAGTCCACCCGCTGTGTTTTTGTTAATACCCCACACAAATTCTGACTGGTACTCGTAGCTGTCCTGGGTCTGGCCGTAGGCCAAAATTCCCAGCCCGAGTAAGAAGAATATCAGCAATTTGGTATGTAATTCACGCATTTTGGCAACTTGTCGTAAATTAGTTTCTTTCAAAGTAACGCAAAAATAGAATCTAAGTTATTTCCAATGAGCACGCTAACCAATATTTACGAAGGGGGCCTTAGAACCACCTTAACCCATACCCGTTCCGGTCAGTCATTTATTTCGGATGCCCCACCGGATAATATGGGTAAGGGTGAAGCTTTTAGTCCTACTGACCTGATTTGCGCTGCATTGAGTTCGTGTATGCTCACTACCATGGGCATTGTGGCTGAACGCGACCAGATTGATATGACCGGGATGAAAACGGAAGTGGTAAAAATAATGGCTTCCAATCCGCGTAAAATTGCCGAGATACAAATAACCCTAACACACCCGAATCTCAACGCTACAGAAGCTCAGAAACAAAAACTTAAAAATACTGCGCTAACCTGCCCGGTAGCGTTAAGCCTTCATGAATCGGTAAAACAAACCGTAATTTTTAACTTTTGATTACCTGCTTGAGTTGCTCGTACTGAATATCGAAGTGCGAGGCGTGATAAATGGCTTTTCCGTTTTTGATGATGAGTACCTGCGGAGACTCATGCTGTACGGCAAAGGTTTCAGCAATTTTATCCGAGATGTTCCTGTAGGTGAGAAGGTCGAGAAAGTACGGTGTGATTCCCTGCATTTCCTTGTTATCCCAGTTTCTTTCAAGCCGGTTAAGCACCGCTGCACTAACCGAACACCGCGTGCTGTGTTTAAAGAGCAGTGAAGGGTGTTCTGCATGGAGCAGTTCTTCTACTTGCGGAAGCGTATTCAGATTTTTCCAGTGCATATTCAGTTAGTCGTACCACAGGCCCTGCTCGCGTTTGTCGAACCGGGGTTTCCTGATTTTTTCTTTGAGGTTATCGGGTTGGGTTTCATTCTTTCTGAATAAACGCGCCCACCATAACTTAAAGTTCGTGAGCAGGTCTTTTTCTTCTTTCACGTTATTCTTGTTGGTTTTCACAAACTGGGCATCGGGGTGGAGTTCCCTTTTTCCAAAGAGGTCAAATTTCTTCATGCGGATATTGCCCTGATAGTCAGTTACACGCGCAAAGGCTTTGCCGGGCTCGCGTACATCCAGCGCTTCTTTGCTGCTGCTTGGGTTATGCTTATAATCCCATTCCAGTTTTGATACTTTGTAGAATTCGCTGGCCTTCATGGAGGTTTTGCTGGCGGCAATTCCGGGCAGGGCGCCTTTAGCAGCATGCGGTTTGGTTTTATAGTCGCCTTCTTTTATGCTGACCTGCAAACCGGCAACTTCCTGGTTGTTTTTAGAAGGCTTTAATTTGTCCAGGGCTTCGTTAGCACTGTTTTTGTTTTCAATGTAGGGCCTGCGCTTTACACGCACCTGCAATCCGTCAACTTCATAGGTGGTTTTATCGGGTCTGGTTTTCTTGATGGCCTCATCGGACTGGTTGGGGTTTTTAAGGTAGTTTCGCTTAAATCGGGATAACCGATTGTAACCGGTAAACTCTTCACCCTGGTCGCGCATATCGGGATACAAATCGAACTGACGGTATTTTCCCGGAAACCCGCCAACCTCTTTGCTGGGCTCTTTTTTATCCACCTTTACATTACCCTGGTAGCGGCCTGCACGAGCTGCACGCTCATCGGGAGTTCGTACTGCAATGGGTTGTTCATTGTTGTTCCATAACTTGCCGCTTATGCTGCCACCGCCTTTCTGGGGCCGCTTTGCTTTGTATACTCCGGCAAATTCTTCGCCCTGATCGCGCATGCTGGGCTTGAAATCGAATTGTTTGTGTTTGCCGGGGAAGTACCCGAATTCTTTCTCCGGGGTTCTTACCGGTATTGGTTGCTGGCGGTTATTCCAGAGTTTACCGCTTACACTGCCGCCACCTTTCAGGGGTTTACGTGCTTTGATGTATCCGCTGAAATCCTCACCCTGAGCATCAAAGGTCTTTCTTCCTTTGATGTTGCCCTGGTATGTGTCAATACCTTTGCCGCCAATTCCGGGTGTTTTTCCCTGAATGGGAGTCTGCTGGTTGTTCCAAAGTTTGCCACTCACACTTCCACCTCCTTTAAGCGGCTTTTTTGCTTTGATGTATCCGGTAAAATCTCCGCCCTGAGCATCAAATGTTTTCCTTCCTTTTATATTGCCCTGGTACGTATCGATACCTTTGCCGCCAATTCCGGGTGTTCTTCCCTGAATGGGGGTTTGCTGATTGTTCCAGAGTTTACCACTTACACTGCCACCACCTTTCAGGGGTTTCCTTGCTTTTTGGTAACCCGCAAAACTGCCACCCTGAGCATCAAAAAATTTTCTTCCTTTAATGTTCCCCTGATAGGTATCAATTCCTTTAGCTCCTATACCCGGGGCACGGCCCTGAACCGGTACAGTACCGGGCCGTCTTTCACCCGATTGTGTTGCAGACTTGTATCCACCACCGGGAATTGTTCCTTTGTATGGCTTGTCGCCAAAACGATCTCTTTTTACGCGCAACGGGTAAACCGGCTGGCCGGCTTCTAACTTACCCCGGCTTGAAAAGTTTCTTCCGCGAATTTTCCTTCCGGTAATATCACCTTTCCATGCGCGGCTTTCGCGGGTAGCGGTTACGTAGCGACCGCCAGCAGGACCCTTGTAAGGCCTGTCGCCAATGCGTTTGCGCCCATAGTAGGGGGTGGTTGTGGGCTTTATAACTTTTGGTCGTGGTGTTTCGTAATTTTTTGTTCGTAGCCTTCGGCCGGAAATATCCCCTGTGTAGGCGCGTTCTCCTTTTTGTTTCCTGTTCCAGAAGCCAGCGTACGGGTTGATACTCTTACGGGCGATGTAGGCACCCGAAGCCGATGAGGGCTTAACTCTGCGGCTACGCGGAGGTTCATTCAGGCTTGCTGATTGCTGATTGCGGGCAACGTAGCTTTTGTTTGAAAAAACGGGTGACGACACTTTGCCCGGTTTGGAGGAAGGGTTATGAACGAATCTGCCGGACTGCGGATAAACATTTCGTGTACGTCCTGTGGCCGAGCGAACACTCACCCGTGTAGCAGGAACAGCACGCCATTTTGTTTGCGGATCTTTTGTATTTGTGCGAACGTAAGGGCCGCGTTGCGGGTACACGTTTCGTGTTTGGCCGGTGGCTGAACGAACCTGAACACGGTTGCCTGCCGCATTACCTTCCCACGCTTTTTCTTTGCCCGGCTTGCTTTTGTAAATCGGGCGAAGCGGTTTACCCGGCCTGTTGCCCGAAGCACTTGTTGCTTTTGATTTTCCCTGGGGCACAATTCGTTTAGCACCGGTGCGCTGGCTCTTTGCTTTTTTTGGCTTGGATGTAAAGCGGTTCTCTCGCGATGGTTTTCCGGGCTGATCGCCTTTTGTGTTTTGAGCGGCTGCCGGAGTGAAGTAAACCGTAAGGACAAGCACCATCGATGCCAGCAGGAGTTGCTGCCGGTGCATGGGCATAGGATGTGGGTACGGATTACTCAAAACGCACAGATATAGCAGGCTAAGGTACGAAAAAGCAATGTAACTGGCTTTTGCTCTTCGGGCAGGTTTAAAACGCCATCAGTTCTTCAATCTTGTTTTTTAAGCGACCTTTTGGCAAAAAGTTTTGCTCGAGAGTGGAGGCAAAAGGTATGGGTGTATCCAGGCTGGCAACCCGCATAACCGGTGCATCCAGGCAGGTAAAACAATGTTCAGTTATCCAGGCACTGATTTCGGCACCAATACCTCCGGTCAACGTATCTTCATGGAGAATCAGTACGCGATTATTCTTTTTAACGGTGTTCTCAACCGCTTCTTTATCCCAAGGAAGTAATGTGCGGAGATCAAGAATATCAGCTTTAATGTGATTCATCGAATTGAGAATTTCAACTGCCCAATGTACGCCCATGCCGTAAGTAATAATGGAGATGTCAGAGCCTTCGCGAACAAGGTTTGCCTTACCGATTTCCACCGTGTAGTAATCGTCAGGTACCTGTTCTTTTATGGAACGATACAAGAGTTTGTGTTCGAAGTACATAACCGGGTTTGGGTCTTCAAATGCTGCGCACAATAATCCTTTGGCATCGCGTGGATTTGACGGATAGACAATTTTCAAGCCGGGTGTATGAAAAAACCAGGCTTCGTTGCTTTGGGAGTGAAACGGACCAGCGGCTGTACCGGCTCCTGTGGGCATGCGCACCACCACATCGGCATTTTGTGCCCACCGCCAATATGCCTTAGCCAGGTTGTTTACAATTTGTGTTATGCCCTCCGAAACAAAGTCGGCAAACTGCATTTCTACCATGGCCTTCATGCCTTTAATGGATAGCCCAAGTGCCGCACCCAGAATGGCCGATTCGCAAATGGGTGTGTTGCGCACCCGCTCTTTACCGAACTGCTTCACAAACCCATCGGTAATTTTAAATACACCGCCATACTCAGCGATGTCCTGCCCCATCAACACGAGGTTTGGAAAACGTTCCATGCTTTGACGAAGGCCATCGCTAATCGCATCAACGAATCGTTTCTCCGAAGACTTGCCTGATGAAGGTGTTTCCTCATGTGAAGGATGTGGTGCATACACATCGTTGAGTTCTGCCTCGGTGTTGGGTTGCGGCTGCGTTTCCTTAAAAGCTACTGTTAATCCGGCTTCAATGTCTTTTTTGATTTGCTTCCGGATGCTTTCAATGTCTTGTTCGCTCAGCACCCCTTCAGCGACCAGAAATTTTTCGTAATTCTCCACCGGGTCTTTTTTAGCCCATTGTTCCATCAATTCGTTGGGCACGTATTTGGTGCCTGAGGCTTCTTCGTGGCCACGCATCCGAAAGGTGAGGCACTCCAGCAGTATGGGTCGCGGTTTAGAACGGATATCCTCAGCAATTTTTTTCACCGTGTTAAAAACTTCCAGAATGTTGTTCCCATCTACCTGTATACCCTCCATGCCGTAGCCAATGGCTTTATCGACAAAATTTTTGCAACGAAATTGTTCATTGCCTGGTGTCGACAAACCATAACCGTTATTTTCGATCACAAAAATTACGGGCAGATCCCAGACAGCAGCCACATTTACCGCTTCATGGAAGTCGCCTTCGCTGGTTCCGCCATCGCCATTAAAAACCGCGGTAACCTTTTTTTCTTTTTTCAGTTTGCCGGCCAGGGCAATACCATCGGCCACACCGTTTTGCGGACCCAGGTGCGAAATCATTCCTACAATGTGGTGCTCTTTTGTACCGAAATGAAAGGAGCGATCGCGCCCTTTTGTATAACCAGAAAGAGTTCCCTGCCACTGGGCAAAGAGCCTTTCAAAAGGTACTTTACGCGAAGTGAACACACCCAGATTGCGGTGCATGGGTAAAATATACTCATCGGGCTGCAAGGCTTCGGTTAAACCAACCGCAATGGCTTCCTGGCCAATTCCGCTGAACCATTTGCTTATTTTGTTTTGCCGCAGCAGAATGAGCATCTTTTCTTCAATGAGGCGAGGGCGAATCAGTGCTTCATAAAGCTGTTTCAGCTTCTCATCAGTAAGGCCTGTACGAAGGAACTGCATAAACAATACGTCAACGATGTAAAGGTAATTCAGTTTTTGAAGGTATCACGGCAGGCTTAAAAATATGATTTCAGTACTTTTGAGGGATGATCACCTTTTCGGAATTTAAACTAGACAACGGACTCCACGTGATTGTGCATGAAGATCCTACCGTAGGGATTGCAGTTTTGAACGTGCTATACGATGTAGGTTCACGTGATGAACGGCCCGATAAAACAGGTTTTGCCCACCTTTTTGAGCACCTTATGTTCGGAGGGTCAGTAAATATTCCCAACTATGATGAACCTCTGCAGCTTGTTGGCGGAGAGAATAACGCCTTTACAAACACCGACATCACGAATTACTACCTCACCGTACCGGCATCCAACATCGAAACCGGTTTCTGGCTTGAGAGTGACCGCATGCTGGGGCTGTCATTCGATCCGCGGGTGCTTGAAGTGCAGCGCAAGGTGGTTGTTGAAGAATTTAAACAGCGCTACCTCAATCAGCCCTATGGCGATGTATGGCTTAAACTCCGGCCATTGGCTTATCGTGTCCATCCGTACCAGTGGGCCACCATTGGCAAAGAGCCTGCACACATTGAGGAGGCTACCCTGGAAGATGTAAAAGATTTTTTCTATACCTATTACATCCCGAATAATGCCGTGTTGGTGGTAGCCGGAAATGTAACCGTTAACCAGGTGAGGCAATTATCAGAGAAATGGTTTGGCCCGATTCCGGCACGTGATAAGAAAGAGCGGAGGCTGCCCGTTGAACCGGCTCAAAATCAAAAACGTGTGCTTGAAGTTGAGGCCGATGTTCCGGCCAGTTCCCTTTACATGGCATGGCACATGCCCGGCAGATTTCACCCGGGCTTCTATGCGGCTGACCTGCTCAGCGATATTTTGGGGCGTGGTGAATCAAGCAGGCTTTATGCAAAACTGGTGAAGGAGAAAGAACTGTTCACTTCGCTTTCATCGTATGTATTGGGTTCAGTCGATCCCGGCCTTCTGGTAATCAGCGGAAGATTAAGAAGTGGCATATCCACCCGGCAGGGAGAGGAAGCCATTGCAGCGGTTATCAATGAACTGATAACCTCAGGCGTTGATGAGCTTGAATTAACGAAAGTAAAAAACCAATCGGAAACGGCATTAGAGTTCGATGAAGTGGAGGTAATGAACCGCGCCATGAGCCTGGCCTTTGCTTCGCTGTCGGGTGATGTGAATCATGTAAACCTTGAAAAGGAACTGGTGAACAAAGTAGTCGCAGAAGATATTATGAACGCAGCAGGTGCAATTCTGCGGGAAGAAAACCTGAACGTACTACATTATCATTCAAAATCAGAAGCAACATGAATATACGGGTAGGTTTTGGGTTTGATGTGCACCCGTTGGAAAACGGCCGTGCATTCTGGCTGGGTGGAGTAAAAATTCCTTCCGTTAAAGGGGCAACCGGCCACTCCGATGCCGATGTACTCATCCATGCCCTGTGCGATGCCCTGTTGGGTGCTGCAGGTTTGCGCGACATTGGCTTTCATTTTCCGAACAACGATCCGCAGTGGAAGGGAAAAGAAAGTAAATATTTTCTGACAGAAGTAATTCGTTTGCTTGCCGATAAAGGATGGCGCGTAGGCAATGTGGATTGTACGATTTGCCTTGAACAGCCAAAGATTAACCCACACATCCAGGCGATGCAGGCAGTACTTGCCCCCATATTGCAGGTTGCCGCAGACTGTGTTTCGGTTAAAGCAACCACCAACGAAAAACTGGGGTATGTGGGCCGCGAAGAAGGTGTTTGTGCTTATGCGGTAGCATTGATTTATCGAAGCGTATAACCCAAAGAAGGTGAATAACCTTGAGCTTATTGTTACAGCGGATGGATCGCATTCGCTATTAAATAAAGCGCTTGATGAAGCGTACCATTCACGGCATGGTGCGTTGCAGGAGTCCCTACATGTTTTTATCCGAAATGGTTTTGAATATGTACTTGATTCAGCGAAAAAGCAGATTACCATTTTTGAAGTGGGTTTTGGCACGGGGCTTAATGCCTGGCTAACCCTTGATGTTGCCCGTTCCCGGAATGCCAGTATTATATATCAGGCCATTGAAACATTTCCGTTGCCCGAAGCAATCTGGCAATCGCTTCGATACACAGATGATGAAACTTTTGAAAGGCTTCATCAGGCCCCATGGGAAACACCCATTGAAATAACTCCAGCGTTTACGCTTACAAAATTCAAGCAAAGTCTTCAGCAAATTCAGTTTAAAGAGAATCAGTTTGATCTTATTTATTACGATGCCTTTGCTCCCCAGAAGCAACCGGATATGTGGACGGGCCATTTATTAGCGAAAGTGGCAACATGGCTTAAACCGGGTGGCGTGCTGGTTACCTATTGTGCCAAAGGGCAGGTAAAGCGCGATTTACAGGCAGCCGGCCTTATCGTTGAAACGTTACAGGGCCCGCCCGGAAAGCGGGAAATGATTCGTGCCACAAGGTAGTTGTGGCGTTGGTCATTATTTAGTTGATGGTTGTTGGTTTTAATCCTATCTTCCTTCGCCTTAATGTAAATGCTATGAGAACCGTGTTGCTTCTGCTGATCTGCTCAACGGGATTGTTCGCGCAAAACATCTGGACTCCCGCTGAAATGATGAAATTCAAGCGCCTTACTTCAGCCACCCTGTCTCCCAATGGTAAACATATTGCCTATACAGTCTCCGTTCCGCTAATGGAGGGCGATAAGTCAGATTTTCTTACCCACATTTGGGTGGCATCCACCGATGGAAGTATGAACCGCCAGTTTACGTATGGCGATAAGTCTTGCTTCAGTCCGAAGTTTTCGCCTGATGGCCGGTGGCTGGCATTCACTTCATCCCGCAACAGCGACCGCACCCAGCTGCATATTATCTCCATGGACGGAGGCGAAGCCGAACAGCTAACCAGCCAGAAAAGCAACATCAACCAGTACGCCTGGTCGCCTGATG